>NZ_CP180545.1:3136650-3504975 GCF_047778045.1 Neptuniibacter sp. PT8_73
ATAGAGGAATACACGCTCAGCCTCACCCATGAGATGAAAAGCCCCCTTACCACATTACAGGGAGCTGCTGAGTTAATTGCTGTTGTCGATAATAAAGAGATGCAGCAACAGCTAGCTCAGAATATAGAGACACAAACTGAGCGTCTAAAAGCACTTGTGGATAAAGTATTATCACTAGCGCGTTTAGAAAATCGTGCTGCGCTCGAGAGCCCTGAACAAGTTGATTTAACACAGCTCATTCAACATGAGTGCGAACAGATCTCTCTCTCCCTAAAGCAACAGCGGCAGATCAATATATACTTGGAACTGGATGAAAACGTTAAGATAGCTGGTGATCCCCTACTACTTGCACAAGCAATCAGAGGACTTCTGGATAATGCGATAGACTTCAGCCCTGATAACAGTCAGATTGAGATCCATTTAAACGCTTTAGACAGCGGTATCGAACTTATCATTAGCGATCAAGGTAGCGGCATTCCTGAATATGCCTTAGCCCAAATATGGAACCGTTTCTACTCATTGCCGCGGCCAAATACAGGTCAGAAAAGTACAGGTTTAGGCTTAAGTTTTGTACGGCAAATCGCCCAACTACATCATGCGACCATCGCGTTAAAAAACAGAGATAAAACAGGTGTAGAGGCGAAGTTTCACTTTCCTAAATAAACTAAAAACACGGACCAACAAGCAATAAAAAAGCTGCCCTAAAGCAGCTTTTTCTCCCGCCATTGAGTGTTATCTGCACTCAGCCGGCATGTGTTTACGAGGTATATACTCAGCTTCACAGTACCAGCTAATCCCCGCATTAGTTAGATCAGGATGAAGCTCTAAAACCTCACCAGAATGCTCTCTAATATCTTTTTCAAATGAGATATACACAATGCCAGTATCAGGTTCTACCTCTATATCATCAATTGGATAGTCCCAATAGAAGTCATCATAGAATTTACCCATTTCTTGTTCATTTGGGAATCGTCCTGAATCACGGTGAAATTGCTCTAACTTGCGTCGCACTTCAGAGCTAGCAAAATAGACCTCTGCAATCTGAGCTCGTTTTGTATATTCATCATACGCAGGGATTGCCACGGCAGCCATAACACCTACTGCAGCAATTGTCGCAGCACCTTCACCCGCTAGAACAATATCTGCTGGCGAAGACTCAAAGGTGAATTCCATTGCCAGTTTTTTATCAGACGAGTCTAACTGCACACCAAAGGTCCCTTGCTTCGCTAGCTGCAACTGACCAGCAGACGGCAGACCTAATAAGTCCTGATTCGCATTAGTCAGATCACCCAAAGCTTGCAGACCGTTTAGGTAGTAGTAATAAATACGGCGTGGTGCATTCCGGATGTTACCTGAGAAGGCAAAAGTACTAGCAGAGATATCCTGACGCTGCTCTTCTACCAACCACTGCTCCAAGGTCTGATCTGAAAGCATAGCCTGACGATCAAATAGCACTTGAGGGAGGTCCGCCATAATCAAAAACTCACCCTCTTGTTGCCAATAAAGGTGAGTACCAATTTTAGTAATTAGGTCAGCAAGTAGAGGTGAAAAATTCTTATCTGCCGCCATCTCTTCTTCAGCAGAAGAATACATGGAAGGCAATTTTAAGTGATGGATCTCTTGGCCATTAATATTGCGACTTTCATAGCGCGCAGAAGGCCATGCCTTGGTCGCCGTCATGATCTTATTGAATTCTTCCGGGCTACGCAGGCGAACAGCCCAAATACTCCCCGCTTGATCGGATATCAAAACAACCTCAGGCCCAATCGCTTTAAACCAATTATCAACTGGGTAACCCAATGCCTCAGAGGCCTTTGCTTTGCTCTCTTGGTACTTATTGTTATTCAACCCACCAGCCATCATCTCCAAACGCTTAAAATCGCTATAAGCGGGTAAACTCAAAGAAAGCGCAAGTCCGGGCTTGCCGGCAGTTTTGATTGGATAACTGTTTTTATTCGCAGGAATAAACTGGCGCACCATACTTTCGCTTGGTGCATCCAATTGGACTTTTAAGCGACCTTTGCCGTTACTAACCCCCCAGCTTGCCGCAACTGTTTCGATCTGATGTGCACCCATCGCTGCCATAGGCATTGCTGCGTCAGGTGGCAGTAGAGGCTGGTATACCGGTGATGCCAACTGATTGTTAAACCATAAATACAGGCCTTTATGACTATCATCCATCACCTGCTCATTACTAAACATAGGACTAGTAGGGTTTGGTTTTAAAGCAGAAAAAGCGCTATCAAGGCTGGTAGAGTCAGCTCCTTGAAGGTTTAACATCAGATTCAAACGGCCTAGGTTTTGATCCCATTTATAAGCAAGAGGCGCAGCTTTAGTCATCAAGACACCTGCACCATTTTGCATAGGTTCAAGCTCATCAATAATCACACGCTTGCTGATCAGCAATTCGATAATCGCTTTTAGCTCTTTTTCCTGAGTAAAACGAACATGAGAACTGATTAGCAACTGAGGTTGATTGTCTTGCCCATAAGCAACAACTTCAACCGGGCCATCCATTTGACTACCAAGCAGAGTTAGCAATGTTTCAATATCAGCCTCCCCTTTTTTAAACCACTTAGCACTCGCCTCTTGGATTTTTTTAATCTCTTTTAAATAAGCCTTGTTACCATGAGCGAATTTAAAACTGTCATCTTTATAAGAAGCCAAATCCCAAAGTGAAGGAATTCGTGCGTAGAAGAAAGCAGTTTCGGGAAGTTGCTCGCGTAACCACGCTGAACGCGTTAAAGCTGTAGCGGTATACGTTGGTGCTTTTACCTTCTTTGTTTGCACCTCCTGATTTTCAACTTCAGGAGCTAGGGCGGCTTCAGACTCAGGGGTTTTACTATCACAACCGACCAACGCTACAAACGCCCCGCCAAGAATCACTTGGGCTATTTTTTTCTTCTCAAAAATTCCATTCATACAGATCTACCCTTCCTTAAACATTGGATTAACGCGCTAAAGAATAAGAAGGAGGAAACAGGGAAGGCAGTGGATAAAGAGAAAAACAAATCCATTTGCACTTATATTTAATCGTTCTTCCTGAAGCAATCACAAAACTCCTAGCATTCTGCTACAGGCCTTACTCAATGTGAAGTAAGTGCATTTTCCACACACAAAACACACATTTCTCACATCAGCTCCCCATACGCCCTTTTTAAACTTTGCTCTATAAATCAGTTATGGAGAGAGATGATGTCTAAGAAAATCACCTTAAAACTCATCGTCATTGGCTTTTTAGGCCTGCTTTTGTGGATCCCTTTGTTATTGGAACAAGGGGTTATCTATGAGCGTATGAATTATCGAGATCAAGTTACACGTGATATCGCAAGTAAATGGACAGGGAATCAGACCATAACAGGTCCTGTGATGATCATCCCTTGGCAGCTTGAATACACTGAAAAGCAATGGAACGATAAAACAAAAAGCTATTTATTAGTCCACAAGAAGAAACAAGGGCAATACCTGCTATTACCAAACCAATTCGATAGCCAAGTAAATATAAACAATTCCACCCGTAATCGCGGTATTTATCAGATACCTGTGTATAACGGTACCGTGGAGATGTCAGGCTCATTTCAGCGTACGAAGCTACACAAATACCAACAAGAGCAAGAAGCTAAATATAAAGGTTATCTCTCTTGGGGCGATGCAAAACTCAGCATTTTGATTTCAGATATGCGCGGCATCGTTTCTGAACCAACGTCAGATTGGAATGGCAGCAGTCTAAGCTTTGCCGCTGGCAGCGGTTTAAAGTCATCGACTCAGGGGATTCATGCTGAACTAGGTTCATGGGCTGATGAAAGCGAAACGACGCATTTTTTCTTTAATCTACAGATTAAAGGGATGGAGCGCTTGATGATCACACCTGCTGGAGATAATAGCTCTATCAGCATGAGTTCCGATTGGCCACACCCGAGTTTTAACGGCCGGCATCTACCTACTGATTACACCGTTGAAGATACTGGCTTCCAAGCGAACTGGAAAACCTCGCCTTTTGCCGGTGACTTAGAGTCGGTGCTAAAAGAGTGTCAAAATAGCAACTACTGTGATTTCACGAGCCACTCTGTAGGTACTGACTTTATCGATCCTATCGATATGTATTCTCAAGCGGAACGATCTATAAAGTACGGTTTACTGTTTATCGCTGTCACTTTTATGCTGTTCTTTCTATTTGAAGTACTAAAGAATCTTCAAATTCATGTCATCCAATACGGCATGGTGGGCTTGGAGTTAGCGCTGTTCTACTTACTTTTAGTTTCTCTGAGCGAACATATCGCCTTCTTCTGGGCTTATATTATTGCCACAATTGCTTGCTGTTTACTGCTCGGGTTATATCTCAGTGCAGTCTTACAAAGCAGAGCCCGTGGCTATTGGTTTGCTACAGGTATCGCAGGGCTCTATGGCTTGCTTTATATGATCATTTCCTCTGAGGGGTTCGCCTTATTGATGGGTTCTATACTAATCTTTGCAACACTGGCCGTTTCGATGCTAACAACGCGAAATGTCGATTGGTATCAGTTGAACAGATCAACTATCGTGAACACACATAAAAAGGTAGAAATGGATCTAGAAGAAGCCAATCAGACGTAAGAAAGTTAGATCTGATTGAAAGAAAATAAAAGAGGTGACGGTGGATGCGGAACCCGCATCCACCATTAATGAATGATTTAAACTTTCTTACCTTTGATAACTACTTTCTCAGGTGTTGCACCAACAGCACCAACTACGCAACTACGACCACTCCTTTTCGCTTCATACAGAGCATCGTCCACCCTTTTAATCAAAGCATCTAAATTCAGGTCTGTCGGTTCAGCTACAGCAAAGCCTATGCTTATAGAAATAGACAGCTTATGGCCAAACAGAGCATATTCTGATTGGGAAACCAAGCGTTGCAACCTTTCTGCCACTTGCTGCGCAGCTACATAAGAGATATCAGGAATCAAAGCAATAAATTCCTCCCCTCCATATCGACCAATCGATGAATATGAACGCAGTTCACCCATCAGCCGATGAGCTACTAACTGTAGAAGCTTATCCCCTACCTGATGGCCATAGTTATCGTTTACTCTCTTAAAGTGATCAAGATCTAACATGAGTAAAGCAAAACTAGTTTGTTTTGAGGTAGAACGCTTATAACGTTGCCATTCAGCCTCCATCCGTCTCGTAATCTCAGCACGATTATAAAGTCCGGTCACCGCATCAACCGTAGCTAATTCCTCTAACATCTCTTGTTGATAGATCATTTTCTTCACAGCTTTACGCATAAACACATAGGCCGTTCCAAAAACGCTGAGTAGGATGATCGCTAACACACCGACAAACAGTATAATGCCTTGCTGCACCTCCCCTCTAAAACCAGAGGTATCTTGGTAGATTTCAAAGACACCGATTAGCACACCCTTCTGGTTTCTCATAGCAACGTAGCTTTCAACTACATCGACATCAAAGCGGGTTTCATTAGCCAGATCCCTAATTTGGTCTTTTCTTTGAATATTAGAGCTAGCTCCCCTAATCAAAGCCTGTTGCAACATCTCATTAGCGCTCGCATCTTTACCGATAATACTAAGATCAGTGCTGTAAATAATGATTCCACTTGGAGCAAAAAGCTTAATTTTCACAATGCCATAAGGCTGAATAAAATCCCTTAGAGTCTTATTCAGGGCTAATAGTTGCGGCGGCAAGAGCGGCGCAGAATTGAGCGCAGAATTCAGATCAGATTGATAAGTTGTGAAAATAGCTTCTGTAAGATTTATTGCGTTAGATTCAGCTAAACGAACTACATAACGCTCATAGAGTTTACTTGCGGCATAACCACTCAACAGCAATAAGACAATCGATGCAAGAATGGCTACCAGGCTAAATCGTCTTAAGAAATGGCTAAACGATGATGATAGTGCTTTAGGGCTCAACAACTAAAACCTCAATACAGCAGGTACTGTTTTCTCTTTCACTAAATTAGATTAGCAGAAACCTAACCGACCGTTCACGCTCCTTCTTTTCAAAAACGGCCATTTTTAGCCCAAAGGCTAATGCTATTGGGGCTTCATCAGCATTTTTTCAAACTGGAGATAAGGAACGGGCCGACTACTGAGGTAGCCTTGATAATAGTGACAGGCCTTACTTTGCAAGAATTCTAGCTGCTCCTCAGTCTCTACGCCTTCAGCTAAGACTTTAAAACCTAAGCTGTGCCCCATAGCAACTATAGTCGCAGCAATCACCATATCGTCTTTATCTTGAGGAATATCCTCGACAAAGGATTTATCAATTTTCAGGACATCAATCGGGAATTTTTTAAGATAAGCGAGCGAAGAATACCCCGTACCAAAATCATCAATAGCAACTTTAACGCCGAGCTCACGCAGTCGATGAAGCAGGTCAATGAATTCCTGCTCCCTCTCCATCATAGCGCTTTCGGTAATCTCCAATTCCAGATACTGCGCTGGCAATCCCGTTTGCTCCAGTACATTTGTCACTAAATGACATATATCGGTGTGGCGTAACTGCACAGTAGATAAATTTACAGCCATGGAGATAGGCTTATACCCCTTATCCAACCATGATTTGAGCTGTGAACAACTTTGCTTAAGAACAAATCGACCTATTGGATTAATCAAACCGGTTTGCTCCGCTAATGGAATAAAATCGGCGGGACCAATCAAGCCTTTCTCTGGATCTTGCCAACGTACAAGCGCTTCGGCACCAACGAGTTCTCCTGAAGCTAAATCGATTTGCGGCTGATAAAAAACTTCGAGTTCCTGATTATCAATCGCCCGAGAGAGTCGGGCTTCAAGCTCTAACCTGCTGCGGGCATCATGGGTAAGCTCTTCCGTAAAGTAATGAAAACAGCCACGCCCTTCGCTTTTAGCACGATACAATGCAGCATCTGCATGCTGAAGCAATGCCTCAGCATCTTCACTTTGCGTCGGGTAGATACTAATACCAACAGAGCCACCGATAGCAACATCGCGTCCATTACTTAATGTCCAACGCTTACTAATTGCCTCGATCATTTCATTAGCGACAAGGCCTGCATCTTCTGGATGCTGGATATCATCCAGTAATAGAGCAAATTCATCTCCGCCCATACGACAAACCAGATCAACTTGTCGCAAGCGCTCTTTTAGAAGCGCAGCTACCTGCTGTAATAACTCATCCCCTGCCGCATGGCCGAAGCTATCGTTCACATCTTTAAAGCGATCTAGATCCAGCAACAATAATGCTAGTTGCCTACCGTTTCGCTTTGCGACCGCTAAGGATTGTTCCAGTCGCGATTGCAACATCAGACGATTGGGTAAATTCGTCAACATGTCATGATGAGCTAAGTAATTAAGTTTCTGCTCTGATTCCTTTAGTTTGGATATATCAGAGAATACACCTACATAGTGAGTAACCTTTTGTTGACCATCTGTAACCTGACTAATACTCAACAACTCGGGATAAACCGCACCATCCTTGCGACGATTCCAGATCTCTCCCTGCCAACTGCCTTTTTCTCTCAAACTCTCCCACATCACCGCATAAAACTGCTCATCATGGCGACCTGACTGCAGAATTTTAGCGGGTTGCCCAATAACCTCTTCGCTGTCATACCCTGTTAAACGACAAAACGCTTCATTTACACGCTGAATAACGCCTGCAGCCGAAGTGATCATCACCCCCTCTGTGGTACTGCCAAACACGGCAGCCGCCTGACGTAACCGATCTTCTTGGTTCTTACGCTCTGTAACATCTTCTAAAATGGCCAAGAAACCACACTCAGTGGTGATACCCGATGCGTTAATCAGTTTCTGCTTTCCCCCCAAGCAGGTAATCTTATATTCACTTAAGGGGATTTTATGATCGGTTATACGCGCTCGTTCAATAGCACCATACCAACGCTCACGCGCTTCTTTACGGTATTGTAGATCGGGATGAGCTAAGGAAAACCAGGTATCTAAATCGGGTAGGTGTTTTGCTGAATAGCCTAATGTTGTTGTGAAGGCTTTATTAAGGCTAATCAATTTTCCATCAAATCCAACATAAGCCATAGGAACAGGTGACTGCTCAAACAAGACTCTAAAGCGTTGTTCACTATCACGAATAGAATCTATCGCTTGGAACCGTTCAGTCAGATCACGCGCGATAGCAACAACATAGTCTTTATGCCCAAAGCGAACTAAGCGCGACTTAATTTCGACTGGGAAGATAGTGCCATCCAAGCGTCTATGTTCTGTCGTTATTAACTGTTCCTCTTTTTTCTTAAGTTCGGAAATATGGTGTTCTAACCAATCATTAAGAGAATCATTTTCCGTCGTCAAATCAACGACCCGCAAACTTAGCAAGTCCGTATGCGACATAGCTAGGCTTTCAGAGGCGCTCTCGTTGGCATCTAGAATCCGGCCATCATCAGCATCAATAATGTAGATAGCATCACTGACCTGCTCAACCAAACTTTGATAAAAATCGCGTTGCTCAATATCTCGCAAACGTGCTTCTGTATTTACTAGATCCCGGCTTTTACGTTCCAACGTTTCTTGCAGGTACTCTATGTAGGAGCCTTGAAGGGATTTTGCGATATCGTGTCGCGTAAGAATGCCTTTCAGCGAACCATCATGTTCGACTACTACAAGGCGGCGTATATGATTGCTCTCCATCATACGACTAGCGATTTGTAGAGGCAGATCAGGTAGGACCGTCAACAAAGGCGAAGCCATCACATCAATAGCTTTTACCTTTTCTATATCAAGATGCTCAGTTGCTAACCGAACCATATCCCGCTCGGTCAAGATACCAACCGGACAACCCTTCTCAACAACGACCACACAACTTATGTGTTCGGTATTCATAGTAGAGAGCACCGTCGCCAAAGATTCTTCAGGGTTGACCCCTTTTACCCGGCAACTCATGGAATTGGCTACAGTCTTTAGCTCAACTAAATACTCCATCCCCATGTGATGAAGAAAATCACCTTCACTGACAAGACCCAACAACTGCCCATCACTATCAACGACCACAAGATGCCTAACACTATTTTCAGACATCGTTTGGTACGCCTTGGCATAACCAAGATTAGAGGAAACAGTGATGACAGGCTGACTCATAACCTCAGCCATACTTAAAGATGAGATAGCCTGATCATCAAGCATTAAACGAATAGCATCTTTCTCGGTGAAGATGCCTACAGGTTTAGCGGAATCGTCTATAGCAACAACGCTACTAATCGAATGTTCTTGCATGAGCGCCAGCACAGTTTTTAAAGGAGAATCCGGTGCAACTGTAATAACACTCGGCGTAAGAATCGCCTTTAACGGTGCTGCCTCTATTTCAATAGCATTCAAATTCATACATCAACCAATTCGAATAAGATCAAGCAATCAAGGGATGCTACCTAGATCAGCAGGTAAAAACATTGATATCAGTGCTTATACCAGTCGATCCAAACACAAGAAATAAATAATGTATTTAAAAAATATCTTTTATATAATCATCACTTCCAATCTAGTGTAGGTACAAAAATTAGTATCTGACTAATAAAAAGCACTTCTTTTTGCAGAAAAAACAATACATTAGAGAGTGCTTAACAAAACTTTATATACAGACAATTGTCATTTATAAAGTGCGGGTGAGGTAAATACGACTTGGAGCAAACAAATTTTTTCCAATATAGGTATAATCGTCGGCCTCTCTCGAACCCAAACTAATTTATGCGGGCAACACTCGATGAAGAAACAGATTCTTTTAGCTACAAGTCTAATGCTGAGCATTGGTACAACGAACCTGATGGCAGCCGATCTAGGCAAAGGCTCTTTAGCCTTTGACAAGCAAGACTACGCAACAGCACTTGAAGAGCTGAAGCCACTGGCAAAAGAAGGCGACCCAGATGCACTCAATATGCTTGGTCAGATGTATGAAAATGGCTGGGGTGTTGAGGTAGATGAAGCTAAAGCACGCCGTTACTACAAGCGCGGTGCTTCTCAAGGTCATATGGCTAACGTAAACAGCCTACGTGCGCTAAAAGACAAAGAATACAAAGTTGAACTAAAAACCGTTCAACCTGCTGCTGAATCTGGCGATGCTCAAGCACAAAACCGTTTGGGTGAGATGGCAGAATTCGGTTATGGCCTGTCACGTAACGCAGATATGGCGATCGAGTGGTATCTTAAATCTGCCGATCAAGGCTACGTAGCTGCACAACACAATATTGGCCGCTGCTACAACTTCGGCACAGGTGTAGAGCAAAACTTCGAAGAAGCAGAACGTTGGTACCGTAAAGCGGCTAACCAAGGTCACACTGACGCGATGTTCTTCTTAGGTACGCTTTACTCTAACAACCACGGTTCTCAGAAAGATCAGGATACAAATATCCTAGCTTACGCTTGGATGCACAATGCTGCTGAATTGGGTAACAAAACTGCACAAGCTATTGAAAAGCGTTTGGTAATGAAACTGAACCCAAGCGAGCTTGAAGAAGCCAAAGCATTAGCTGCTGAATACCGTAAAACGTACATTGCAGAATAAGCGCTACCAAATTTAAAAAAGGCGATCATCTGATCGCCTTTTTTATTGCCTAATCGCCCGCGGGTGGCGAAGCATAGCTCTTTCCATGTAAAATCCGAATCTAGAAAGATCACTTTTAGCGGGCATTTTTCGCGATCCAGCAAGTTAAGCCCAGTATTGAACTCGACCCTACACGTGTATTGATAAAATGAGCCGAGCCTTTAAAGAAACTTATGCCGATATCAAAATCGCCAGCCCACTAAAACGCTTAGGTGCTTTTGTTTACGACCTGATGTTAGTCGCAGCCCTATTAATGGTCTCTACCGGTGTGCTTATGACCATCAACGGCGGCGAAGCCCTAGATACCAGCCCTTACTTTGCCGTGTATCAGTCCGCTCTATTTATCATCGTTTACCTGTTCCTTTCCTTCTTCTGGATGCGCAACGGTCAAACCCTTGGCATGCTCGCGTGGCGTTTGCGCGTACAAACCTCAGAAGGCTACCGCCTTAACTTCACTCAATCCCTAATACGCTACATCGTAGGTATCATCTCCCTCTCCGCTTTCGGCGCAGGCTTTCTTTGGATGTTTATCAACAAACAGAAGATGACATGGCATGACCTAGCGTCAGGCACACATGTGGTAGAGCTGCCGAAGAATGCGAGGATTTTGGAATAAGGCAGATAAAACCAGCTTAATACAGCTAAAAACAGGCTAAGGCAGCGAAAGGCAGCGAAAGGCAATACATTAATCTCCACATTGCTGGATTAATGTATTGATCATTTTCTTAATGTAAAACAGCTCCGCTGACCACTTTTCAGCCAAACTAGGCTCAACAAACCCTACTTGGCAGCCAATAAGTATTTGAGTACGTAGCTCAGCAGCTGATCCTCGAGCATAGAAAAGGAATTTTCTCTTTTCTTTCTCTGAACCTCGTTCAAAACCCTCTGCAATATTACTGGGGATAGATAAACCACTTCGGGTAATCTGATCTTTAAACCCGAAATCCCTACAATTAGCAAAATGCTGATAAAGCTCACAACTCAAATTACAAGCTTTCTTCCAGACGTGAAGTCTTTCAAAGCTCATAACAACCTCCTTGTTGCTAATGACTATTTAAAATTCCCAAACTATTTCAATCGCTGTTTAGGATGCTTCTTCCCTTAGCCTGTACGGTTTTTCACTGACTTTAGCAGGGTTTAGCCGCGCTTCGCTCGCCTTACTTAGCCCTATTAAGCAACCAGAAACCAAACCCTGCACAAATCAGAATCGGGATAATCACCGCAACAAACGGCGCAAATCCAAATACAGCACTGGTTGGGCCGAGAATGTCTTGTGTGAGTTTAAAGGCAAGGCCGACGATTATTCCGGTAATCAAGCGCTGTCCGAGGGTTACGCTTCGCAGTGGGCCAAAGATGAAAGACACAGCGACCAATACCAAAGCAAAAACGGCTAATGGAAGCAAAAGCTTATTCCAAAACGCAACACGATATTGCGAGGAAGCTAAACCTTGTTCTTTTAGATAGTCACTATAAAAGAGCAAACCACTCATCGATAAGTTTGTAGGCTCAACCATTACCACTTTTAACAATTCTGGGGTTAAACCACTTTCCCAAACTTCGGACTTCAAAGTTTTAGTAGTCACTGCTGATGTAGCTGGCGTTGCTCTATCCTCTACTGACGGGAAACGAGTCTCTCGAACATTAGTAAGCACCCATTTACCATCTTCATAAGTTCCTCTTTTAGCAAAGCTAGAACGTGCAAGAGTGAGGTCTTCATTGAACTCGTAGCGGCTAACACCACGCACTGACCCATCCGGAATTACCGCATTAATATGTAAGAAGGTACGTTCATCACGATGCCAAACACGGCTGGCATCATTAATTGCACTACTGCCAGTTTGCATGACTTGGCGGTGACTCTGCGCCTGCTGCTCGGTATGGGGAACAACGAATTCACCAAGGCCTAATGCAAACGCAATAATCAGCAATACCGGTTTCATAACAGATAGGATAATCCCTAAAGTCGAGATACCTGCTGCGCGCATAACCGTAAGTTCAGAGCTTGAAGCAAGGATACCCAAACCCAACAAGCAGCCGATCAAGCTTGAGAGAGGAATAAACTCGTAGATACGGCGCGGCAAGGTTAGCAGAGAATACTCAACCGCAGCAGCGAAGGTATAACTACCTTCAACATCTTTAAGCTCTTCCACCAGAGCAAACAACATATCTAGCCCTGCAACCACCAGCAGAACCACCAAGAAGCCGCCTAAGACATGACGCGCGATATACAGATCTAATAGCTTCATGATGTTTTCTTACTCCATGGCATGCGCAAAGTCGGCATAGGAATTTGGTTAAAGACCCGACTCCAGAAACGGCCAAAAAGAATCATATTGAGCGCAAATAGAGCAAACACAAGATGCACCATCCAGATTGCAATAGGCGCAGCTTCATCATCGCTTACCTTACTGGTTATATTGCTCAGAATCGTGAGGTATAAAAGATAGATAATAATCGACGGAACTAGGCGCGCAAAACGCCCCTGCCGAGGGTTAACACGGCTTAAAGGCACCGCCAATAAGGTAACCACAATAGCCAATACCGGTAGAGAGAGACGCCAGTTCAACTGCGCTCGATGCTTAGGTTCATCCGATTCCCAAAGCACAGAAGTGGGCAAAGCCTCTACTTTGTCGTAACGGATCTCTTGGTTTTTGCGCTCTACTTCCGATCCATAACGCTTAAACCCTAGTTCAGTGTAATCAGCCTGACCTGGAACACCCTCATAACGAAAGCCATCTTCTAGTACTAGGAAACGCTGATCTCGTTCAGTATCAGTCATCATACTGCCTGATTCAGCTAGGGTGATCTGTAAACGCTTAGTGCTCTTATTTCGGTCGGCCATAAAGACCAAACCTAGCTCACCATTATCATCCACAGAGTCGGTATAGGTCACTCGAGCACTGTTTTGATTTTTCTGAAAACGCCCCGGTACAAGGGTTTCTAATTCGCTTCGATTTTCTTGTTCGTCAAAGATCTTATTAGTTTCAGATGCGCCGTAAGGAGATACAAAAACGGATAAAACACCGACAACAGCAGCCACCAGCAACGCGGGCCCCATGGAATAAGCCACTAATCGTTTTTGGCTCATACCGCAGGCTTCGAGTACTGTCATCTCACTCTCAAGATAAAGACGACCATAACCCAGCAAGAAGCCAAGAAATAAACCTAAGGGCAGAATCAGCTCAAGGAATCCCGGTAAGCGATACCCCATAATGGCAAACAACACACTCGGATCTAATTCACCTGCTGCGGCCTTGGAAAGGTATCTAACAAAACGTCCACTCATAATGATGACGAGTAAAACCGAACTCACCGCCAACATGCTGAGTAGTACTTCTCGAGATAAATAACGAAAAACGATCACTCTATGTCCCTACGAAACTGTTACCGACACAAAAATGGTTTATATTATGGGCCTTTACAGCGGAATTTATCTGTCAAAGCCTAGGTACTGAGTTTTAAAGTATCGGCATTATCCTTTAATCCGCACCTAATGTCTTGTTTAGACGGCTGCTGGCCGTGAGTTTGGAGCTAACATGGATTTTGAAATTGTAAATGGTGAAATTCAGTCACTAGAAACAGAATGTCTAGTCATCGCAGTTGAAGCTGATGGCAACTTATCCCCTGCAGCGAAAGCAGTCGACAGCGCCAGCTCTGGATACATTAGCGAAATCATCAATCAAGGTGATATCAGCGGCAAAACAGCACAAACACTTCTACTTCATAAAGTACCGGGCGTAACTACGAAGCGCGTATTGCTAGTTGGTTTCGGTAAAGAAGAAGACCGTAACAACCGCAACCTACGCAAAGCTGTAACCGCAGTTATGGGCATCGTTAAAGGCACAGGCGTAAGCAGCGTAACATTTGCGCTAGATTGCAAACTGAGTGATGACGCTGATCAATACCGCCAACTTCGCCATGTTGTTGAATGGGCAGGCGCTGAGCTTTACGTTTACGACGAGACTAAGAGCAAAAAAGCGGACCCTCTAAAACTGGAACAGATTGCGCTAGTTGTTAACGATGGTGATGCAGAAATTGCAGAAACAGCCCTTCTAGACGGTACAGCGATCGTAAACGGCATGAGCATTGCGCGCGACCTAGGTAACCTACCGGGCAACATCTGTACGCCGACTTACCTAGCCGAGCAAGCACTAGAACTAGACGACGAATTTGAAAGCCTAACAGCAACCATCGTTGATGAAGACGAGATGGCTGAACTGGGTATGCACTGCCTACTATCAGTAGGTAATGGTTCTGAGCAGCCTTCCAAACTGATTGTTATGGAATACAAAGGCGGAGAAGAAGGCGACAAGCCACACGTACTTGTAGGTAAAGGCATTACCTTCGATACCGGCGGCATCTCATTGAAACCAGGCGCTGGCATGGACGAGATGAAGTACGATATGTGTGGTGCGGCAAGCGTATTCGGTGCAATGACTGCGCTATGTGAAATGGAGCTACCGATCAACGTTGTTGGTATCGTTGCTGCAGCTGAAAACATGCCAAGCGGCCATGCAACTAAGCCAGGCGACATCGTAACGACTATGTCTGGTCAAACGGTTGAGATCCTAAACACTGACGCTGAAGGCCGTTTGGTACTTTGCGACGCGCTTACTTACGCAGGCAAATTTGAGCCAGCATCAGTTGTAGATATCGCAACCCTAACTGGCGCGTGCATCATCGCACTAGGTCACCACGCTACTGGCGTACTATCTAACAATGACGATCTAGCACAAGAACTAATGCAAGCAGGTAACCAAGCAGCAGATAAAGCTTGGCAACTACCGCTATGGGATGAGTTCCAAGAGCAGCTAGATTCTAACTTTGCCGATATCGCTAACATCGGTGGTCGCCCAGGCGGCACAATCACAGCAGCGTGCTTCCTATCTCGCTTCACTAAAGAGTACCGTTGGGCTCACTTGGATATCGCAGGTGTTGCATGGCATAGCGGTGGTAAAAACAAAGGCGCTACAGGCCGCTGTGTACCACTTCTAACTCAGTACCTACTGAACCAATCAGCAGACGAGGAATAAGCCTCAGGCTTAGTAACCGATGACCAGTAAAGCTGATTTCTATGTATTACCTTCTAGCGACCCGGATGCCCGCGGTCGCTTTCTTTGCCGTTTAGTCGAAAAGATCCGTGCGCTAGGGCACCAACTTTACATCCAAACTGCGAATGAAAGTGAAGCCAAACATATTGATCAGCTTCTCTGGGAATACCGCCCCGAAGCATTCATCCCACACCAACTGGTAGGCGAAGATCTCCAAGCCGGTGTACAAATCGGCTGGGATCAACAACGCCCGCTGCATAAAGACGTGTTCGTTAATCTTAACTTAGATATTCCAGAAGACGCGCTAGGATTCGATCGAATCTTAGAAGTCGTCGTGCAAACAGAAGACGTCCTTACCTCAACCCGCAAGAACTACAAGCTCTATCAATCTAATGGCATCCAGATTGATATGCATGATATGCGCCCTAAGCCGAAGGCTTAGAGGACGGCTTCGCCTAGAGGTCGCTTCGCTTGTAGGACGCAGCAAAGCTGCTAGAGGACGCAACTTCGTTGCTAGAGAAAAAGCTGTAACACTTACTGCATACCCCAAGTTAATGCATGATTTTTCTCTATCTCCTTAAAGATCCCCTATTTCTTTCTGATCTCATTCGGGCACCACTTTTCCTGTGTTTTTTAATCTTTTTCTCTAGCTGCGTAACAGCGTCCTTCTTTTCCTCTAGTGGCGAAGCCACGTCCTCTAGCAGCGCAGCTGCGTCCTGCCCTTCAAGCCACAACCGTCCCTTTCCCGCCGGACTTTTTATGCCCACGCGTTTCTTCAATCAGGAACTTAAGCCAGCGCATGTAAGGCGTACCACCAGTGCCTTGTTGGTCATTGCACCGTCGTGCGATGTATTTAATCGCCCAGTGATAATGCACTTCACGGAAGCAGGCCATCAGTTCTAACACAGCATCAAACTTATCGGAATTTGCCACGGTTTTAACATCAGGCATGGCACGTACTTGCTCCAACATAATTCGATGATCGACAGGCATGTACTGACGCATATCGTATAAATGGCGGGTTAAGCGATTATCTTGGTGAGGGATTTTCATAAATTCCGTCAGCAACGGCATGATTGAGCTTTGTGCGCCAGTTTCACCTCGATAGCTGATCGGATCTATATTCACACCTTCATACACCACCTCTTGGAATTGGCCGATATAAGGGCGGAATTTAGAGAAATACAGCTCATCCGACATGCGTTCAGGTATCCGTTGTAATACCTGAATAATCGAGGTCATCGCCATGGCGATCTTATCGAGTGCAGCATCAACATCTCTAGGCTGAACTTCACCTTGCAGACTTAAAACCGCATCTAAAATATCAGCTGCCAAAGCCTCTATTTCGATATGGACCAAGATAAACCAATGCTCATCGTAGAGATGAACAAAGTTCTGAATCGTATCGATATTACCCAGTTGAACTGGCTTACGAATATCAAACCGTCGCCAATTAAACAGCGCGTAACCGTCGTAACTCAGGATGGGTGGTCGCTGCATCAGGTCAGCAATTTTGCATAAGGGACGGGCTAGGTTAGCAGGTAAAGAATGGCAACTTGGTTGCCCTATTTGATTGATATAACCCGACGCGATAAAACCCAACCTGACATAGTAAAGGCACGCTTGCGGCCAGAGATCATCAGGGATATTGATATAGGGCCAATCGGGAACAAACACTCGACGCAAATAGTTTCGAGCATCATTTTCTAATAACAAACTCGGTAACGAATTACCCACCGTATCCAGTACTGCATATGGCTCCCCCAAAACCAACTCAGTCACCGGATCCTGACAAGGTAAAAAACCGCGTGTGGCATAACATTGTTTCATGTTCGTACCTCCGCAATAACTTTGATATTTTTAAGTATAGAAGTAGGACGAAAAACAGGACGGCTTCGCCTAGAGGTCGCTTCGCTTGTAGGACACAGCAAAGCTGCTAGAGGACGCCACTTCGTGGCTAGAGAAAAACCTTAACGCCACCCCATTCTAATCAATTAATGCATGATTTTTATTTACTCCCTTAAAAATTCCGTTTTAAAGCTCTTGTTGATGCATCAACATTACTTTGGTTTTTATCTTTCCCTCTAGCTGCGTAGCAGCGTCCTCTAGCCATGAAATGGCGTCCTCTAGGCGCAGCCGTCCTTCTTTTTACGTTAATAGCAAAGCCGCGCCCTATCGTCTTCCTCGCCCTAGCTACTGCTCACCAATATCCTGTATAATGTTGGACTTTATGCGTGCTGCCCACGGCAACTCTCGGGCGGCCTAATTCGACAGATTTTCAGAAGACTCAGAGCGCAATGGATACGACTTACCAGCCGCACGAAATCGAGAAATCCTGGTACAAAACCTGGGAAGACAACAACTACTTCGCACCTCAAGGCGAAGGTGATTCTTACTGCATCATGATTCCGCCACCGAACGTCACCGGTAGCCTGCACATGGGTCACGCTTTCCAGCACACCATCATGGATGCTCTAACTCGTTACAAGCGTATGCAGGGTAAAAATACTCTGTGGCAGGTAGGTACAGACCACGCGGGTATCGCTACGCAGATGGTTGTTGAGCGTAAGCTTGCGGCTGAAGAGCAAAAGTCTCGTCACGATCTAGGTCGTGATGCCTTTATCGAAAAGATCTGGGAATGGAAAGAAGAGTCCGGCGGTACCATTACTCGCCAGATGCGTCGCCTAGGTAACTCTGTAGATTGGGCGAACGAGCGCTTCACAATGGACTCTGGCTTCTACCACGCAGTTCAAGAAGTATTTATCCGTCTATACGACGAAGGCTTGGTTTACCGCGGCAAGCGCCTAGTAAACTGGGACCCTAAACTTCACACTGCGATCTCTGATCTAGAAGTTGAGAACAAAGAAGTCAAAGGCAAGATGTGGTATCTACGTTACCCACTAGCTGATGGCGTAAAAACTGCGGCTGGCGAAGACCACATCGTTGTAGGTACGACTCGTCCAGAAACAATGCTAGGTGATACTGGTGTTGCGGTTAACCCTGAAGATGAGCGTTACAAAGATCTGATCGGTAAAGAGATCGTTCTTCCGCTTGTTGGCCGCCGTATTCCAATTGTTGGCGACGAACACGCTGACATGGAAAAAGGCACTGGTTGCGTAAAAATCACCCCTGCACACGACTTCAACGATAACGAAGTGGGCAAGCGTTGCAATCTACCAATGATCAACGTCCTAACCTACAACGCTGATATTCGCGAAGAAGGTGAAGGCTTTAACACTGACGGTACGCCAAACAACGATATCGACACTAACATCCCGGAAAAATACCGTGGTATGGAGCGCTTTGCAGCGCGTCGTGAAATCGTTGCAGATTTCGAAGCAGCAGGCCTACTAGTTAAGATCGAAGAAAACGACATGACGGTTCCTTACGGCGACCGTGGTGGCGTAGTTATTGAGCCAATGCTAACTGACCAGTGGTTTGCTGATGCTAAGACACTAGCGAAACCAGCGGTTGAAGCAGTAGAAAAAGGCGATATCAAATTTGTACCACAGCAGTATGAGAACATGTACAACGCTTGGATGCGCGACATTCAAGACTGGTGTATCTCTCGTCAACTTTGGTGGGGACACCGTATCCCAGCCTTCTACGATAACGAAGGCAACGTATACGTAGCGAACGACAAAGAAGCTGCGCGCGAAAAATACGGTCTAGATCCAGAAGTTGAACTACGTCAGGACGATGACGTTCTTGATACATGGTTCAGCTCGGCACTATGGACATTCGGAACACTAGGCTGGCCTGAAAATACTCAGCGCCTACAAACGTTCCACCCGACTGATGTGCTAGTAACAGGTTTCGACATCATCTTCTTCTGGGTAGCCCGCATGATAATGATGACCATGCACTTCATGAAAGATGAAGACGGCAACCCACAAGTACCATTCAAAACTGTTTACGTTACCGGCCTAATCCGTGACGAAAACGGCGACAAGATGTCCAAGTCTAAAGGTAACGTACTGGACCCACTGGACATGATCGACGGCATCGAGCTAGATACGCTGCTAGAAAAGCGTTGCGGCAACATGATGCAGCCACAACTAGCTGAGAAGATCGGCAAACGTACTAAGAAAGAGTTCCCAGAAGGCATTCAGGCACACGGTACTGACGCACTTCGCTTCACCCTTGCTGCACTGGCTTCGACTGGCCGTGACATCAACTGGGATATGAAGCGTCTAGAAGGTTACCGTAACTTCTGTAACAAGATCTGGAACGCAGCACGTTACGTGCTAATGAACACTGAAGGTGAAGATTGCGGCCAGAACAGTGGAGATATCGAACTATCTCTAGCAGATCGCTGGATCGCTAGCCGTCTACAAGCGGTAGAAGCTGAAGTAGTTAAACACTTCGATGAGTACCGTTTCGACATGGCTTCTAAGTCACTATACGACTTCATCTGGAACGACTACTGCGCATGGTACCTAGAACTTTCTAAGCCAGTACTATGGGACGAAGATGCATCCGAAGCAGCTAAGCGCGGTACTCGCCGTACCCTAGTTCGCGTATTGGAAGCAATCCTACGTCTTGCTCACCCAATCATGCCGTACATCACAGAAGAAATCTGGCAGCAGGTTAAAGGTCTAGCGGGTGTTGAAGGCGACACTATCATGACTCAGGCTTACCCTGTACCAAGCACTGACAAGATCGATAGCGATGCGGAAGCAGAGATCGAATGGCTACAAGGCGTTATCACAGGTGTACGTAATATCCGTGGTGAAATGGGTATCTCCCCTGCTAAAGAGCTGGACGTACTGTTCCAGAACGGTGGCGACCTAGACCAACAACGTCTAGAAGCAAACCGTACCTTCCTGTCTAAACTAGCGTCTCTAAGCAGCATCACATGGCTAAATGCCGGTGATGAAGCGCCAATGGCAGCTACTCAGCTAGTAGGCGATATGGAAGTATTGGTACCAATGGCCGGCCTAATCAACAAAGATGCTGAACTTGCTCGTCTACAGAAAGAACTAGACAAGCTACAGAAAGAGATCAGCCGTGTTGAAGGTAAGCTAGGTAACGAGAAGTTCGTATCTAATGCACCAGAAGCAGTTATCGCTAAAGAGCGTGAGAAGCTAGCAGGCTCTCAAGCTGCTTTCGATAAGCTGAAAGAGCAGTACGGTAAGATCGAAGCGCTGTAAAAGCAGATCGCTACGCTTCTAGCACGCTTCGCGCTTAGGACGCGGCTGCGCCGCTAGAGTTGTTAGAAAAAGCGTTAAAGACAATAAAGCCCGAGCAGTTAGTTCTGTTTGGGCTTTTTTATTTCGTCATTCCAGCGAAGGCTGGAATCCAAGGTTTTCAGTGGCTAGAAAAAGCTTAAACACAAAGCCCAGACTCCGATCTGGGCTTTTTTATACATTTCTTTTACTCTGAATCTAGCTCTTTAGGAGCTGCCAATAAAAAATATAAAGTGAGGCACTACAATGAAAAAGATTTTCGCAATCGCGGGTATCGCAGTAATGAGTCTGTCGGGTTCAGTAATAGCTGGCGATATCGCTGCTGGTAAAGCTAAGGCTGCGATGTGCTCGTCCTGTCACGGAGCAAACGGTATTAGCGCACTGCCTATGTATCCAAATCTGGCAGGTCAAAAAGCTGCTTATCTTGCCAAGCAGCTGCACGATTTTAAAAGTGGTATGCGAAAAGACGCAGTGATGGCACCAATATCATCAACGCTTTCAGACGCTGACATCGACAATCTTTCTGCGTACTACAAAAGCCTGAAGTAACGACGAAGCAACCCAATAGCTTCAAGACAACACGATTATCTAAAGCCTGAGCATTGCTCGGGCTTTTTAATAATGGATTTAACTTTGAAGTGAATATGTAAAAATAATGGAGATCTAAAAGGCTATTCTCCTATCGCCCTTCAATCAGAATTCTTCGTCTAAGCGTACCTTCAGGCGCTAACTCAGATACTGCGTTTAGGAAGCGTTGCCTTTCATCGGATGAGAGATAGTTATGCCCGCCCGCTAGCCAAACCTCTTCATTATCCACAACCTTACCGATAATAATGGGGTGCTCAGCATTGAAAGGGCCAAAGAGTGATAGTCCCTCATTACAAGGCGTATACCAAGCGACATTATCTCGTCGAGAAAGCACGCGCTTAACCAAACGCGGATCATCGAAGTGAATTAAGTTAGCAAAACCTAGTTCTACCAATTTCTGTTGATGAGAGGAACCACGCCAAACCATAATCCCTTCGGCACGCTTTGCCTCCTCAAAGGAATTCATAGGCTGAGTCGAGGAAATAAAACAGATCGGTACTTCCCACAGCTTCGCCAGCCAACTAAATCGCTCTTCTCGCTCCGTAGTACGAGTCAGCGGAAATAGAAGATATTCCTTAGATTTTTCCGTCTCTAAAACAGCGCGGGACCACGGCACGATGCGGTAATCTATTGTTACTTCAGCTTTGCTCGCGGCTTGTGCAAAGAAATCTGGATAGATCCCTTCCACCCCATTCTCAGTCTTTTCCAAAAGGCCGGACATGAGTTCCGTAGAGACGAGCGTCACTCCTGAATGATCATCTGCCCACGCAGAGTTATTTACATTCAGTATCAAAAACAGAGAGAGACAGAGGGTTCTGATCTTCACTAGGGCTCCATCACTAGATCTACAAAAAGCTGTATGTAGTCTAGCAATGAAATGAGGGGCTCGCTTTGGATCAGAGCGCTTCGCTATAGATCAGACCGCTACGCTTCTAGAACGCTTCGCGCTAGGACGCGGCTACGCCGCTAGAGTGGTTAGAAAAAGACTTAAAAGCAAAAAACCAGACAAGGGGTTGTCTGGTTTTTTATTGCATTAATAAGGAGAAGGGAGTTACCTACTGTACTAAGATAATCAAATCCATATTAGGGATTAGAAGCAATAAAGCTTTCCCTATTTCTATGATAAAGGGTCATTTTATCGCATATCTCTTTCCTAAGTGGTAATTCATGATAGTAGCCAAAGATCCCCTCAAGTTTAATTTCTAAATCACTTTTACCTTCCTCAAAATCTTTGATTGTTCTTTCAATAATTGGTACGGAATTAACTCCAACGTATTTCTCAGTAAAATCTAAAATCGAACGCTTCAAATGATCATAAAAACTATCCATAGGGTCTATATTAACCCCTAAATTTTCTAGTGATTCATAAACTGAGTTACAGCGCTTTTTCTCGTACTTCAAACCGACCTTAAGAACTTCGTAAAATTTCAAAACCTGCACTGCTTTATACACCAGAAATTTTTCTTTTTTATCCTTAGTATTTTTATGAAAGTTTTTTATGAATTCATGCACTGAATAGTTAGAGTTCTTTTTAAATTCTGAATAAATTTCTCGGGGAAATTCAAGCCACTTATCTTCAACAACAACCATCAAATAACCAAAATCCCAGAAAATATGTTCATCTAACATATAATTAAGCCGGGAAGCAGGAATTACTGTCACCCCTCGATCAAAGCCAAACTTTATAAGTCTGCCGTGATCTACCTTCGAAGCATGTAGCAGGGCAAGTTTAACAAGGGATTCTTCATAGTGGTTTGAGGTTTCCTTTGTTTTGGAAACAAAAAGTTCAACTACATCACTAAAGTTGACCTGCCTATCATTATCACAATGCATCTTTACTATATACTGGCATAGAAAATACTTAAGCCAATAGCTCTGAAGGTGATCATTAAAAAGCCACTGTTTATCTTCATTTTCTTCTAACGAACAGCCCGCATCATTTGCAGCAGGGTCTTTATTTACGAGGTATATGTTCGATATACCTTCATCAGCTTGCGAGTAATCGGGATTACCATCAATATACTGATACAGACGTAGTAAACCAGGATTTGCTGCTACTCCTGATAAAAGTTTGTAACCACTTACCCCACTTTGCTGAGCCAGATCGGATAATTTCGCTATTGCATTTATTAAATGCCTTACACCATGAACACTTACTTTTATATTTTTATCATAATCCAAGTCGCCTTTACTCAATTTATCGGAAAGAGCTTTTAAATGAGATTTATCTTCTGACCCAACCTGCGATATGACAACATCAACTTGCCGCTTAATTATCTCCGATATCGTATTACAATCCGTCTTTTCTATCTCTATACGATAAGAATCTCTTATAGGCCTCCCACCAATAACTTCATCAATTAATCTAACGGTACTTTTTCGCGCGATCAGCAATACAAGTGTATTAGCTACCTGCGTTGGTAATGAAATAGGAATATTACGATGAAATTCACATAATTCTCTAAATAAGAGCCGATAGCGCTCTTCGTACATTTTTTGTGGATCACCTCGATAAGTTAAAACATGCCTAGCAAAAACAGTATATAGATGATCTAACTCGTCTAATGAAATAATCACACTTATTCCTAATGAATAACAGCAAGACACCGCCTCTTCAAAGGTTAAGTTCTTTTCAACACCCCTAATTTTATATTTGCATAAGAACTCTACTACTTTCTCTTTAATAAACTCCATTACTTTTGAAACAAACATTTCATTACTGACATTGCTATGAAATGATTTACTCAAACTCATTTTCTCTTCCAGCAATGACCGTACATCTATAACAATAAAGGCTACCTTTGATTTAAGGTGTTTATTATTTGCTCCAAAAAAACTACCAACTGAATGAATCAAAGTACTTTTGCCACACCCAACCTTTCCTGTGACCGCGACCATTTGTGGTTCTGACTCATAAATTGCATTAAGAATAACGCCTTGAGCTATAAAACTTGAGCTAACATTTTCAATAGAAGAATTTAGAGAATTTCCGCTTCTCTTTGAGAGCGGAGCTTTTGATAGGTCAACAGAAAAATCAACTATGCATTTACGGATAAATTTAATCGCATCCTTCTGAAGGATACTTTTATTTTGAGAGACAGGTATAAATTTAATCTGCCCTCCCGAAGTATTAAAGGTGCCATATGTATTAGGAACTTCAATAACACCAAGTAGACTTCTTTGAACCAAGTGATCCCTTGGTGTTACAGCTTCATTTTCACTCTTAAGCTTTTGGTGGTATATGAAAAACTCCCCCCTTCTTGGAAAGTCCTTCAACTCAAACAACTTAATAAACCTTGACCAATACCCTTTCTTATAAGCGAAGAAAGCACCAATAATAAGGGCAATAAGCAATGCGTATATATTCTCCAAAAGATTCTCAAGTAACCAATATGCATCATAGAATGTTTCGTCTAAAACACCTGCAATATCTTTATCTTTTGCTAAAGCCCCAGGTTTTTGATCTATATTATCTGCCAAAGTTTTACCTACCAATAATATATTGAGAATTTTAAAGCCTATAATTAAAAGAATTCAAAGCCTTTTAACCTATCGACCTATTTCACCGACCGACATATCAGTAACGCCAGAGTTAATCACTTCTAACTCCTTAATAGGCTCGATCTTTACCTTTTTCACTTTCTGCGAACCAACTTCCTGACCAAGCGCAGGCTCGGCCTGTGTTTGTGCAAAACGTTTAGAAAGCACCGCCTTAACCTCTTCAAGCTTGTAACTTCGTTTCGCAGGTACACGAATCAGAGGCAGGTTGGCGTCTTGGCAGACGCTTTCTAAAAGCTGGTCACGCTGTTGACGTTTTTTCTGGCTGTGACTTTTGTCATCTAGCTCGATAGCACAAACAGGTTTAAGCGTATCGACGGTGCAGATCACATAATCGAAGTGTTTTGCTTTGATGGGATTAAAAGCCTTCTGCCATTCGCTACGATTTTGAGTTGGGTTGGGCTCAAAAATATCCGCTACTCGGACTTTGCCAAATACGCGGTGCTGTTTAGGGTCAATACATTGATCCAACACACCTAAGAACGAGCGCTCAGCTTCTGTGAATAAGGTTTTCTTTTGGCGATAACCTAAAGCATTTTCTGAAGAGTCACTGCTTTGTGCAGCAAACTTCTTTAACAAGATCAGTGCGACAAACATCAACACTGCAAAGATCAAAATCCATTCCATCGTCTTTCCTTTTGACGAAGATAATCCACGGCCTACTTGGCCTTATTTCAAACAAGAATGCCTATACATTAGCGTTTATACAACTACACAAATTGATAAGAATCAGTTGAAGGAGGGAAAGGAATGATAAATAAAGATGAGGTAATTTATGACGGCCTGATCGTTTTTCAGCAAAAACTAGATTCCAGCCTTCGCTGGAAAGACAGCGGTTTGAAGATATCCCAATGCCTTCAAACGAGTTAAAACGCTTTCCCTCTAGCAGCGCAGCTGCGTCCTCTAGCCACGAAGTGGCGTCCTAAAAGCGAAGCGTTCTCTAGGCGCAGCCGTCCTCTAGCCGCGAAGCGGCGTCCTAGCCACTCGCAGGCGAAGCCTGTATAGCCTTAGCATATCGCTTATCTTCCGCGCTTATTATCATTTATCTCTCCATAGAATATTTTGCGGGAATCCTTTCCCTCAGTTTCTAAAATGTAATACGTAGATGATTGCTCATTTTTATCCGTAAAGAAGATGCGTTCTCGCCCATCTTGCTCTTTCTGATATATCGCAAAATAGCTTTCGTGTTCTAAGTAGTCAGTTGAAACAACACTTTCCGACAATACTAACTTTGCTTGTCCAATATCCTGAATTTCTGGCTTGCGAGTCCCATAAAGTTGATCAAGATACTCTTGGGTAGTTATGCCCCGCAGTTCTATTTCCTCCTCAGCACTAAGCACTTGAATGCTGACATAGCCTTCATCACTGTTTAATAACAGAAATTCGCCAATGGCTAGCTGATCGTTATTTTGGACATCTAGTTTGAGAGTAGTTTCTGCCAGAGGAAGTTGAACAACAACATGTTGCTGGGGTGCAGTAGACGCGCATCCTGCAAGTAGGGTAGCGGTGGTTAGACAGAGAAAAATCCTTTTCCAATATAAGAACATCTAATCAAATCCTTTGATCTGTTTCTGATAAAGAGGGCTACATGCTAGGTGATTGATGGGAAAGAATCTATTAGTTAAATTCTTAAATATTAAAAACACCCTTCGCTTTTCCTCTAGCAGCGCAGCTGCGTCCTCTAGCCACGAAGTGGCGTCCTAAAAGCGGAGCGTTCTCTAGCGTCAGCGTCCTTGTTATTTCTAACCACTCGCAGACAAAGCCTGTTCTAGCTACTCACTGCTGGCAAGGTAAGAAAGGAATTTGAAGATATAAAAAAGCTGAAACCTGAGGGCGTCAGGTTTCAGCCAAAAACATCCCTGTAATTACTTGAACAGTTTTTTTCTCTAGCCGCGAAGCGGCGTCCTAAAAGCGAAGCGTTCTGCCCCTACCCCTTCCTCTCAGTACACTGGTCTACTAGGTAGACAATGGACTGGTAGTCAATACCGGAGTGGTGGCTTAGGCCGATTTCGCAGGTACGGCTGGTCGAATAACCGCTGCTGCAACCTTCAACTTGGTCAGCGAGTGTGTGTAGTGCTGATTCATTTAGTTCAGGGGTAGTGAAGCCTTTGTCACCGGCAAAACCACAGCAGGTAATCTGATCAGGAACCACGACATTGGTGCTGCAGGCGTTCATCACTTCGACGATTTTTTGGTCCAGACCTAAGCGACGTGCGGAGCAGGTTATGTGAAGGGCAACTTTGTCATCCACAGGGTTGAAGTCCAGTTTGTCCATCATAAAGGTGTGAATAAAGTCGACCGGCTCATACAGCTTGATACGAGAATCTAGATTCTCTTTTAGCTGCATCGTACATGGACTAGTGTCACAGTAGACAGGAATCTCTCCGCCATTACTCGCTTCTAGCAGCATATCGACTGTTTCAGCAGCTTTAGCTTCGGCCTGGTTAAACATGCCTTTACTCTTAAACGGCATACCGCAGCATTGCTCTTTAAGGTTTTGTGGATAGATAACTTCAAACCCTGCTTTGCGTAGCAGCGCTTCTGTTTTGTCCACTAGCGAGGTTTGTTCTTCTGCACCACGCGCTGGTCCCATAGTACGGCTAGCACAGCTTGGCAGGTAAACCACCTTCAGTTTGTTACCTGAGGTATTTGTTGGCTGAGCTGGTTGGCGCTTTTCCGTCTCCAGTTTAGGTGCCGGCGTCGGCATCTCTGGGCTCCAGTAACCAATCTTATTGCCAGAGAGTTTGCGGGCAGTACGTGTTACCGCACCCATCGCTTTACTACCCAGCAAGCCGTGACTCATATCAGCTACACCAAAGGCGGTTTTCGCCGCTTTGGTAACCGTACCAAAGTTATTAGCGATCCATTCGGACATACCTTCACGGCTGGCGTGACGTTCGTGGCGAAGCTGTCGAACCAAATCACCGGTATTAATGCCTACAGGACAAACAGTTGAGCACAAGCCACAGCCAGCACAGGTATCTACTGCCATATAGTCATATTCATCAGCGAAAGCTTGCTGGTTTTCACCCTCTAACAACGCCAGTTCGCGCTTGCCGATAATACGCTGGCGCGGGCTGAGTGTTAGATTTTTCGATGGGCACATACGCTCACAGAAACCACACTCGATACACTGATCAACAATATCGCTCACTGCCTTCATCGGCTTCAGGTTACTGATATGCAGCTTTGGATTTTGCGTGATCATGACATCCGGGTTTAGGATGCCTTGTGGATCAAAGATACGCTTGATCTCCAACATGGCGCTGTAGGCTTCATCACCCCACTCTTTCTGGACGAAAGGAGCCATGTTACGACCGGTGCCATGTTCCGCTTTTAGAGAGCCATCGTATTTGTTAACAACGACATCGCAGACTTCATCGATAAAGCGTTCGTAACGATCGACCTCTTCTTTACTGCTAAAGCCTTGAGAGAAGATAAAGTGCAGGTTGCCATCTAATGCGTGGCCGTAGATAACACCGTCATCATAACCAAACTTCTGCATCAACTGCTGGAGATCCACCAATGCATCCGCTAGCGTTTCGATTGGGAAAGCTACGTCTTCGATCAGCGCTGTTGTGCCTTTCGGACGCGTTGCACCCACCGCAGGGAAGATCCCTTTACGCACATTCCAGTACGCCTGATATTCCGAGGGTTTATCGGTAAAGCTAGCAGGTACAACCAATTCCAGATCGTCGATCTCAGTAAGAATCGTCGCGATATGACTTTCTAGAACCTCTTGCTCATCGGCTTCGGCTTGAACCAAGATCGCTGTCGCACCTTCTGGTACACCTTGGATATAACTTGGTACACCATCCATGTGCTGTACCGCTTTAAGGGCAAAATAGTCGATCATCTCTGCTGCAGATACCGGCGTTTTATTTAGCTTAAAACGCGTAACCGCAATACTTGCTGTACGGATATCAGGGAAGACCAAAAACGCAGAGGCTTTTAGCGGGTACTTACGAATCGTGTTGTGAGTGATCTCGGAGATAAAGCCTAGCGTACCTTCAGACCCAATCATCAAACGCCCGATGATATCAATCGGATCATCCCACTCGATTAGAGAACGCAAACCATAACCAGTGGTGTTTTTAACTTCGTATTTGCGCAGGATACGTTTGCTTAACGCGGTGTTACTGCGCAGCTTTTTGGAAAGCGCTTCTACGTCGGCAATCATACCAGCATGACTCACGCGAAACGCTTCACGGCTCTCTTCGGAGCCTGTATCCAGAACAGTGCCGTCTAACAATACAAAACGAGCTGAATCCATCACACCGTACGTGTCCATAGAGTTCATGCCCGCCGCATTGTTAATAGCGATACCACCCACAGTAGCCGCATCGATCGACGCTGGCATCGGTGCGAGTTGACGCTCTAATGGCGCGAGATAACGGTTGGCATCGCCTCCCAGCACACCACACTGCATGCGGATCTTTTTACCCGACTCTAGAATCTCATAGTCTTTCCAATCCGGTGTTAGGGAAAGCATGATTGAGTTGGTAATGGACTGACCTGACAGGCTGGTACCTGATGCACGGAACGTAATCGGCAGATTCAGTTTTGTCGCTAAAGCCATCAGACGGATCACTTCGGACTCTTCCGCCACTTGCACAATCACCTTCGGTAGCAAGCGATAGAAGCTTGCATCTGTACCGTAAGCAAGGGTACGAAGGTAATCAGTAATAATCCGCTTTTCCGGAATAAACTTAGCGGCTTCAGCAATAAATTCTTGGTATTTATCCTGTTCCTGCATGATGCGATCCTGTCAGTTGAGCTTATGGGAACCTACTGATAAGTCTCATACTTTCTCAGTGAGCTATAAAACGACCAGATACGCGAAAGTCAGTGCAGCGAAATGTCTGGACCTTTTCAAGCTGACTGACAAAGTAGATGGTCGTTTTAGAGCCCACCCTACGGGGCTTACAGAGCAACCGAATCACTTTGTTAATGATTTTCGACAGGCAACCAGCATGCCTGTAATCATTGCCTCGTGCTTCAATTGCTCTTTAAGCCTGTACCCAAGGGGCATAGCAAAGTCGTATAGGACTTATTCGTAGGTTCCCTAGTTATTATGTTTTTGAGATAGGTTAGCTCAAACGCTATAATTAAATTAGCGTGCACAATCGAATTTAATTGATTCCAAATATTAAATAATAAGACCGATATGAATAATCTGGATGATATGCTGCTGTTCGCCCAAGTGGTGAAACTCAAATCTTTCCGCGCGGTAGCGGAACAAAGGGGCATTGCGAGCTCTGTAGTGAGCAAACATATTTCGCGGTTGGAGAAGCATTTAGGTGTGCAGTTGCTGATCCGCACTACCCGAAAGCTGAACCTTACAGAAGCGGGTGAAGAGTTTTATCACCACTGTCAGCAACTAGAGAGTGGTGTCGCGCTAGCCGAGCAAGCGGTATCTCAACATGCTGAGCAACCTCAGGGCCTTTTACGTATTGCCGCGCCGATGATCTCGGGTCAGTTCTTCCTTCCTGCCGTCGTCGATGAGTATCTAAAACGCTATCCAGAGATGAAGGTTGAGATGGTGATTAAGGATAGCTTTCAAGATCTGATATCAAACGGTTTTGATCTAGCTATTCGTACAGGCACCCTATCCGATTCGACCTTGCGTGCCCGTCTTTTAGTGCAATCCCGTTGGTACGCTTATGCTTCGCCAGAGTATTTAAAAGAACACGGCACGCCTAACAAGGTGACCGATCTGGATGAGCACAACTGCCTGCAGTTTAAGTATCAAGAAACCGGCCCTCATGACTGGCCAATCACGGTGAAAGGCCAGCCAGATCGCATCAAAGTAAATGGTCGCTTTCAGGCGAGCTCATTAGTCACCCTAAGAGAATCCGCAATTGCCGGTACTGGGATTGCATTTATGCCAGTCTTCCTCGTGCGTGACGAGGTAGCCCGCGGCGAACTTGTCCCAGTATTACAGGAATGGGTCTACCGCGATGTCGGCATTTACGCGATCTACCCCAATATTCGCTATGTGCCGCGTAAGATCAGTGCCTTTATTGAGCTTCTAGCGGAAGCTTATGAGGAGCATTGCTGCGCTTTTCATTCGCAACGTTTTCATGAGTAATAGCCTCTTTCGACCTGACATTGGCCACTAATATGCCGACGACCACCACTGCAAAACCGCCCCAGTCAGCCAGGGTTGGTATTTGTTCAAATAGAGGCCATGCGATTAGCGCTGCCGCTACCGGTATACCATAAAAAACGCTGGCGACTTGAGAAGCACTGTTTCGATTAATCAAGATATAGAGCAAGCTCACCGCCCCTAAAGATACGCCCACCGCCATCCAGAAAATCGCCAAGACAAGATCTAAATGCCACTGCATCTGCATCGTTTCGAATTGAAAAGCTAACAACAACATCACGGGAACTGTACCTAATACCTGCAATGCTCCACCGCTGATCAAGTGCATATCAGCACAGTGCTTTTTCTGAATTAACTGCCCTAGCGATAACCCCAATAGTCCAAGCAGAGCCCAGACTAGTGTCGTCCAGCTAATCCCTTCAACAGCTAGCCCATCAGCAACTACAACCGCTACACCACTGATCCCTATAAGCAAACCCAGCCAGCGCCACCCCGTGACTTGCTCTTTCAAATATGGTCCAGCCAACACTGTGACTAACAGTGGCTGCAACGCAATAATCAAGGCACAAACGGCAGGCTTCATTCCCAAATACAGGGCATAAAACACGCCTACCGAAAATAGGCCCTGCATTAAGATTCCGGTTACTAAAATCCACCTAGGATTTTTCGGCCAAGGTGCACTGAGCAATACAGCCCCTAATGCAAGCAAACCACCCGCAATCGCAAAACGCACAGCTAAAAAGGTAAACGGTTCACTGTAACCAAGGCCAAGCTTCGCCCCAACGAATCCAGATCCATACACCACTATAAATAGCAGCATCAGTATGATGTTCTGGTTCAGATAAACTTTCATATTGCCTCCTTAACTATGCCTCTAGAAAACCTGTACATACCAGTAGGTACAATCCATATTTCAAAAAAAGCCTGTAACTAAACAGGCTGTTTCTCAACGATTTTTTAGTTCGTTTTCAGTGCCGCCAACATATCTAAGAAACTCTCGCAGACATCACCCACCGTATCATCTTGCTGCACCGCTCGCCCTACAACAAAGCCGCCCTGTAAGACACTCAAGGTTAACTTAGCCAAAGCTTCCGGTTTATGGATCTTTACTAATGCACCGGATGATTGTGCCTCGCTATAAATCGCAGTGAAGCGTTTATGCATTGTGGAAAAGTAACGTTCCAAAGGAGCTAACAGTTGTTCATCTTCGACCGATGGATCTTGAACGATTCGCCCCATACGGCAGCCCTTCAACGCATGTCGTGGCAATCGCAAATAAGCGCTGACTTGAGCTAACCAATCCCCATCCGTTTGCGCAATGATCTGATCAAACTCAGCAATCAGGTCATCCGTTCGGGATTCCATCGCAGCAATCGCCAGATCCTTCTTGCCTTTAAAATGGTGATAGAAGCTGCCTTTACCCACACCACTGCGCTCTAACACCTGATTAGGACTAGTAGCATCATAGCCCCGCTCCCAAAGCAGTAGCTTCATGGTATCGATCAATAACTCACGTGTAGCAGCCATAACTGAGTGTGCTCAATAATTAAGTAACAAACATACTAGTAGGTACAGAAAATTTATGCAAGGTAGCTCTTTTCATCTAGCGACTAGCAAGCGAAGCGATCTAACAACTGATTTTTACTCCGTCGCCGCCTTTGCAAACTTACCCAAAGCACCTGACACTTTGTTTAGTACTTCATCGCAACCTTGAATATTGTGGCGCTTAGCTAAGTGAGCTGGATCGTTATAACTTAACCAAACAGAGCCATCCGCGTCTTCCCAGATCAGTGCTTTCTGCGGCAGATCGATCGCGACACTTTGTGCACAGAGCATCAATGGCGTACCCACTTTTGGATTTCCGAAAAGTACCAACTGCGTATCTCGTAACTCCTTACCAATTTTTTCGGCGCCAGCGCTGTGATCAATTCGAGCAAATACGGTCATGCCTTTAGCATTTAAAACCGTTTCTAATTTTTCTGCAGTTTGAACCACGCTGTGCTGGCTTTTTACATTGACCATGCCATCTCCAGCTTGAACTGAAGCACTCATTGCAACGCCTAGAGCAACAGTGCCTGCTACCGTACCTGTAATTTTTCCCATCTTTCATCTCCCTATTCATAATCTCTAATTGCTTAGCTCGGACAAGCAAAATAGCGATTAATTCAATTTAGGCGATATATGGAATTTAGCTATTTAAGATAGAGACAGGCATAAAGGGGAGACAAACCTTCCAGAAGAAGAGTGTTAACTTTTACATTAGGTATTTGCTGTAAATTTGTTCGTATTTCTCGGATGCTTTCACTTTTTCCAAAGCCGCCTGCCAACGCTCGATCACGCTATCAGGGATCTCTTTAGAGCAAGCAATATAGAGAGGAAATTCGAGTAGTTTTACGCCAGTAGCTACCAAAGAATCCACAGGTTTATCGATCTGTTTCAGATAGTAAGCAACGCCTAAAGGACTGGTATTTACAGCAAGCTCAGCTCTGTTTGAAAACAACAGACTAAATTGGCGATCTCTAGCAGAGAGCTTAATCACATTAGTGATATCTAACTCATCCACCTTATTTGCAACCAACCCTTTATAAGGAACAGTAATGTTATTCGCTTGCTTTATGTCATCAATTGTTTGGTAGGTTTGAGGATTATCTTTACGTTTATAAAAATAGATGGCCTCTTGGGATATAGGACCGATCCACTTAAACTTATCTTCCCTTTCTGGTGTCCGAAACAAAGAGAAGTACATCACATTGGGCAAGGTTTCCAACATCCGGTCACCTCTGACACCTGGATAAATCGATATGGAATATTGTTCACCTAGCTCATCCATTACCGCTTGGACAATTTCGATTGAAAACCCTTTGAGCTCGCCATTTTCTTCGTAATTGTATGGCGCCCAATCCTCGGTAATAACTTTTAAATCCGGCTGAGCCGCAACTTGGTAGCTATAGAAAGAAACAATCCAGATCAGCATTAAGCGCAATAAGGCGGCTTTTATCTGCGCCAAATCCATGTTCACATTGAAGAAGTCACAGTTACGCATAAGTTCAATTTTTCTTATTGGATGAGTAACAAATTTAAGTATAGACGCTTTATTAAAGCGCTCAGTACTACCCGTTTATTCATTCACAGGACAGATCAGGCAAGGTTAATTTAACGAGTAAGCCAGGCTCATTATTGAGCAAACTGATGCTGCCACCTAAGACAACCGAAACGAGGTTATAGACTCTATAGAGGCCCAGCCCCGACGTACCATGTCCCATTTTGGATGAGAAAAATGGGTCAAAGGCGTGCTCTTTAACCTTCTCATCCATGCCTTGACCGTTATCAGAAAAATCAATTTCAACACCCGATTTCCCTTTAGTCACAGCAAGCTCAATACGACTGCCTTCCCCCAACTGTGCATGGTTCAAACTGTTCTCTAATAGACTTACTAAAATTTGCTCGAGCGCTTCTTCATTGCTACAAATATTTAGATCTGAGGGAACGCTATTAGCTAGCTCGATATGCCGCTGCTTACATCTATGCAGATAAGCTCCAAATACACCTTTTGCAACAGCATGGAGAGAGAAACTGTGAGTGATTTTTGTTTTGGTATCGCTAGATAGCTCTTTAAAGCGATTAATCAGGTTAATGCTTCGATTGAGGTTATGATCCATCAAAGCAATCGATTCCGCTTCTGTTTCCAAATATGCACGGAGTTGAGACTGACTCAGGCTGCTGTTATCAAAAGAGTGTTGTAACTCTTCCAAATTATTTTGTGCTGTCGTTAATCCTAAGAGAATATTCCCTAAAGGAGAGTTCAGTTCATGCGCTACACCAGAAACTAAACGCCCAAGCCCAGCGAGCTTTTTAGCTTCAACTAGCTGCTGAAGTGTTGATTGCAACTCCTCGTGAGCCCGTTTTAGTTTGAGATGATGATCTTTTTCAGCTTGCTCAGCTTTTACACGATCAGTTATATCCTGAAGCGTTTCGATGGCACCTACTGTATTTCCGTCAGTATCTAGCAGCGGCGAGGCATTAAAGTGGAGCCAATGCCCTGAAGGGCCAATATTGGGAAAAAGATCCTCAGCCTCACAGGCGCCATTGATCAAGCTAGATAAGGCAAAATGGTACCCATAATATTCCTGTATCTTTTCAGCTGGCGCGTTATCCACAACAAGATCGGCCATAGTTGGCCTTGATTCAGCATAGAAGCCTCGCCAACTATCATCACGCCCAATTGCTTCACTCGCAGGTACACCAGTCAGCGCCTCACAGGCTTTATTCCAATGGGTCACCTTGTGTTCTTTATCAATAACAAAGGTGGCAATAGGGCTACCTTGTAGTATCTGCGACAGTTGTTGCTGGCTGGCTTTCACTGCCTGCTGAGCATTATGTAGAAGCGTTAAGTTACGTCCTACACCGCGATAGCCGCTAAAGTTACCTTCTCGGTCATAAGCAGGCTTACCGCTAACCGAATAGTGCTGAACAACGCCATCATTCCCTGGTACTTCATATTCAAAATCGCGGAAAGGCAGGTGTTTTTCGTAGCAATTGATATGCACCTGTAACTCTTCATCGGTTAGGCCTTGGATAGGCATTTCCCAACGTCGCTTTCCGATAAAAAGGCTTTGTTTACGCTGCAGTTTCTCGGTCAACATCCCCCAAAATCGAACAAATCTAAAAGAAGCATCCTGCTCCCAAAACCAATCGGAAGATAGGCCTGCAAAATCAGACAGAAGCTCATTCTCATCTTCCAACTCTTGGATCCGCTTCTGTAATGCTTCTATGGATGGCGTTTTATCAGACATAACCACAGTTAATACAAATGGGGGTAACTCAATTCAGAATAGTTAAGGAACCGCCTATTCACCAAATTCCCCCATTAACTATGTCGATCTTAGAAGCATCTCCATGCCGGAACATCAAAATAGATTTGACATAGATTTAAAAAACAAAATAAGATGTATTTTTTTTACATCTTATGTTTTTGTAGCCCAATATCGTTATTCATCTACTTAATCAGTACAGGTTACAACGGGAAAATTCTGGCAGGAGAACATCAATATGCGCCTAGCTAGTGCCAATCAATCCATCGCTAATGCCTTACTCAAAGGGCAAAACAATAATCAGTGGAGTGCCGTGTTATTAACACAGCACAAGCAACTTGAAGAAGAAATCGCCAATATTCAACGATTACTGGCACGCGATTTTTGTCACTTACTTCAACTAGATAAAGCGCTGAAAAGGTTGATCAAAGGTGTGGTTATTCATCTCGATCTAGAAACCTGCTTCCTAGTGCCGACACTGCAAGGTAGCGAGCTAAGCGCCCAGCAAAAACTTGCTTTGACACAGAGCTACAAGAAGCTCCAACAGACATGCCATAACACCAGTGACTACATTCATCATCTAAAGCTGACCAAAGGTAACCGTCTGATCAATATGGAAAATAACCTGAACATCCAGAGTTTCCTTCAGGAGATTAGCCAACGTTTAAAAGATGAAGACTCTATCTATTCTTGCCTAGATACTGATGAGGCGACTTATGCTGTTTAACTATAGTGGCCGCGAAGCTCACCTTGTTTGGTATTCACAGGAGCTTTTTACTGCGGGGTTAGATAATGGCTATGGAAGAGAAGTTCTGTGCAGAGGTTTCTTCTTAGATTCTGGGGCCAAAATCCCCATGCGAGAACTGATCCCTTATCTATATCGAAATACCGAACTGCTATTGAGAATGACCAGCCAGCAGATTAAAGACACACTTGATACACAGTTTGAAGATGAATCCAGCATTTGGATCAATCTTGCCGGGCCTCTGATCGCTAGTGACCAGCTCTTTCAAAAACTGTGGCAGGACGTTCTACTAGATCTGGATGAGAAACAGAAGCAACGCTTAGTGTTGGAAATTTGCGAGCACGATATTAGTGATGAGATCGTGTCCCGTCGCGTGTCTTTTTTAAAGCAGCATGAGTTTAGTATCGCCATGGATGATTTTGGCGCAGGCTATTCCAATTTGCAGCGACTACTACAAGCACCCTTCGACATTATCAAGCTCGATCTAAAACTGCTTAATGATGTACCGACAGACCTTTGGGCTGCCAGCTTTTATCATCAAATCATAAAGCTGTGTTCATCTAAAGGCTGCATAATCGTGGCTGAGGGTGTTGAAACTCAGCTGCAATCAGACTTTGTGCGCTGGGCAGGTGTCGACCTGATTCAAGGCTATCTCTATTCCACCCCAACGGAACATCGTCACTCGGTCTGCCAGCAAATGACTAATACCTAAAATGTAGATAATTCATTTCACCACCCAACCTGATCAAGCCTACAATTACTTCAGGGTTTGAGGATATGTTTATGAAAATCGGCCAATTAGCAAAACGCACAGAATGTCAGGTAGAAACCATTCGCTACTGGGAGAAAGAGGGCTTACTTCCAGCTCCCTATCGTTCTGAAGGTAATTATCGGATCTACAACGAACAGCATCTAAGTCGTATTCTGTTTATCCGTAACTGCCGTAGTTTAGATATGAGCCTTCATGAGATACGAACATTGCTAGCCCTCAAAGATCAACCGTCTGAAAGCTGCCACGATATTAACGATCTAGTCGATAGCCATATTGAGCACGTTGTTAAACGTATCCAAGCCCTCACATCTTTAGAACAAGATCTACGCAGTTTACGCCAACGTTGTGAGACAGAGAGCGATATCGAACACTGTGGCATACTTGAGGGGCTCTCCTCCGATAAACCCCATACCGAACCAGACACTGACACACATATTAGCGGTCTACACGGCCATTAAAGCTACGATGACGAGACTTTCTTGACCCTGTAGTGGCTATAGGCTTTTTAATTACCTTAGAACTTTTTTACACGATGTCGTTTTGAGGAAAAAACAATGGCCGGTAGCTGCTGTAATGCAAACCATACTAAAAGTGCATTAGAAGATGGGCGCTTTCGAAAAGCCCTATGGATCGCCCTGTTGATCAATGCCAGTATGTTTATTATCGAGATCATCGCTGGCTTGAATGCATCTTCAGCATCACTCCTTGCTGACGCGATCGATTTTCTAGGCGATTCCGCAAACTATGTCATCTCACTGTCCGTACTTTCTATGGGCATGTTATGGCGATCGAGAGCAGCCCTGATCAAAGGGTCAACCATGCTCCTGTTTGGCATAGCCGTTTTGCTAAAAGTACTATGGGATGCGTTTAATGGCCAAACTCCAGAACCAGTCACTATGGGCATTATTGGCTTACTAGCATTAGTAGCAAATGTAACTGTCGCTATCATGCTTTATACATTCCGCAGTGGCGATGCTGATATGCGATCTGTATGGCTATGTAGTCGAAATGATGCCATTGGCAATGTTGCAGTAATGATCGCTGCTGCGGGTGTATTAGGTAGTGGGCAAGCATGGCCAGATCTTTTAGTAGCAACCATCATGGGCCTATTAGCCACCAGCTCAGGTATCAGCGTCATAAAACAAGCAAGGCTGGAAATAAAATCTCAAGCGACCAACGCTTGTCCATAATTCCCAATTAGGAAGTCCGCGCTAAGCTGACTAGGTTATACCCCCACAAACCTAGTCAGTTTAAATCCACAAACAGCGTTGTTATGCTCAAGCCTCTAAAAATTGTTTAACTATCCAGTAGGCTTTGTGTGAACGCACCTTCTTACCAACCCAATGGCCGTCAAAAACGGCTCGATACAGCAACTGACGCATTTCTCGATACGATCGTTGATTTTATCGTCTACCGAATTTTTCGTAAAAAGCCTGCGCAACTGAAGTTTGATGTTGCTCCAGAACAGTTCGATGCGTTAAAGCTGGCCTGCGCTACTGAATGGGCTGAGCTGCTTAGAGAGCGAGAAAAAGCCAAAAAAGCCTGTGACCGTCGTTTGCTAATAGGTTTTATCGCGTCCCTAGCCTGTGCAGTCATTTCTATTGTGGTATTTATTGGGGGAGGCCTCTTTTTAGCGATCATCCCTCTGTTAATTTCAGGATTCAAAGCCGCTAAATTCAAACAAGACTTTAATCACCATTTTGCTGAAAATTTACTGCCAAAAATCCTCGATCATCTAGACGGATTTCACTATGAGCGTCATGGAATCATACCGCTGGACTCAGTCCGAGATAGCCGCATACTGCCACCCCATCAAGAAGAATTGACCATACAAGAGGACTACCTCCGCACTGAGATTGGGGCTGTAACGGTGGAAATGGTGGAGTGCCAATTAAGCCGAATGAAAACTGATGCTAAAGGAAATAGAAGGAAGAGCACCGAATTTAAAGGGGTGATCCTGAATATGACGCTGCCACACACTTTCCCTTCTCGTGTGATCTTGCAAGCAAATTGGGGGAAGGTACTAAGCTTTTTCCAACAGAAGCCTATGGATAAAGATCAGCGTATCACGTTAGACAACAACCCCTTTGGCAAGGATTTCCATATTTATGCGGAAGATGAAGAGCAGGCTAAGCAGATTCTGACACTGGACTTCTTACAAAATTACAAAAGGTTTACCGATAAGTTAGACGTTGCAGCAACAGAGATGAGTCTATTTGGTGATCAGTGCGTCATGCTGCTCCATCGCCCCAAAGATCTCTTTATGCCACCTAATCTTCACGGTGAAATATGTGAAGAAACGGTGCTTTATCCGATGTTACAAGAGATCGAGATGATCGAAGAGCTGACGGTTATCGCTCTTGAAGCTAGCGGCGCTTAACCTTCCTCATCCTTCATTTCTATCAGCATAAAAAGCCCTTTTTGTTAGATTCAAAAAGGGCTTTTTTAATCCTTCGCTACAACTGCACAGACATCTACAAAGACATCACGTGGATAACCGGATAAAAAAAACTGACCGCTAGGGTAGAACGAACAATCAACATCACTTGATTGAAAAATGCCTGCACAACAAAAGCAAAAACCCCCAATAACCCTAAGTAAGTTACTAACATATGCCCAGGGCTAAAATAGCCAAACCATTCCCGAAGCGTTGCTATCTGGGATAAACCAGCTGCCAAACATAGCGTCGCTGACAGAATAATCACCATCTCCAGCTTCACGCTCCAGTTGAGATACTTAATCTCTTGTCGGCATCGATCATAAAGTAGATGCAGTGACGGCGGCTCTAAGGTAAAGGCGTAAACAATAGCGATAAAAATGGGTAATACCGAGAGTAAAAGTAGGTAAAACCCCACAACAACCATCGGTTCCGTTACAACCAATCTGAATAGATCGGCAGACCCCAACGTGACTAATAACGACATCAGCGCAATGTTATTGGCGTGAAAGAATAAGCGGGTGTAAAAGCCTTTGCAGGTCAGATTCAAGAAGCCATCAAAAAAGAGATAGCTCACTAACGCAGTTAAAACGATAACACCGAAAATATCTTGAAAGTGGAGGCTCGTTAACATCTCAACACGCCTCCCGATAAAACGGCGGCGTGCGCAACCAAGCTACGCAGCAAGATAAACAATCAACAACGGATTGGATAGATCTGGTTTTCATGCTCATTCCTTTGAACACTTAAATTGTTAAATTCCTTTTGCCCTAGTTTGCCGCCAGCTGTTCATAAGATCAACACCTGTCGACAAACAAGTAGCTATTCATTCTCCGCTACCCAATATTTTTTGACTATAGTGAAGAGATGAAAGTGTTTTGCCGCTGCCGTTCTGAGGTTACTCCGTTGTTACAACGCCCCTTAATTTACACACTCATGCTGACGGCTCTACTTTGCTGTAATACCGCAAAAGCTGAGGTTGAGACATTAGTTGTTGGCGCTGATTCTTGGCCTCCGTTCCGCTTCGTGACGCCTGAAACCGTGACCGGTATCGACCACGAATTATGGAAGAAACTCTCTAAGCGAATAGGTTTTAAGGTCCACTACTTACGCTGTCCATGGAAACGCTGCTTGCGAATGATGAAGAATGGTCAGATCGACGCAATGAGCGGTTTAGCATGGCGTGAAGAAAGAGCTGAATACATTACCTACGCTTACCCTCACTACTACAGTTGCAGCACCCAACTCTATCTTCCTCATGGTAAATCTCGCCGTATCAGTAAACATAGAGATATGCACGCGATGACCATAGGCATGGTCGGTGGCTCCGCTTATTACACTGAATTTGATCAGGATACGGATATCTATAAAAAAAGCGTGACCCAAGAAGCCGTGCTTCCCAATCTATTACTAGAAGGCAGGATTGATAGCTTTATCGGTACGGATTGCCAAGCTGATTATGAACTCGCTTCACGAGGCTTAACCCCACAAATAGATAAAGCCGTTTTTAAACCTGGGAATAAGGTCGATCTGTTTGTCGGACTCTCGTCAAATTCTCGCTGGGCACTGCGTAAAAAAGAGTTTGATCAAGCCCTACAACAGCTACGCGAAGAAGATTTTGAAGGGAATGCTCTTAAATTAATCTCTCCATTCGCAGTTGAATAACATAATCTACTTAAAATAAAACTTACCCCAGTTTTCTGTGGATAAGCGTGTATATTAATTTTGGACAACCGCTACAAAGCCTATAAATACTGGCTCAGAGCAGTTTGTTTGTTTTTTGACCTTGTGAATTAAGGTTTCAGTTATTCCTCCTTAAATCAACACCTTAATTCAGAAAAGCTTCCCTTTTTTGCATCTTTTTCATAATTAATTTTCACAATCGTGCAATCAAAATACCTACTGATTCGTCTTTAAAGGCAGCTACACCTTAACGCCCCAAGAGCACCTGTCACTTCAAAGCCAATAACATGATTGCACCCCAGTTTTGTTGCTCAGCTTGGAATGCTCAGCGGGGCATTTTTTTCTGCAAGGCATATATAGATGAACAATACCCTTACTCACAATCGACAAAAAAACTACGACGAAGCCGCTTTATATTTGCGTTTAGGTCTCGGCATTCTTTTTATTATTGGCGGCGTATCTAAACTCAGCCAGCTACTTTCCAGCGCTAAGCATGATGCTATCGTTGCTAATTACATGGGATCGACAGGCTATATCAATGAGCTTTTTCAACAGTATCTTTTTACTGGTTTCTTAGGTGAGCTATTAACACCTTCTCTGTTCTTAACTTCACTTTCAGCTTTTGAACTCGTATCTGGAATCGCATTAGTTGTTGGTTTTCTGGTGAGACCACTGGCACTGGTTTATGCCTTCCTGCTTTGGAGCTTTGTCTTCTCACTCCCCGTGATGACAGTGCCTGATACTGAAATTGCAGTGAAAACATATACATCCCCAGCAATGTTTGTGCAGATTAGAGATATCGCGCTTTCCGGGATGATGTTTGTACTTTTTAATCTGGGTCCAGGTCGTTACAGTCTCGATCTATTACAACGACAACATAATTACAGCATCAGTTGGGATGCTCTAGGTTTACTGCTCCGCCTCTCGATTGGCATTATGTTTTTAGTCAGTGGCAGCTTCGGTGCTTTCGCAAAAGTTCCTACCTTTGCTACTTGGCAACCATTACTGTTGTTAGCAGGTCTTATTATTCTATTTGCACCACCACTCTTGGTGAGAGCAGCGGGGGCTGCCACCGTAGCGATAATGCTCTGGTATATGGCCTACAAGCTTAATTTTGATAAAAGCCTAATCGCTAACCTAAATAGCTTTAAACGTGAATTCGCTTTCCTTGCTGCCGGTATTGTTTTGATCCGTTTTGGCGGTGGTGAACGTTTTGCCTTTAACGATCTAATCGTGCGCTTTAAAAATTCGTTAAAAATTCACTCGGAGGTTAAAAAATCCGTTACTGAATGAAACTCTTCAGATAATTAATGTTCCAAATGGCTTAGCCAATACTTATCTGAATAGGCTGCCCTTAGATCAGGGGCAGCCACGGTACAATTTATAAATGCTAGACAAAAATAAGCTCAATCAGCTTTATCGCTATGCTTTATCCCTCACTCGAAATGAGGATCAGGCATACGATCTGTTACAGCAATGTGTAGAAAAATTTCTACGCAGTAATTCCTCTCACATAAAGGAACCTGAAGCCTATATAAAACGCAGCATTCGTAACGCTTTTATCGATCAATGTCGTGGGAATAATAAACTACTCTCTTTGTCCGATTTACCTGAAACCGTAGAGAAGATAAATCAGGCATCATCGGATTCTCTAGAAAATTTGTATATACAACAACGCGATGTAGAACAATTGTTAAAGTTACTAAGCGCTGAAGAGAGCGAACTGCTCTATCTATGGGCCATAGAAGAGTACAGCATGGCGGAAATAGCAGAGATTCAGGGCATACCCAGAGGAACTCTACTGTCGAAAATGCACCGATTAAAAAAACGAGTCCAACTAGAGCTAACCGAAGAGCAATGGGTTCCAAAGGAGGCGATGCAATGAAATCAACCGCACCTAAAAACTTAAAATCAGCTCTTAAAGCACACTACGAAGATCAGTCATTAAGTGAAGACAAGTTAGCTCAGCTTCTGTCTATGCAAGAAGAGCTTAGCAACCAATCGGATATAAATGTTGAAACTCCGAAAACCAGAATCAGCTGGTTAGAGCAATGTAAAACTTGGTTTAGACTGCCGCGATTAATGGTTCCGACATTGGCTTTAGCCTGCATTTTCATGGTTGTCAGTTTGATGCCGATGCCTATATCAGGCCCAAGTATTGTGAATGAAATTGCGGGCCATCATGAACAGCCAAGCGAAATTTCTGTATACACATCTTCTATAGATGAACTTGGTCAACAGCTAACCCAGCTAAGCTTTAAACTTATTTCATCGAGCAAACTTGGAAAGGATATGTGGCAGTTGATCGGTGGTAGTTACTGTTCAATTAATGGTGAAATTGCTGCTCAGTTGAAAGTGCGAAATATTGAAAATAATCAGATCTACACATTTTACCAAGCAGAATATCCAGAAGGCCTAACCCTAGAACAGGTTGATACTAAGAATATTATTAACAACCAAGGAACGACCGTTACTCTCTGGCAAGAAGGTGGTTTATTACTGGGTATTGCACACACCACAGAATAAACCACGCCCATCATGCTTTCATCGCATTGGTTTAGCGATAAAGCTTCTCAGCCCAGCGTGTTAGCCCAGCTGTCACACTACCAAAGTGATCGCCGTCGACAACGTCTATATCACCCAACAAAGATGCAATTGCCTGCCGAACAGCAGGCGATTTTGTCGTACCGCCAGTCACATAAACTAGCTCTGGTGTGCAACCGGCTTGCTTAATCACTTCACTCATCAGATCCACTATCTTTGCTACCGGACGCTCTATTGCCGACTCATACACCTCACGACTGATTGGCTGCGATAATTCCTTATCGAGGTAGCTTAGATCAGAAATTACTTGTTCCTGATCAGACAAAGAGATCTTCGCTAGCTCGGCACTGCGTACTAACTGATAGCTTTGCTTTTGCTCTTGCAGCTGAATTAAACGCGCTACTTTTTCAGGCTCCGCTGCATCACGCTGCATTTGCGCCATCATTTCGACCGAAGCCAAGCTATTGAATTCGACCTGCGAGGGTATGTCATTTACTGACACTGCATTCCAATAGGATTGAGAGGGAATAGGTAGCCCATTTTTCAATTTCCCTCCCATGCCTAGAACTGGTGTTAACCCGTAGTAAGCTAGGTGAATATCAAGGTCATTTCCCCCTACCCTAGCACCACTGTGACCAAGGAAGTCAGCTGAACGTTCTGGCTTATCGCGATAGCTCGGCCCCATTTTCACAATGGAACAGTCACTGGTACCACCACCTACATCGACAACTAAAACGACTTTGTCTTGCTCTAACCCTGCTTCAAAATCAATTCCGGCCGCTAAAGGCTCATACAGAAGCTCAACATCGACAAAACCAGCCCTTGCTGCTGCGCATTTCAATATACGGCAAGCCTGCTTATTAGCCTCTTCACCACCACTGCCTTGGAAGTTAACCGGACGACCAATGACGGTTTGCGTAATCGAATCCCCAAGTGATTTTTCAGCCGCCTGCTTTATCTGGAACATCATGGCTGTGACAACATCTTCAAAAAATGCCAAATGCTGTGTTTGTAGGCCACTCGCGCCTAAAAAGGATTTTGGAGATTTAACAAAGTACCCTTCTTCAGGAAGGTCTATGTATTGATCAATCGCTTCTTCGCCAATAAAGAGAGTCTGCTCATCAGATAAAACGCCAAGAGATAAACGAGACGCTGAAGCCTGTCTCAATTGAAGGCTGCGTTCTTTAAGATAAGTATCGCGAATTTTAGGATTACTAATTTGACGCGCAACACCCTCGCAGATTAATTCGCGAGAGAGTGCATATAGAGTAGAAGGTACGTATTTCTGCTGCTGATAAAGTGACAATAACCGCACACTATTATCTGCTTGAAGAACACCCATGGCGCAATTTGAACTACCGTAATCAAAACCAGCAATCATGCTTTCGATCTTACATCTTCAGAAAAAAGGGCGCGCAAAGTAACACTTTTTGCATTTAGAAGTAAGAGCCGTCAGTAACAAGTCACAAAGCTATGCTGTCTACGAAGCGATAATGGTCAAATTTCCCTTACCATAATCTGGAATTTCAATTTCAAAATCGACCCTTTCCGCTTCCGACTTCTGAAAAAGCTGCTCTATTTTGGGGAAGGATTTAGGCATAAGATTGACACTTCGCAACTGTAGCCCTCCTTTATCTTTACCGCTCTTCAGGGAAGCGCCTATTACTCTAAGGATCTTTTTACAATTTTCCTGCATCGCCTTAGGTAATATTTGATCTGAAATAGCATTACTCACATCACTTGTAGGCAAGCCATCCAGTGATGCCCCTAGAATACATGACCCCGAGAAATTGATTATTGCGACCATACGTACCTTTTCTTCCTCTTTCGCAGAAAAAAGTCCGAGTAGGCATGGCGTCCAACCTTCATGATAAGGCAAAGCAGCAACGTTATTTACAGCAATCTCTTTCTTAGAGGCTACTTTTAGAATCTTGGATATAACATCACCGCTGGGTAAGAAAGCCAGCTTGCTTTGATCGAGCTTAGGTTCTTCTTCCTCGATTGAGGACATAGGTGTCAGGAAAGGCTTAACGGCTTGATGCAGCGCATCATCTTTGAAAGGTTTATTAAGGATAAACTTAGCTCCGGCTTCCTTTGCTAGCTTAACTTTATCTGCTGATGTTTCTGTAGTGACAAAACCAACATTTGTCGACAGCATCTCTTCATTAATTGCTTCAAGTAGCTCGATCCCTGTCATTTCGGGCATATGCCAATCCGAAAGGATTAGCTCGGGTTTCCACTCTCGAATTATTTCAAGCGCTTCAATACCACTACCTGCGACTTGAAGATCCATCTCTTCTAATCCGCAGCCTTCCATACCGCGCCGCAATATAAATTGCATTGCTTTACTATCATCAACAATAAGAATACGCACAGTAATAACCTTATTTTTTTGTTTTTATATAGATTGGCGTTTTATTGATTACTCACTATTATCCCTAACAAAGATAATATATTTAATAAGCTCTGAATAAAGCTAATCAAATATTAAGCCATTAATAATCTAGAATATTTGCATTAAGGTCAATCCATGCATTTTTTTTGATTGCTAAATTTCTCTTATGTCCACTAAAAATAGGCTCTCTAGAGCCAACCTCCATTAGGTTGCCAAGAATAAGTAAGCTGGTATATTCCTTGTAATAAAATACAATTTATGAGGATTATTTTTGAACGAAATCTACCTCACATATTTATCTTCGGTCCTTGCAGTATCCCTTTTCTTATCGTGGTCTTACTTTATTTACCGCGTACGTAAATACAACAAAGTTAATGAGCAATCACTAAAAAATTTATCCAGTGCAAAGAAAATCATTAAGCACTTAAAAGAAGAAATTTTATCTTCTAGAAAGAAATCATCGGACGCTGCCAAAAGCGCACAAGAAAGTGCAGAGGTCGCAAAACAAATGGTGGACTGCCTGCTCGATCAGGACATACCGTTGGAAGCGATGAGTAATCTCAATAGTTCTCAAAAAACACTAATAGATCAGTTAGACGCACTTTCCAATGAGCAGAATCACGACGATAGAGAGAAAAAACAGCTTAAAATTCATGTAGCAACTCTTAAAGCCCAGGCCCAAGCAACAGAAACGATGATTGATCGCCTGAAAAAAGAGATCGAAGCAAACCGTTATACACTGTCACACCTAGAGGACAAGCTCGATAAGTCAGAAGAAAAAATTGAGCATCTTGAAGCCATCAAAAATAAAGCCAAAAATGTTCTTAGTAAAAACGCAGAACTTAATCAGCAAGTACGTCATCAATCAGAACAGCTACAAGAACATAGTCGCCTAGAGCAGCAGCACTCCTCGTTGAAGAAAATAAAGCAACACCTAGAACGTACCATAAACAAGCAGAAACACGCGCTAGAACATAACCAGCAAAGAATCACCGCTCTGCAATCAATGCTTGAACAAAGTCAGTCAGTATCGACTAAAAACCCAGAACCATTCGATCCATCGATACAGGATGAAATTGATCAGTTAACGCAAAAGGTTTCGGTATTAGAAATCGAAGTATCTGAAACCGAGGGAGCATTAGAGCGTGCAAACCGCGAAAAAGAGTTTCTAGAAACTCAATTTCTGGAAATGATCGATTCTCTAGAACAAGCAAATGATACCAAGCACGAACTCACTCGAGTGAAAAAAGAATACTCCATGCTTGAAGAACGATTCATCATGATGCACGAGGAATCAAACTAACCTTAGACGGTTAGTAAGCTAAAAGAATAACGTCTCTATGCACCTTAATTTTTTCTTTCCTTCCCTATGGATAACCTTCTAGGCTTAGCTCGACCAAGCAAGTAGGCACTTACCTTTTCAGCACTCACAATCTGTGAACAAACCTTCAAAAGCACCCCACTTTATTGCTTAAGCTCCTTCCTATTGTTTCTCCCCACAAACTGTGGATAAACTTGTTAACTATTTATGGACATCCTCCATAAATCCCATGATAACTGGCCTACAGAGGATTGATCATATTTCAACCTTGTAGAATAAGGATCAAATCGTTCGGTAATAGCAATATTTTTTTAAATTATTTTCTGTCGCCAAAACACTGTATAAAAATCATCCAGTCAAGACCTAACAGTAAAAAAATCCATCCACGCAAGCTGTGGATAAAACTGTGAATTAATTCTGTGTATCCCTTCCAAAGCCCATTCTGACGGGGGTGTAAAAATCTGGTTGTTTTTTACACCGTAAAAATTATTTTTCTTAATAATTGATTTTGCACAGCATAAACTCCTCGCTATATTAAATTTGTCCATAACAACGGGTATTGTTTTTCTGATGTCACTCACACTTTTATCCCTGTTCATTCCGACTTTCTTTTTTGTCTCCATTACACCCGGAATGTGTATGACCTTGGCATTGAGTCTAGGTATCTCTATTGGCGTCAAACGTAGCTTACATATGATGTGGGGGGAATTGATCGGGGTTGGTTTAGTTGCCGCATCTGCAGCTTTAGGCGTCGCTGCAATAATGCTGAACTACCCAGAAGTGTTCACTATTCTCAAGTGGGGCGGTGGTGCTTACCTTTGTTGGCTAGGTTATGAGATGTTTTGCTCTCGTGGCAAATTGGTAATCACCGAACCCGGCGAACAAAAACAAGAAGTTTCAGGATTACAGCTAGCAACAAACGGCTTTCTTACTGCCGTTGCGAATCCAAAGGGCTGGGCATTTTTTGTCACCCTTTTGCCTCCCTTCATTGATGCAGATCTACCTATGGCGCCGCAATTAGCCATACTGGTTGCTTTGATTCTTTTACTTGAATTCATCTGCCTGCTTATCTATGCCAGCGGCGGTAAACTACTCAAGCACCTTTTAATGGAACGGAATAACGTCCGCCTTATGAATCGAATAGCCGGAAGCCTAATGGTTTTGGTTGGTTTGTGGTTAGCTCTAGGTAAGTAACCAATAAGAAAAAACCCCACCAGCTCAGCTGGCGGGGTCTGATTACGTTTCCTTAGAAGGGATGGACGTCAGTCCTAGAAGCGTAAAACAGTATTCTGCAGATGCTCTAAAGCCTCCTGCAGTAGCATCTAATCATCAGAACTTCAGTTTAGCGCCTAGCACAAACGAACGCCCTGGCTCATTCAAAGTAGTATCGGATCCGAACTCATGCCCATAAGATGCACGATCTGAATAATCTTCATCAAACATATTATTAACAGATGCACGTAACGTTAGGTTATTGATCGCCTGAGGAGCATATTCAACAAATGAATTTGCAACCGTGTAGCTAGGAAAAGCTCCTGATACAGTATTTGTACCATCATGACCATCCATCGAAAAATAATGCTGAACGTCAGCGCCCAAGGTTGTATTAGCACTATCAATAGACTGAACAAAGTCAACTTTCAATGATCGACCAATAGCAGTTCCGATATAATATGAAGATGTAGACCCTTCGATACCATTAATTTCCGTATCGATATCAACATAGGTTAAACGCGCAGATCCAGACAGCCATTCATAACGGCTAGTTAATTCGAAACCGTCAGTTTTCACATCGCTGTAAACGTCGGGGCCGACGCCATACTCTTCATCACGAATATCGTCAATTTCAGTATTAAAGAGCTTAACACCAACGGTCAAACCGGATAATGACGCATTTAAAGCCTCGCCATTGACGCTAAGACCAACATAACCGTTTTCAGCTTCTGATTCTTTAAAACCACCAGAGTAATCCCAACCAGGGTTACCAATGTATGGTTCCATAAGCTGTACCCCTCCAAATACATGGGAGTAACCAGCGCTAACCGTAACAAATGAAGTGATATCAAACTCACCTGAAATATTACCGGATACACCGTCACTATCATGAACAGATCCGTCTATCCCTTTGATTTCATGATCATCAAAACGTGCACCAAAAGATACGCGGCTACGCTCTGTCGGAGTCAGTCGCGCTTGGGCGAACACACCTACATTTTGTGCTTCTTCCTCAAAAGTCGCCCAGCCTGGGAAAATACCTTTACTTGTATCATCAAAGAAATCTACACCGGCATCGACAGTTCCTGTTCCCATTACAAACGTATTGGCAATAACACCATTTAAACTTTCGTACTCACCAAAGGTTGTGTACGGAGCATCTGTTGGAATCCAATCCAATTTCGTCTCTGACCGAGCCACTTTAATATAAGGGTTAATTAAACCTTCAGGAGAGTCATCTTTAACAGAGAATACTAGCGTTTTGCGGTCTAGGTTGTTGTTTTCTGACAAAACACCACTATTGAAATTAGCCCTTCCAGGACGATTACCGTCATCTTCAACAGCTTCGTAAGATAGTTTTGTACGGTAACCACTTTCATTCAGATAACCGATTTTAATTAGACCCGTTTTTAACGCTGACTCAGAGCCCACGACTACATCATTATTACCGTCTTCAAAGTCATTGCCGCTTGCCTTTTTGGCATAACCAAGGACTTCAAAACCACCCGAACGGCCATATAACGAGATATTTCTATCAAATGTATCGCCATTGGTATTGTATTCAAGACCAACAGAGCCACCGAAGTTATCGCCATCTTCCAATAAGTCGGAAACATCTTTGGTCTCATAAGCCAGGGACCCGCCTAATGCTCCCGGACCCGCATCTGCAGGCGCAACACCGGCATCAACACTTACAGCTTTCAACAATTCAGGATCGATGATGTTAGTGCCTGAATGGTGGAATAGTTTGTTATTTTGACGTGCACCATCGATAGTCACAGCCAAGTTTGTCTCTTCAATACCGTGAACATATACCTTTTGTGACGCAGAGATTGAGCTACCTACTTGTACACTTGGTGTGTTTCTAAATACATCCTGAAGATCGTTAGGATTCAGGCGCTGAAGTTCCTCCAAACCAATTCGATTTTCACCGACGTCCGAAGCTACGCCCTCAACTTTAATTTTGTCCAAGCGCTCATAACTATTTTCTGAGTCTTCTTGAGCAGCAGCAATTTGGCTGGATACTGCATAACCAATCAGTAAAGACAATGAAGCGCGTCTTTTGTTTTTCTGTGAAATCATGTAATTCCTACCTACATTAAACTTATCAAACTAAAGCTGAGAGTGAACATAGCCAAAATTTTGCACTGCAACCCATGAGGGGGGGGATTCGGTTTTCATTCCAGAAGGGGATAAGAAGACCTATCGATAATCTCTAATTGTTTCGGTAGCTACTCTTCGATCTGTTTGAGATGGACTTACAAATAAGTCACATAGCACACATAAACTGTGCTTAAGTTACAAACCAACTGAGGGCTAGCCTTCTCCATCTAGAGCATGACAAATGCAACAAATAATAACCATTTACAATTACGACCCATTATCAATAAATGTAAAAAAATTGTCACAACGTTTACATTTGTTACTTACTGAAGGATTTTTTAGGGGATATGTCTCAACCTAAATAAGCTTCTCACCCCGCTAAATAAGGGAATTAAAGCCTGTAATTTCACGTTATTTAGAGGTCTAAATAAAGGAGAATCAGTTTTCGATTGGTCAAAATCTGAGTGCAGAGGAAACATATGCCTCACTCCACAATGATAACCTCATCAGATTGCTAAAGAGGAAACGAAACGAGTTAAGTTTTTATCTTAATTAACTGCCTTTTATACCGGTAAAGTGATATTTATCTGTAAACCACCGCTGGTCATATTTGACGCTTTAATGGTGCCGGAAACCGCTTCTACCTGCCTTTTAGCTAATGCCAGCCCAAGCCCAAATCCACCCGAATCTGCACCGCGCGATTTCTCAACTCGGTAGAATGGCTGAAAGATTTTTTCCAGTGATTCTTCAGGAACGCCAGGCCCCTGGTCACAGATTATAAGTAAGTACTCACCACCCTGAATGCACAGTTCAGCACTCACTTCTCCACCACAAGGTGTATAACGTAAAGCGTTTCGAATAACATTCTCTATGGATTGTCCAAGAATTCGGTGACTAGACAAATCAAGTGGTGCACTCTCGGGCATACTACTGACGAGATTACGATCAGGATACTCGAAGCGGGCATCATCAATGATGCTATCTAGCAGGTCCACCAAATCAAGAGATTCTCCCTTTATTTGCGGCTTCTCTGTGTCCATCCAAGCTAGGGTTAAGGCATCTTCTGTCATTTCTCGCATTTGCGCGACTTCACGCTTAATACGCTCAATACTTTCTGAACAGTTCTTTTCACTCGCTCTACTTAGCGCCATTTCAATGCGCGTGATAGGCGTACGTAGCTCATGAGAAAGATCAGCAATTAGCTGTCTTTGAGTAACAATTAATCCCCCCGTATGTTCCGCCATGGTATCGAACGTTCTAGCCAAAGAAGCCAGCTCATCATTGCGTGCTCCTAGAGATTGACTGACACGAGCATCATAGTTGCCTTCATTAAATTGCCGAGTCGCCTTCTCCAATTTCTGAATAGGTGTGACCAAATGTCGATATAGCATCAAACACACTAATGCTAAAACCACAAAAGGCAGAGCGATCTGTAACAACAATTGTGCTGGTTTTAAAAATCCACCCGGCCTCATACGTTGCGGCAAACGGATCAAAAAATGGGTATGACCATCAACGAAAGGCAGTTCCATAACGGGGTTATAAGCATAGTAAAGATGGATCATATATTCGACATTTCGGCCAAGCCGCAAACTGCCAGAGTAATAATCATCCATGTAGTTACCTGCCAGTAACGTTAAATCCGATCCGGCAATCGCAATCCAAGTATCCTCTTTTTTTTCCAGATCCTCGATCCATTGATCAAGTAACTGCATATCACCTGCTTTATAGATTTCCTCGGCTTCAGCAGCCCAAGACTTCATCTCTAGCTGGTACTCTTTAGAGATTAAACTCATACGTTGCTCGGTATGGTTTGCAAGCCAATCTATAGCACCATACAAAGCGACAGTCCCTGCCACTAGAATGGCGAACAGCTTCCAAAATAAGCGCCGTTTCATTTAAAGCAGTACCCTTCACCATGTACCGTTTCTAACGGTGAGACATCAATACTTTGCTGCGAAAGTTTTCGTCTAATTCGACTCACATGCATATCTAAACTGCGGTCGTAGCGACTGTATTCTTTGTTAAGAACGGACTGGTATAGGTGTGGTTTACTAAGGACTTCGCCACTTTGTTTCACCAGTGCCCACAGCACCTTAAATTCAATTGGAGTGAGGACGACCTCTAGATCATCGCGATAGACACGATTCTGCTTTCGGTCTAAGTGGAAAAAAGGAGTTTTAATAGTATCTTGTTCGATCTGGCTTTCGACCAAGTATCGGGTACGCCGTAATATTGCCTCAATTCTGAGCAGTAGTTCAGTAATATTAAATGGCTTCGCCAGATAATCATCAGCACCGTTGCTGTAGCCGGTAATACGTTCCTCTTCCGCGCCACAAGCAGTTAACATCATCACCGGTGTTTCACGTTTTGTACGTAATTTACTTAATAATGAAAAGCCATCTAGTCCCGGTAGAAGCACATCTAGCAAAATTAGATCATAGGTTTTACTCAATGCGGAAACCAATCCCTGACGTCCTTCAAAACGTTGATCAGTTTCGTACCCCTGCTCTTCTAGGAGCGAGGTGATCTGATTATTTAACGTACGATCATCTTCAATAATTAAAATTTTCGCCGTTGAAGCAACACCTTCAGCCATAGTTACTACTCGAATAAATGGTAATCAATTACATTTACGAATGGAGTTTATTTCAGGTTATTCAAAAATGCAATTTAGTGTAGCGATCCCCTTCCAAGCAACTAGACTTATAAAACGAAGTCTCTGTTGGGAGTAATAACCATGTCCGTATCAGCCACACTCTGTAGTTTTTTAGAAAACCAAGGCTGCAGTTATGACACAATCAAACACGACTACTCTTTTACTTCTCTCGATAGTGCGCACAGGGCTTCAATACCGGTAACGCAGATGGCCAAAGCGGTTGTCATTCATCAGAAAAACAAGTTCACCCTTGCTGCAGTTCCTGCGATGAACAAAGTTATGCTACCTCAATTGGCTGCAATTACCGGCTCTCCAGCGAGGTTAGCAAAAGAAGCCGAAATAAAACGTATATTTGGTGATTGTGAAGAAGGTGCTATCCCAGCTATAGGTCAAGCTTATGGTCTCGATGTGGTTTGGGATGACCAATTGGCTGAGGCTGAAGATGTATACATTGAGGCGGGAGATCATAAAAACTTAATCCATCTTAAACGCCAGCAGTTCCAGAATTTAATGAAGAATAAGCAGCACGGAGAAATAAGTTGCGCACCTGAAGAGCTGTACGACCTTAGCCATTATTAAGCAATGGATATTCCTATATAAACCCTCTTGAATATATGTACTCAACATTCAAATTTAGCTGCAAAAATATCCCATCTATTTTTTCAATTCAAAGCTACAGTTATACGTAGTTAGATGGATATAGAAAAAATTTGGTAAGGAGGATTTTCATATCTTATTCGGGGGCATAATTTATGTATCCCACTCAAGTAAAATCCCTCGGAACGCTTATCCTTTGCTGTTTAGTTTCCATTTTGTTGCTAGGTCTATCTACAGACGCACATTCTGGAAAAAACTTAAAAGGTAATGGCTTTCCCGCAGGCTTTCATTTCAATTTAAACCTACTAGGTAAAAAAACTCAGGCACCGGGTGTATTCAACTGTCCTAGTGAAGCTGACTATCGCTGCCATACAGACGATGACGGCATTATCCCTTGTGATCCCAATACAGAAGAATGTATCCAGGTAACTGATGATTCCAATGCGCAATTCTTTTGCCATGAAGACTCATCTCAAAATGTAGTTTTTATTCCCCGCTACGATGAAAATACCAATGCTGATACCAGTGTTGCGATTCAATCAGGCAGTACAAAAGGAGGCAAAAACAAATCCCTTCCTCTCAAAGACTTAGATGGTGATGGAATCCCTGATCTGCAAGTCACAGATTGGTGTACCGAGTCATTCCCAGATAGTGATGGAGCTGACGGGGCTGTTGTAAGCCTTCCACCCTACGATTCTGGCTATGCTGTGTTTGCCCGCGTGACTGGGAAACCTTGTAATAATGTTAATGAAGCTGGTGAATGCGTAACCGGTACGATGTTTACCAACAACTTTGGTTTTGTCACTGACGATCAAGGCAATGACCTACTAGCCTTAGGTTTCGTTGACGGCTCAGGCAGTTGGCAAAGCTTTAATCTCACAAGAGAGCAAGATGGTACAAAAACTAAAGGGCCTGGCGGCAAAGGTGTAAGGCAAGCCCAAAATATCAGTGACGCTTTCACCTTTACCGGATCTGTCTGTTACATATCACCTGGGGATCAAAGGTATTTTTGCGGTGAAGAAATCACAGATTCTGAACTTCCAGAAAATAGTGTCGATTCAGATAACGACGGCACAACCGATTATTGGTTACCACTGGAAGCATGGTTCTGGGATGATCCTGATGATAACGGGGATGGTTTAGCCACTGTAGATGTAGGTAATAATGGCGAGGATGATTGGGCAGATGTCACTACTAACCTTTTAGAAACATATATGCTCACTGACTACACTACAGCCCAAGGCTGCTCTGTTAATGCTTATTGTTATAACGCAACCAATAGCAATTACGAAATGATCAGTTCAACTGATGAATTTGATGCTTGCGTAACCACAGTAGAAGCCGATGTTGCTAGTGGTGCTGTTCCTAGTGTTGGTTTCTTTGAACAATGGAACGATCCAAATAAACTCGTAGTCGATGCTCCCGCTGTTGGTACTTGCAAAAGCTGGGAAAACGAATGGATATTTAGTATTGCAGATTTCGTAGAGTATATCTGGGGAATAGATAATAAAGGTTCGTACAATATCCAAGTACGATTCTACCCTTATGATGATGTATGCGATCAATTACCTGGAGGCTGTAGCAATTAGTTTTTCACGCCAATAAAAAAGCCTGCTAATGCAGGCTTTTTTATTACGACAGAACTATCTGCCACATTTTTTCCAGCCGCCTTTACACTCACCGTCACCTCCGCCTGAGCCACCACCAGAGGAAGAGACTTCAACAGAATTACTTAGCACCCAAGCTGACGCGCCAGCACTATTTCTAGCAAGGATTCGGTACACATAAGTGCCGCTATCTAGGCCAGAATCAGTATATGAAGTCGTTGTACCATCCTCTGTTGTAACTGCATTAAAACCACCAAGCTTACCGCGTCGATTTTGTTTGCTACGTTCAATGGAATAGTTCGTAACTGTTCCAACAGATGGCGGATTCCATGTCAGTTCAACTGCACTAGTATCTGAATCGAAACTTGCAGAAAACTGTTCAGGTGAGCCCGGTTTGGTTTCTGGGGGCTCATTATTTCCGCCTTCAATTGCACCTAATGCGTCGTATATTTGGATCAGCCCATGACCAAAAACACCGTCCCAGCCGGGACTACCTAAATCCGAAGCAGTGGTCTCAAGCACTGCCTGAACTTCATATCGATCTAAGCTTCCATCTTTCGATAAAAGAATCGCAGCAGCGGCAGCAGCATGAGGAGCTGCCATTGAGGTACCTTGGAACAAATAATATCCCCACGTTCCCTGCCCCTGTGATATGTAAGTTTCTTGAACTACGCCATCACTATGACTATCAGTAGGAATATGGAGATTTTGAGACGTATTACCACCTGGAGCTACTATGTCTAATTTAGGACCTTGATTTGAGTAAGGAGCGATTCCATCTACATCGGTAGCACCCACAGCTAAAGTTTCTGGATGACTCGCTGGATAACTAATCCCATTTGTAGAGCTATCGTTACCTGATGCAACAACAATAGTCACACTGGTATCGGAATTCGTCAGTGTTGAATAAGATGGATAGTTAACGAATTGTTCCAGTGCATAATCAGCTGGGTAACCAAGACTCATATTAATAACTTGAGCACCGTTATTTATAGCCCAAGCTATACCCTCAGCAATATCAGCATCCGTTCCAGAGCCACTATCGTCCAAGACTTTTACTGGAAGGATACATGCACCATGGGCAAGCCCTGCTACACCAACCCCGTTATTTGTACTTTGAGCAACCGTGCCGCTAACATGGGTTCCGTGCCCATCGCCATCTGCCACATTGGAACTACCATCAATCGCATTGTATCCGGGTAAAACACAATCTATTCCGTCAGGGCCACCTGACTGTAAGCCGGTATCTAATACGGCAACATTCACACCAGCACCATCATAAAGTGTCCACGCTTGTTCAGCCTGAACAGCACCAAAATGCCATTGGTAGCCATACAAAGGATCATTTGGTGCAAATTTTCTAGCAATATAGTTTCGGCTGGCTTTACGCCCTTTCTTTCTCAAAGCGAGTGTTTGAGCCAACTCTTTGCCAGGGGATACTTTTAAGATCGTTAAATCGGCATTCGGCAAGTATTTGAGAACTTCATACCCCTCAGATGAAAACACCTCACCTTTCACTACGACCTCTCCCGGTCGAAATTTAATTTCTGCCATAGCCGTGCCTGCTGCAAGAGTACAAGACACTGCCATGCAGAGTAATTTTACTGGCGCTCTCATAACCAACCTACCTTGTCATTATCGAGTGATAAACAGATATCAGGCAGTGCAACTACAGTTAGCGATAATCCGTGCCACAAACTGACTACTCAGGAGCAAGCTACTTTTGCTTGAAGTACAAGCACTATAAGACCCGACGCTTTCTTTAAGTCTAGTAAGCTATCGAGAGGTCGCCAGTTAGCAAAATTCAAGTAAATGTAGAGAAAATGAAGGGGATTGATAAACAGATTAGGATGGTGAATTACACCAACTACAGATCAAAGAGAATTTAACGCATCAACCATACGAAGATTGAACCGCCCTTGTTGATCTTTTACATAATCGACAGGCGCGATGGTCCTTTCAAATCGCTCAATAATTTCAACTAAGTTGTAACCATTTTGTGGAGCGACTCGCAGTAGAGGCAAATTTACATCTTGGCAGATATCTTCAAGAAAAAGATCTTGTTTCTTAAATTGCTTCTTATCATAAGTATGATCATCAAGCTCAACAGCACAAACTACTCGGTTGTTAGCTGGATCAGAAACAATGTAATCAAACTGACGATCCCTAATCTTTTTTAATGCCTTTCGTTTGGCACGGTCGGACTGTTCTGGCAAAGCTTCCAAAACCTCAGGCATAGGAACTTTGCAATGAACCTGATATTGACCACCGACAGCCTTTTCCAAGACTGATGTAAACATTCGTTCGGTGTGCGAAAGAGAGGTATCCGGCGCTTTAGATTTTTTTGAACGAATAATCACGACTAAAAGCAGTACAAAAACGGCTGCTCCACTCGCAATATAAATCCACAATTTATCGTCCACAATAACGCCCCACCCCGTTTGAAGGCGCAATATTACCGAGAGTGAAAGCGGAAAGCATCTGAATTTTAAGTTCTTAAATAATTTCAGTGCCAAAGTATAAAAAGCTACCCAAATACGGGTTTAGAAGGTCTACAAATTAAACGGTTATTGATAGCTAAAAGTCGGTGGAGAATGAAGGTATTGTTCAATTTGCGGAGGCATTGGTAGTGGCTGCTTATCGGTCCATAGGTGCAACTCTAGGGAGTGCAAAACCGTGTAATCGTATGGGTAATGACCAACATAACCCTTTTCGCGCAGCCCAAGTGTTCCAAGCACAGTAACCATACGTCCAGGCCGGTATACAAACGGGTCTATAAAATCACCTACATAGATACGGAACCTACCTAAGCTTTCTTGATTGATTTGAGGTCGACCCTGATCGTTAAGAGGAAAATAAATAATCTCTATCTGCGTACGATCAGTGAAATTGGCTGTATTGGCGATCACGCCTCCCCAAAGCGCTTGGACATTGGTGGGTTCTAAATCCATATCCCCCACTTCATCAAACGGGAGCAGTTCGACTTTTTCTGCGATCTGAAGTTTCTCCGGCAAGCTATTACAGCCGAGAAGAAACAAACTGATAAAGGTAGCAACAATAATTTTTGGCATTTTCCCTGACCAAATATAAGGGTACTGCCTAAAGCATAGGACAAAATATCTAAATTGCGCCTACAATTTTGTTTAACTTTTTGAGCGAACGAAATAATTCTGAAAATAAATAAGAAGATAGCGCGCAGCTGGCGAGCTCGCTAGGACAAGCAAACTTACGGCAAAAAACGTCAATCCGAATATTCTTGCCAAGTAAGATAGAGCCTAAGGTCTAACTCTAATTGGTGATAATCAGCATCCATATGCTGACATAACTGATAGAACGCTTTGTTATGATCCAACTCTTTCAGATGTGCTAATTCGTGGACAACAATCATCCGCAAAAAAGCTTCAGGTAATTGTTTGAATCGAGTATCGATCAGGATCTCTTTTTTAGATTTAAGTTTATTCCCTTGGATACGAGATACGCGGCTATGGGTGCCTAAAGCATTCATCGCCGCAACTTTATCGCTGTATTGCACTTTGCTGACAGGTGCTGATTTTCGCATATAGCGATTTTTCAGATCCATTGTATATTCATACAGTGCTTTATTGCTTTGCACCGAATGTTGATCTGGATATTTTTTCTGAAGAAGGGGCCCCAAGGTTTCCTCTTGCAACATTGCTAACGCTTGTTGCTTTAAGGATTCAGGGTAATGATTAATATATTTTAGTGCTGTCATAAGTACACGGGGCCGGCTTAGCCAACCCCGCTGAATATCAATTACAATTTACGAATAAGAAGCGTCATACCTTCACTGGCATAAACTTCAACTTTGGTCCCCGCTGCTAGATCATCTTCAGCAGCAACCTTCCAAAAAGTATCTCCTATCTGAATACGACCTAAGCCATTTTCAACGTCATCTGCCAATGACAGCTTGCGCCCAATCAATTGAGCCGCTCGATCATTGATTATGCCTGCTTCATCATCATTGTTTTGGCAACGAAAGAACTTCCAGAAAATAACCGAAGCAACAACGGAGAAGAGCGCAAACAAGAGGAATTGATGCTGCCAATCATTTAGCACACCAATAGCCATCAATGCAGCAACTGCAAAAGCAGATAGAGAGACACCGATCATAAATCCCGCAGCGCCTAGGGCTTCACCCCCTAACAGCACTAATGCCAGAATGATCCAATGCCAAAATGTAATCGATTCGAGTAGTTCTAACATTTAAGAACCTATCTTAGTTTCTTTTAACAGCTCGCTGATCCCAGCAACGGAGCCAATAACACTGCTCGCTTCTAGAGGCATCATCACAACTTTAGCATTTTCGCCTGCGCCAATATTTTGCAGAGCTTCAGTATATTTTTGAGCGACAAAATAGTTCAGCGCTTGCGGATTGCCTTGAGCAATCGCTTCCGAAACCACTTTAGTTGCACGCGCTTCCGCCATCGCTAAACGCTCTCGGGATTCGGCTTCCCTGAAAGCAGCTTCCTTTTCACCTTCAGCTGTTAAGATAGCCGCCTGCTTTTCACCTTCAGCAACTTTAATTGCCGCAGCTCTTTCACCTTCAGCAGTCAAAACGGCTGCTCGCTTTTCTCGTTCAGCTTTCATTTGATTGGCCATCGCTTCAACAAGGTCTGCCGGAGGGGAAATATCACGAATTTCCACACGGGTAACTTTAACACCCCATGGATCTGTCGCCTCATCAACTTTGCTTAACAGTTGGCTATTGATGTTATCTCGGTTGGATAACATCTCGTCCAGCTCCATCGAACCTAAAACCGCACGGATATTAGTCATTACCAAATTCTGCATCGCGCGATAAAGATCGTTAACTTCGTAACTCGCTTTAGATGCATCCAACACCTGATAGAAACAAACAGCATCGGTAGTTACTTGCGCGTTGTCAGAACTGATCACTTCTTGAGGCGGTACATCCAGTACTTGCTCCATCATGTTTTGCTTAGCGCCAATCTGATCAACAAAAGGAATAATCAGATTCAAACCTGGTGTAAGAGTTTTGGTAAAACGTCCAAAACGTTCTGTTGTCCAGTTATATCCCTGAGGAACCATCTTGACCCCAGAAAAAATAAAAATTAATGCGAGAACAACCACTACCGCAGCGGTAATTTCAAACCCAAACATCACAATCTCCTTTAGTAAAGTTGGGAGGAGGTATTCATATTAATACTGATCGGGAAGAACTGAAATGGCTTAACTAAATTAAGCGTGAGGTAACGAAAAACAATCAATTAGAAATATTAAACGCTTTTCTGGTAAAGAGAGGATAATCTTGGGTAAAAGGGCTAGTCCTCTTCGGCTTGTTCATGCTCTGCAAGGAACCCGCGAATAAAACGACGGACTTCACGTGCAGCACTCGTATCTAGCTCTTCACACAACGCAACAAAATCATCGCGCTCGACATCGTTAATGCGAATAACTAGTTGGCTATTTTTCTTTTTAGCCTTAGATTTCTTTTTTGACTTCATCATTTTTCAACTCTAAATCGTCAACTGACTGCAAGAATACAGCAATTATCCCCTTACCCCAACGTACATCTTAAGAATATCTAAGGTATATACAATTTAATTTCTATCAGCCTTAAAAATTAACAAGAAACAAAAATCATAATCATTGAATATCAGAGGGATAGAGATATTTCTTTGATCCTAAACAACTCCGCTCTAGACAAAAGTAAACGACTGTTTAAAATCCAAACCCATCACTACAAAAAAATAAGGATATTTACCCATGAAAAAATTAGTAGCCATCGCATCACTTGCTCTTTTCAGCACGGTTGCCTCAGCTGACTGGACGCTAAGCCAACAAGATTCTGACTTTAGCTTCTCATCCATCAAAAAAGCCAAAGTGCTAGAAAACCACAGTTTTAAACAGTTTAGCGGCGGCATCGATGCTGCAGGCAAAGCAACGCTAACTCTTGATCTAGCATCTGTAACTACAGGTATCGAGATCCGTGACGAGCGTATGCAAAACATGTTGTTCGAAACAGGCAAATTTGCTCAGGCCAATTTCACAGCTCAAGTAGATGTAAACCAAATTGAGAAACAAGCCGTTGGTTCTATACAGCCGCAGACTATCACTGGCAAATTAAGCCTTCACGGTGTTGAAAAAGAGATTACTGCCCAAGTAAATGTCGTTAAACTCGCAGACAACAAAGTACTGGTGAGCACAGCTCAACCCATCACAATTAACGCAGCAGATTTTGCTCTAGATTCTGGAGTAACTGCACTTAAAGAGATTGCAAAATTACCATCTATCTCTTTCGCAGTACCGGTTAGCTTTAACCTAGCTTTCACTAAGTAAAAGCCTGCTTCAAATGATTAAACCCGGGTATGTTTACCTGGGTTTCTTTCAATTCCAAACGCCCTACCAACGCTACATCCTAAATCATCCCTTGTGATAAACTGCGGCCTGTTATTTTCGAATCAGTTTTGGGCCCATATGAATATTTTCGAAACCCCTTTCGGTCAATTTTCTCTATCTCGTTATCCTCGTCGTAAAAACGAACAACTACGTGCATGGGATGCTGCTGATGAGTACCTGTTAAATCAGATTGATCAGGAAGGGCTTATTGCAAACCCAAAACGTATTTTGATTATTAACGATCAATTTGGTGGCCTATCGGTTGCGTTAAATAATTACAATCCAACAGTAATAAGCGATTCTTGGTTGGCCCATACAGGTATTAAAAATAACGCTGCGGACAACGACGTAGATCCAAAAGCCGTATCGCTTTGTAACAGTTTGGATTATCCTGCCGAAACATTTGATCTAGTGCTGATTAAAATTCCAAAAAGCTTAGCGATGCTGGAAGACCAACTAATTCGCCTACGTCCGTTGTTAACAGCAAAGTCCAAAGTAATCGGCGGCGGGATGGTTAAATCCATTCATACCTCTACGCTAAAACTGTTCGAAAAATATTTAGGCGCAACGAAAACCTCGTTAGCGAAAAAGAAAGCAAGACTGATTTTCCCAGAGATCGATCTAAATCAGCCGCAACCAGAATCCCCTTACCCATCCTCTTATATTTTGGAGAACACGCAGCATAAGATCATCAACCATGCTGGCGTATTTTCCCGTGATAGTTTGGATATAGGCACCCGCTTTTTTCTGCAACATCTGCCTGATACAGATACATTCGAAGATATAATCGATCTTGGTTGTGGCAATGGCGTTGTAGGCCTAATTGCAGCAGAAAAGAATCCGTCTGCGGCTGTTCACTTTGTAGATGAATCATTTATGGCTGTCGCTTCTGCCAAGGCTAATTTCAGAGAAGCCTTTGACGACAGTCGCAACGCAACTTTCCAAGCAACCGATTGCCTAGCTGGTATTCAGAAGAATAGTTGTGACTTAGTGTTAAACAACCCACCTTTCCACCAGCAAAATGTGGTCGGAGATTTCATTGCTCAACAGATGTTCCGAGAATCTCATAAAGTCTTACGATCGGGTGGTGAGTTATGGGTAATCGGCAACCGTCATCTTGGCTACCATGTAGCACTCAAAAAGATTTTTAAAAATTGTGAGACTATCGCTAACAATAAGAAGTTTGTCATTTTGAAAGCGATTAAACGTTAACCTTATTTAAAATTCAGGGAAGTAATTCCCGCAGTGAGGACGCCTATGTTTATTGCATTACCCCTCCATATTTTAGCTGCAGTTATTTGGGTAGGCGGTATGTTTTTCGCCTATGTTTGTTTACGACCAGTTGCAGCCGAGCAACTTGAAGCGCCTGCTCGGTTAGCACTCTGGCAGCAAGTATTTGCTCGTTTTTTTGCTTGGGTATGGGCTGCAATTCTGCTTTTGATCATCAGTGGTCATAGCATGATTGCAATCTATGGTGGGTTTAAAGGCGTTGGTATGCATGTCCACATTATGCTACTGACCGGCTATACCATGATGGCAATATTTGGACATCTGTATTTCAGTCCGTATAAAAAATTGAGTCTGGCGGTAAAAGAAAACCGTTGGCCCGATGCCGGCGAACAGTTAAATAAGATCAGAAAGATTGTCGCGGTTAATCTAACTTTAGGTTTGGCAACAGTGGTTATTGCTAGTGGCGGAAAGTTTCTTTTCTAAAATAGTTTATTCGAGCAAATGCAAGCAGAAGCACGGATAAGCGTGCTTCTGCATTTTCTATCATTTGTTATTCCCAGAGCTAGATTAGGCCTGAAGGCTCATGGGCATAGGTATATATTCGCCGATTTCATCAGGTTCTGCGTCAAGAACCGCTTCCCAACCTTCTTCGCCTGGTTTCATTTCATCCGGCAAGCCCCAAAGTTCACCACACCAAAACGCAGCGATCCAACGTTTGCCATAACGAACTTTATAAAACCCAGGTTCTCTATTCTCATTCACGATCCATCTCCTTTTTATTCTTATCAAGGCTGAATCCATCTTCTTCTAACCACAATGACGATATCGATTGAATCCATCATCACAAGCAGTTTTGTTTGGATCGCCCCAGAGAATTTACGAAGCTAACTAAAGCAAATACACCTTAATACAGCCGAAGCTCCTTTCTCTTATTTATTGTTGTTTATCTCTCTAACTTCTTATAAATCTTTTGCGCATATAACGTAAAGATAGAGTGTACACAAAATAACCAGACAATAAACGGGGTTTAGCCGAAGGTGTAATACCGAGAGGTCGGACAAAAATGAAACAAATTGAATTTATTTCAGGCAATAAAAAAGACCACCTAAGTGATCTTTTTTAGCAAGATAAAAACTGACAACTTTGAGGAAGGTGACAAACAACCTCAGCAGCTAACTTAACTTTCTTTTTTCTGGTCTTCGTTAATCAGGTCGCGAACTTTGAAACATCCCCAAACCATTGCGACAGTCATACCAACAATCATTGCCAGACTAGGAACCAGAACTTCCATGCTATATACATCAACCATTACGACACCCTCACAAAATTTTTCGTATTGCTCGTATTTACTTGTGACTAGATTAACCCTTTAGAGATTAGGGGTTATTGATTTAGCTCAAGAAATGATCATTAGCGAATATGAAAATTTTTACGTTTGTAACGATTAAGTTTGAAAAAGCCTAAGAACTGAACCATAACTTAAATGGCGAGCCCCAGCATTAAGGGAGCTCCGGTAGTGCCGGAATAATAAAAAATGCATATGGCTCCGCTAGGACTCAAAAGCCTGAGTCACCGATAACTGTTCAGGAGGTAAGCGTCATGCCTTATAAAACAGTTGCCTGGACCGCCGAGCAACTCAAAAAAATGAATTCAGAACCTTTTATGATTGATTTTCTGGATACATTTAAACTTGCCCCATTAACCTTAGCCAGCGATGAAGCCGTCGCTAATATGAATGCAGTTCTAGACTTGGTAGAAGCTCAAATAAGAAAGTCATAACCCTCTGTCCGCTCCAAAAATAAGGCAGGTCACCGTACCTGCCCTTTTTTTGCCCTTCTTAAGCCTTCCCTTTTAAAAACAACAAGTTAAACATCAAAGACATAATCATTTCGTCATAAAACACAAAACAATAAATCAATATTAACTTTTGAGAATTCGAATATTAATTTAGATCAGTAAAATCTAGATTTTCTGTAAAAACTCTCATCTTCCACTTCATATTTTATTCCTTATAAATCAAACAGTTAGAAGTCTGACTTTTGCCTAGAACAATAATTTAAAATTATTTATTTTTTCCTTTATTTTCAACAACTTACATAGACAAAAACACCATAAATTATTTGCGATTAATCCTTATTTGATATAGACTTATCAATATAGATAAAAGAAGTTTCATTAATGAGGAGATGAAGATGCAAGAAAAGGAAGTGAAGTTACTTTTTAAAGCGGGCGTATTTGATTCTTGCCAAGCGATTCCTATCTCTATGGCGCGCGGATGGACTTTAAAATTTGTGACCAAACAGGACGAAATCATCACGCTAGATCTGCAGCGATCTAAATCAGAACGAGAGTTTAAGAGTCTTGATGGTGCCGCTGCTGTAGCAAAGCGAATTGGATTTGAATGGCTAAAAGTTCAGATCGGTGATCTGGAATGGCAGGAAAAGGTTAAGTAACAGGCATAAAAAAAACCGCTTCAAACTGAAACGGCTTTTTCTGTGGAATGCATTAAGTGTTATTTATCTAATGCATCTTTAATCTTTTTGTCGGTCTGATATTGGCTCAATGCATACACAGACCATATTGCTGCTGGAATCCAGCCCACTAAGGTAATCTGTAAAATAAGGCAGACAATTCCAGCTATCGGGCGACCGATCGTAAAAAACTGTAGCCAAGGTATTAACAAAGCAAGTAACAAACGCATCTTTTATCTCCTTAGAATGCGGGAGTGGAGTACAGCAAACCATCAGCATAATGAGTTATGCCTTAATCGAAGCTGACCCTTAAAGCTCTACACGGCCGGCAGATAGCTCGTCTTCTGTCGGCTCCCGCACTTCGATTACTTCAACAGCATAGTTCAATTCAAGCCCAGCAAAAGGATGGTTCGCATCCACTGTCACTTCATCAGCATCGATGTTTGTGATGCCAACTAGCTGCAATTCACCTTTATCATCTTCCATCTGACACACCATGCCGACTTCCAACTGATCAAAGCCAGCAAAGGATTCACGACTAATTAGCTGCACCTTAGTTTCATCACGCTGACCATAGCCCTGCTCAGGTGATAGGGTAACTTCAAACTTATCCCCAACTTCACGGCCTTCTAACGCCGCTTCTAGGCCAGGCACAATGTTTTTATGACCATGCAGATACGGAAGCGCTTCTCTATCACGAGAGTCGTCCAACACATCACCAGCATTGTTTTTTAGCGCGTAGTGAAAAGACACTACCTTGTTGTTTTCTACTTTCATTTATCTCTCCGATTAAACCGCTAGTCTTTGCGACATCCAGCGGCCTAAAGCTTCTATCTCTTCAATCGCTACTTCATGACCGATTGGATACGCATTCCAACTCGGCTGATAATTCATATTTTCTAGGTTGGCATAAGCTTGCTCACCTAATTGAACAGGTACAACCTGATCCACCGTACCGTGAGCCACCCAGATCGGCAGTTCCTTATTGGCATCAGTGCGAGACGCTTCGATCTCCTCTTCTGTTGCCATGTAAGTAGACAAAGCAACCAGCCCCGCCAAAGGTTCAGCGAAAGTTAGCGCTGTCTGGTAAGCAACGGCACCGCCTTGAGAGAAGCCAACCAACAAGATTTTATCCGCTGGAATACCCTGAGCAATCTGCTCATTCATCAAGTTAGCAATTCGCTGACTGGATTTAAGCAATGAAGCTTTATCAACCTTACGGTCAATATTCATCTCTAAAATGTCATACCAAGCACGCATCTCCATGCCACCATTGACGGTAACAGGCATGATCTCAGCATGAGGGAAAAGAAACCTAACATTTAGGTTCTCTGGAATACGTAGGTAAGGAACGATAGGCTGGAAATCAAAACCATCAGCGCCTAGACCATGCAACCAGATAACACAGGCATTAGCCTCGCCTTGAGGCTCTACGCTAACTAAGGTTTGCTCTGTTTCTTGGCTCATGGCTGCAACCTCTCAATCTGCCACTCTTGATCAACTAAATTGAACTGGAATCGATCATGTAAACGGCTCTCTCGCCCCTGCCAAAACTCAAAACGTGTAGGTCTGAGAATATAACCACCCCATTCTGGTGGATGAGGAATATCGCCTTCTGGGTATTGATCAGCAAGATCCTGCACCGCTTGTTCCAAAGCTTCACGGCTTTCTACAGGGTGACTTTGGCAAGACGCAGCTGCACTCAAACGGCTGCCTAGCGGACGCGCGTTGAAATACTGCTTACCCTGTTCAGGGCTTAATTGTTCTACCTGACCACGAATACGCACCTGACGCTCTAAGCCATACCAATAAAACATGATTTCGGCTTGAGGGTTTTCAGACAGGTCATCCCCTTTCTGACTGCGGTAATCGGTATACCAAGCAAAGCCCTGCTCATCGAAATGCTTCAGCAATACGATCCTTGCAGCAGGCATCCCATCTTTAGAAGCTGTGGCCAATGTCATCGACGTCGCATCATCTGGAGATACCTCCAATGCATCATCCATCCACTTGGCAAACTGTGCGACTGGATCTTTGATCAGATCTTCACGTCGCAGAGGCTGCGCCAGATATTCACGGCGTTCAGCCGTTAGGTCGCCTTTATTCGTCATACAAGTCTCTTGCAAGAAAAGTTAATCAAGAAATGTGCTGCAACTATAGCACTAATCAAGGTCGCAAAAATACGTTTAGTCCATTACCTAAATTTTGCTACAACACCCATCACATCAGCTCTATAGCTTTTCCCAAACAACAGAAGATGGTTTAACAAATGCCATAAATGGTACAAAGAGAATCGCTCTTTCCACCCAGACTGCAACGGCGCTACTTCTCGATAAGCGCTATACAAGTCCGAGCTAAAACCGCCAAAGAGATCCGTCATCGCAAGGTCGGCCTCAGGCCACCCCCAATAGACTGCAGGGTCTATTAACACTGGCTTACCCTGACTATTAGCAATAACATTCCCGGACCATAGATCGCCATGCAATAAAGCAGGTGCCTGCTCTGGTACTAGCTGCTTTAAACGTTTATTGATCGACTCAATACCCTCAATGATCTCTTTATCAATCAACCCACGGTCAAAGCAGAAACGCGCCAAATATCCGAAACGGTGTTCAGCATAAAACTCAAAGCCATCTGTAAGCTGCGAATTAGGCTGTTCGGTTGGGCCACAAAAAGTGTTTTGAGTAAAACCAAAGGAAGGAACAGACATCTGGTGCAAGTGAGCCAACTGCCGCCCTAGGACTTGATCAAAGTCTTTTGACTTGGGGGATTGCTCAATAAACTCCAAAATCAATCCATCCCGATCAAACCGGATAACCTTGGGCGTGGATAGCTCTGAACAAGCAGATAAAGCCTGTAGCCCCGCCGCTTCAGCCTTGAACATTCTTTCGTTTGCGTGATTAACAGACTTTACGAAGAGCTGCTGACCATCACTCAGCAGCACTCGTTTAGCCGCAGCAATACAGCCACCAGAGAGGCTCTCTTCAGAATCGATGCACAGCCCTTGCTGCTCAACCCAGCTTTGTAAACTTTTCACTGTCGCTCAGCCTCCTCTTGAATCAGCTATCCCTATACCTTTATAGTTTTAGGAACTTTACTACGCATCAATAAGGGATCCTATGCGTCTGTTGCTACTCTCTTTGGTACTTATCTTTACCGCTGGTTGTATGGATAAAAATGCCAAACCGTTTGACGTTAAAAATCTAGCTAAATCCGATATCGATATGGTCGCGGATATCAACCTCAAAACCCTACGCAAACTCAGCCGTGATCTAACAATCAAGCTCTATAAACGTAATCCTAAAGAACTGCAAAAAGTCCCAGGCATGACGATTGAGAAACGCTTGGAACAGCTATTTCCGATCACTCGTTTAGCCGATGGATTCCCAGAACTTGGCCAGAAAGATGGTGCCGACGCTGTGCCTTTAGCATTTTCTGATAACTATCAAGGTGATCGTGTATTTGCCCTGATGGCGGGTGTTACAGGCATGCTAGATAAAGCCTATAACGGCAAGAAAGAGATCTTTATTCTGGATGAATTAGATCAACAGAAGCTCTACAACTCTGCTCGTAATTTAGAATCCGTAGCGTGGCACCTGAATAACCGCAAAGACCCCCAAGGGAATTTGTACATTCTGAGTAATGGTATTTCAGAAGAAGGGATTACTAACTACAGCTACGAGCGTATCTTAGGCAAGCTGATTGGAACGCAGGATTTGATGGCGGATGTGATTGCAGATAAAACAAACCGCACCATAAACCGTGTTGTTCATGGTGCGGCTTCTATGACGTTCTTCCCTATCTAGCCTGATACTAGGTCAAGAAGGGGACTAGGAAAAGAAGATTAGCCTTGTTCCATCTGTTTGATAAAGCGATCCGAGTCTGCGATCGCTTTTTCCATATCTCTAACTAACAGATCAATATTGCTTTTGATCCCGCGATATTCCGCTTTCAGGGAGCCTATCGCTTGAGCATTAAGGTTATGTTTTAGGAATAGAACATTGTCCTGTAGCGCGCTTAACACTGGCGGCATACGTTTTTCGGCGCGCTTAAGGGAGCGAAGTAACTCAGCGTAACGGACTTTAGTACTGCGCAGTTTAGCTGCACTTTGATCTCTTAATTTACGGTTAGAGTACTTTGTCAGCTCCTCTTCCCACTCCTCAAATAGATCTTCAGAAACCTGCTCTACTTTTTTGATACGCGTCGTAACATCCTCTGCCGCTGCAACGCTGTCATCGTACTCAGCTTGTAGGCGGTTATAGACTGCATCCAGCTCACCGCCATCAAAGCTCACGACAGAACGAAACTGTTCTAAAGCGTCTTTAAACTGCTCTTGCGCATCTTCTTGAGACTCACGTGCGTCTTCCACACGATCAACTAAGATATCGCGCTTATGGATACCAACCTGCTCCATCGCAGAGTAATACGCGCTCTGACAGCCAACTAACGCAACCATCAGGATCGATAAAAAGCCTAACTTAACTTTGGAAATCATTTCTGTCCTTAACCACAACTCTGTAGAGGGTTATTAATCATAATCTCAGCGATCTTATGATTGTTATTGAGGCATAGAGTGACGTCTGCCCTTTGTGGCATCTCTTCTAACATATGACGAGTCAGTCGCTCATAATGCTGTATAAAGCTCTTAATCTGCTCTTCATCCATGATGCGCAGATGCTCTGTTGGCTGCTGCGTGTCGTAGATGTATTTCACTCGCTCGGCGAGCTTTTTCTCTTGCAGAGAACGCCATTCAAATACTGCATCCATGCTCGGTACTTTCAACATCACCAAGACATCCAGCATGGAGTACAGAGCCTGATAAGGGCCACCCAACTGAGTATTCACGTAATCACGCCACTCTCCGTTAGGGTCCTTTTCCTGCTCTAATTCGTTGATCGCTTCCACCAGCTCGTCTGGCTTTTGCGGGTCTGCACCTACACACCACCCCTCCAGCACGATGACATCCGCAGGCCCAACCCACTCCTGCCATACCGACGCCTGACAGCGATCATCCGTCGATTTATCGAACACAGGGATTTTGGTTACACTCTCATCGGTACTGTTCTTAAGAGAGTTTAGGATTTCGATACCTAGATCTACATCATGCGTACCTGGCACGCCACGGGTACGAAGCAGAGGATGGATTGTTTCAGAAAGCTCAACACGCTCATTGTAGGTTTTGTAGAGATCGTCGATAGAGAAACCAACAACCTTTAAACCAAACCCTTCGGTCAGAATGACTTCTAACAGATTGAATAGTGTCGATTTACCAGCACCTTGAGCACCATTGATACCGATAACTAAAGGGCCATCTTTTTGGCGTTTGCGACAAGTAATCCACGCACCTAGAGGTACATAGATTGCCTCAAACATGTCCACCAGACCGATATCTACTTTCAACGATTCCAATGTCGAAGCAAAAGCCTTCTCTACCGCAGCAACAGCATCCTCACGCTCACGGTAACTCAAACACAACTGATCTTGGGGCCAGCGAGTTATTACGCCCATAGATAGTTCCTCTACGATTAATCTTTACGGTGTTCACGTAACCAGTTTTGTACTTGATGAATCTGCTCAGATTCCATCAAGGATGGCACGTGAGGGATACCCGGAATGGAGATTAGCTCTAGTTTATCGTTTGCCTGCATCTTACGCACGGTTTCTTCCTGCAAGACATCCGATTCTTCGCCCCAAATTAGTAACTGCGGGATATTAATCGCCGACCATACCGGCCATAAATCCACACTCTCTGATGAAGCATCCGCAGTAGCTTGCGCAATGGCGGGGTCGTAATGAAGATGATAAACCTCATTTTCATCCAAACGCGAACCATGCTTAGCAAGGTGGTGCCACTGACGGTCAGTCAGATGCTTAAAGGATTCATAAGTATCGCGCATATAGGCTTCAACCTCAGAGAGAGACTGAAACTGCTTATCGCCAAGATACTCAGAGATACGTTTAAGGGAGCTTGCCGGCACAAACGCCCCTATATCATTGAGCACTAGATGTTTGATTGGCGAGTTAGGCAGAGCGGCTAAGCACATGCCGATAATTCCGCCCATAGAGGTACCGACCCAGTCCACTTTATCTACATTTAAACGCGCTAAAAGCGCTGTAATATCATTAAGATACTGAGGCATTCCATACACCTGCCCAGCAGGAAGCCATTCACTTTCACCACGCCCAACAATATCAGGACAGATCACACGATAATCGCGAGACAAAGCCAAGGCTAGCTCATCAAAGTCACGGCTATTGCGTGCTAAACCATGCACACAGACGATCACTCGATCGTTCTCGGCGCTTCCCCATTCGTGATACACCATCTGATGAAATCCAACAGGGTTTAAACAACGTATGCTATCCGTATGCATAGGGCCTCCTGATTTAAGCAATTTCAATAAGTTAGCATGCACACTAAAATTGTAAAGAAACGCAACAATTGCTGAACCTGTAGATCATATTCAGCTACTATGTTCCTAAGTCACATTTCCACCTGAGCAATGGAAAACAATATGAGCAGCACTACCTCATCTAGTTCATCTATTTGGATTAGGCGATTGATCCCTCTGATTATCTTTGCCTTCGCCTGCGGGGTCTTCTATTTCCTAAAAAGTACCAAACCTCAGGCTCCTTCGAAAAAGATCGAAGAGAAAGTCTGGAGCGTAAAAACGATCTCGGCCGAGATCAATACACACCAGCCTAACCTTGTTCTATACGGCAAAGTCGAATCACCACGCATGACCCATATTACCGCTGCTGTCACAGCTTTTGTCGAGGCGGTGGATACCGATGAAGGTAAAAACATCGCCTTGGATGAAGCACTCATTAAGCTCGACAGCAGTGATGCTCAACTGCAAGTCGCGCAGCGCCAAGCTGATGTCGATAGTTTTAAAGCACAGATTGATGCCGAAAAAATACGTTATCAAACTGATCAGAAATCATTAGCGATTGAGCAAAAACTACAGCAGTTAAGCCTTAAAGCAGTAACCCGTTACCAAAACCTGATCAAACGAAAAGTTAGCAGTCAGGATCAGCTCGACAGTGCACGCAGTGCATATCACCAGCAGACCCTAGCAGTCACTCAACGGGAACAAGCGATTGCTGACCACCCTAACCGTTTAGCTCAATTAGAATCGCAATTAAAACGCGCCACAAGCCTTTTAGATGCAGCAACGTTGGACCTCGAACGAACCGCCATTAAAGCACCGTTTATTGGCCGTGTTGCACGCTTGCATGTCGCACCTGGAGATCGAGTTCGTGCCGGTGATCCACTACTAGATCTATACAGTACCGATCGTTTGGAAGTGCGTGCTCAAATCCCCAATAGAGTGTTAGCAAATCTCCGCAACCGAGAAATTAACTCCGTCATTCAAGCCACAGCTCAGTTGGATGAACAGACGCTAAAACTGGAGCTTGATCGCATAGCAGCCGAAGTGGATGGCGGCCGCGCCGGTGTTGATGCCCTCTTCAAAATCACCGACAAGCAGAATGTGCCGGAACCTGGCCGTTCCTTAGCGATCGCCGTTGAGCTACCTGCTGTCGAACAGACAATCGCACTTCCACCTATGGCGCTTTATGGTTTAAACCGGATCTATCTGCTTAAAGATGGTCGTATGCAAGGGCTCGACGTCGAACGTATTGGTGACAGCAGTGATCAACAAGGCAAACCTGTTGTGCTTATTCGCAGCCCTCAGCTTGTGAGTGGTGACCAGATTATTACAACTCAGCTGCCGAATGCTATTTCTGGGCTTAGAGTTAAAGACGTAAACGCGCCCGAGGTAGTCGCTGCAACTGGTGCGAAAGATGAATAACTACCAAGGCCCACTGCAGAACCTCACTGCGGTTTTCGCGAGTCATCGCGTTGCAGCCAATCTATTCATGCTGCTGATGATTTTGGCTGGTATTTGGGGCCTGAATAAACTCAACACGCAGTTCTTCCCATCGTTTGAACGAGATGTGATTACTGTATCAGTACCTTGGAGTGGAGCTGCTGCGGAAGATATTGAAAGTTCAATCGTACTGCCGGTAGAGGAATCGCTGAAATCCCTTACCGGCATCGAGACCTTATATTCAACGGCGATTCAGGGCTCGGCCTCGATTCGAATTGAAGTAGATGAAGACAGCGATGTAGATTACCTCTTAGACGAGGTAAAGCAGAAAATAGACAACGTCCGTAGCGAGCTACCCTCTGATATCAACGAACCGCTGGTACAGCGCATACTGCGCTATGAACAGATTGCCAGCCTTATCCTTAGTTCCTCAAATGGCTCCATAGAAGAGCTTCGCCCTTTTGCACAGCGTTTTGAACAAGAGCTATTAGATCGAGGCATCAACAAAGTCGACTTTACCGGCTTACCGGAAAAACAGATTCAAATAGAACTACCGGCTGCCCAACTCAATGAGCTAGATATGACAATGATGCAGGTAGCCAATAGCATCCGTTTGCGCAGTTTAGATCTACCTGCAGGTACCGCAGCCAAGGGTGATGGTTCACGTCAGATCCGTAGTCTAAATCAGCAAAGAGATGTTGAAGGCTTTCGCCAACTACCGATTATCACCGATAGCAATGGCCGTCTGGTGAGACTAGGAGATATCGCTGATGTATCCCTAGGCACTAAAGACAATCAGGTTCTTTTAAAATACAAAGGCGAGCCTGCGGTCATGATTCGCCTGCGCCGAACCGAAAATCAAGACACATTAAAATCGGCAGATATTCTCAATAAATGGTTAGAGGAAACGCGTCCGACACTGCCATCTAATATCACCATGGTTACCTATGATGAGCGCTGGCAACCGGTTCAACAGCGTATCAATCTACTACTGAAAAACGGCTTAGGTGGCTTGATCCTGGTGATCGCCATTCTGTTTCTATTCCTTAATGCTCGCGTAGCGTTTTGGGTCACCATCGGTATCCCGGTCTCCTTTATGGCCACGCTAGCTATCCTTTATGGCATTGGCGGCACCATCAATATGATCAGCCTGTTTGGCTTGATCATGGCACTGGGGATAATCGTAGATGATGCCATTGTGGTCGGGGAAGACACTCTAACCCACGTGCAACGTGGCGAACCGGGATTACAGGCCGCCATCGGCGGTGCTCATCGTATGTTGGCTCCAGTTATGGCTTCGTCGATGACAACCATTGCAGCCTTCTTGCCGCTACTTCTGATCGGTGGGCATATCGGCAGCATTCTTATCGATATCCCTACGGTGGTGATCTGTGTAATTCTGGCATCACTCGTTGAATGCTTCCTGATTTTGCCAGGGCACCTGCACCACAGCATCAAAAAAGCAGAAGACCTTCACCCTTCAAAGTTACGCATTCGTTTAGATGAAGGTTTTAACCGTTTCAAAGAGATCCACTTCCGGAAACTGGTGAAGTTCGCGATCAAATATCGCGGTGCGACCATCGCTAGCGCCTTTGCCGTGTTCATCATCGCCATAGGCTTAGTTTCTGGTGGGCGGATCAAATTCACCTTTTTCCCGGCCGTTGAACGCGATGTAATGACGGCTAATGTTCAGTTTGTTTCAGGGACTGACTTTGCAGAAGTTGAGCGCTTTGTGCAGCATCTGGACGAGACCTTAGCCGATGCCGATAAGGCATTAGGCGGAGATAACATTAAAGTCGCCTTCCAGCGCTTACGTAATGCTTCTTTCTCTAGAACCACCTCATCCAATAGCCGTGGCGATGAATTCGCATCGCTATTGGTAGAGTTTAATCCCGGTGATTATCGTAAATATTCCACAACTGAATTTAATAAAGAGTGGCGTAGCCGAATCCAAGTACCGGCAGGGGTAGAGAAATTCTCTATCGATGTCAGCACCAGCGGCCCGCCTGGAAAGCCGATCGAGATAAAGCTCTCTGGCACCGATATTCATGTGCTTAAGCAAGCCTCTTTAGACCTTCAAGAGGTGCTAAAAGGCTATGTTGGCTTAAACAATATTGATGACGATCTCCCCTTTGGTAAGTCGCAACTTATCTACGCACTAACACCTGCGGGGAAATCAGCAGGTATGACGCTAGACAGTGTCGGCCGACAACTACGTACCGCCTTTGATGGTATGGAAGTACAAAACTTCTATGATAATCGGGATGAAATTGAGGTACGTATCCAACTGCCGAAAGAGGAGCGAGATCGTCTTAGCAGCATAGAACAGCTTCCAATCGTACTACCGAATGGCGGTACAACACCGTTGAGTAATATTGTGACGTTTAGAGCGCAACAGGGCTTAGATACCTTAACTCGCGTGGATGGCAAACTTTCCATCAAAGTCACAGCTGATCTGGATGAAAGCGCGGCCAATGCTGATGAGATAATCGAAGACCTGAAAGCGGGTAAGCTCGATAGCGTGTTAAGCCAATACGGCATCGAAGCCAGCTTTGAGGGTAAGAACAAGAGCCAACGTGAGACACTGGATGATATGAAGCTCGGGCTTCTCCTCGCCCTTGTTCTGATCTTTATTATTCTGGCTTGGGTTTTTGCTTCTTACAGTTGGCCAATCGCGGTGATGCTAGCAATCCCTCTAGGGCTGACCGGCGCGATTTTAGGCCATGGAATTATGGGCTTAAGTTTAACCATTTTGTCCCTATTCGGCTTCTTCGGCTTATCCGGTATCGTCATCAATGACTCTATCGTTTTGGTGACGTTCTATAAGCAATTGAGAAAACAGGGGCTGGCGATTGAAGAAGCAATAGAAGAAGCCGCCTGCCAACGTTTGCGTGCGGTACTGCTAACCTCGCTCACAACGATTGCAGGTCTAACACCAATTCTGTTTGAGACCTCCCTGCAAGCACAGTTCCTCATCCCAATGGCGGTATCTATCGTCTTTGGCTTGGCTTATGGCACATTGCTGATCCTTCTATTTGTGCCTGCAACACTGACCTATATCGAAAATATCCGTCAGTTTTTCGGTCTCAAAAGTCTAGATTTACCTGAAGGGCCTAGTCTACCTGAAGAGCCTCGCAAAGAGGCTAGCCCTCAGGTTACTAGTTAAGCTTTGATTTAATAAAGCTCTGCAAGCTTTCCGCGGCTTGGTCATCAATACTCAAGATGGCTAAGCCGTAGCGCATACAATGCTGAGATTGGCGCTGGTTATACACCACTCGGCATAAGCAATGTACCGGCCGATTGTTTAGACCAAAATGGACATAAATCTCTAAGGGAGCACCTACAACAGGCGGCTTTAACTGATTCAGATCAGGCCCACCCTCAACCAACATCCCACCTAAACTGATGTTGATCAGAGTGACGTCAACAGAAACACCATCCTGAGTAGAAAGCTCTGCAGGTATATCCGTATTGATACGCGGATATATTCGTCTTTCGGTAGTCATAAAACCCTACCTTTTTTGTGATATCCATCAGCATAGTTCGGTTTGATCATATCTTCACACCTATTCAAAGCCATAAACTGCGAAATACCGCCTAAAATCTACAAAAGGTTATATTTTAAGGCGAAAAATTAGGTCTTAATCCTAGTGCTGTTCTCAGGTATAATTTTGCGCCTAATTTTGCATCATCTTTTCATTAGTGAGCCCCTACTTGGGCACTTAAAGGACCCGTATGAATCGCGATCTGAGTCTGTTACAGCCATACCCATTTGAAAAATTGACTGCGCTGAAAGCGGAAGTAACACCGCCTTCGGATAAAGAGCACATCGCACTTTCTATCGGCGAACCTAAACACCCGTCACCTCCATTCGTGGCGGAGTGCCTAATTGAAAACATGGGCAAACTGGCAAACTACCCTACAACTAAAGGCTTGCCAGAGCTACGCCAAGCAATTGCCGACTGGTGCACACGTCGCTTTAGCCTGAACGAAAACACGCTAACTGCTGACGATCACGTTCTGCCGGTTAACGGCACACGTGAAGCTATCTTCGCTTTCACACAAGCAGCAGTTAACCGCGCGCCTGACGCATTGGTAGTATCTCCAAACCCGTTTTATCAGATCTATGAAGGTGCGGCGTACCTATCTGGCGCAGAGCCATATTACCTAAACTGTCTGCCAGAAAACGGGTTTATTCCTGATTACGACGCTGTACCAGAAGATGTGTGGCAGCGCTGTCAGTTGTTGTTCTTATGCTCTCCAAGCAACCCAACAGGTGCAGTAACTGATCTGGAAACATTGAAGAAGTTGATCGCGCTTTCTGACAAATACGACTTTATCGTGGCATCTGATGAATGTTACTCCGAGATCTACCTAGACGAAGAAAACGCGCCAGTAGGTCTTCTACAAGCATGCGCAGAGCTTGGCCGTGATGACTACAAAAACTGTATAGTTATGCACAGCCTGTCTAAGCGTTCTAACCTACCGGGTCTACGCTCAGGATTTGTTGCAGGTGATGCGAAACTGCTACAACCGTTCCTGTCTTACCGTACTTACCACGGTTGCTCTATGCCGATTCAACATCAGCTAGCGTCGATTGCAGCATGGAACGATGAAGATCACGTACTCGATAACCGTGACCAGTACCGTCACAAGTTCGACAGCGTCATCCGTATCCTAGAGCCTGTTCTGGAAGTTCAACGCCCAGATGCGAGCTTCTACCTGTGGGTTAAAACGCCGATTGCTGATGACAAATTCGCACAAGGCTTGTTCGCTTCACAAAACGTAACTGTACTTCCGGGTAGCTACCTATCTCGCGAAACCGATGGCATCCTTCCGGGTGCGGGTTTTGTACGTATGGCACTGGTTGCAACCGTTGAAGAGTGCGTAGAAGCAGCAAATCGTATCCGCGAATACGTTGAATCACTTTAAGGCCGGAGATTAATCCCCATATGATTACTGTGTATGGCATTCCTAACTGCGACACAATCAAGAAAGCTAAGAAATGGCTGGAAGCGAACGGTGTTGATTACCAGTTCCACGATTACCGCAAAAACGGCCTAGAAGAAGTACAGTTGAAAGCTTGGGTCGATGAGTTAGGTTGGGAGCTACTGCTAAATAAGCGCGGTACTACATGGCGTCAGCAGCCAGACGAAGTTAAGAACAATATTGATGAAGCCTCAGCAATTGCGCTAATGCTGGAACACCCAGCAATGATCAAGCGCCCACTTCTGGATACCGGAAGTGAACGCAAAGTAGGTTTTAAAGATACAGAATACGCAGCGCTTTTCAGCTAAGCGCGCTGCAACAACGTAACGAATTTTAAATTTTATATTTCTGGAGAATATCATGGCGAATTTTGCATTCGGTTTGGGTGTAGGCACTAAGTCCTCTGCTGGCGAACTGCTAGAAGTTTATTACAACGCACCACTGCTGAACGCAGACGATGCGATGGTTAACGCTGTTGCTGAAAAAGTTGGCTACACTGGTGGCAACGCTGCAATCGAAATCAAAGAAGCTCAGCTAAAAGATCTAGAAGCTGCATTCCTATCTGTAGGCGCTGAAGACCAAGCTGAAATCGTAGAGATCCTAGAAGGCACTCAACAGCCACTAGTACTTTGCATCCTTGAGTCTGACGAGAATCCAACAAGCACTGCTGAAGCTTACCTAAAGCTTTCTCTTCTTTCTCACCGTCTAGTTCAGCCACACGGTATCAACCTAACTGGTATCTTCGGTCTTCTACCAAACGTTGCTTGGACTAACGAAGGCGCTGTATCTCTAGACGACCTACCAAAGCGTCAGCTAGCTGCACGTGCTCAAGGCCGCGTTCTAACAGTTAACTCTGTTGATAAGTTCCCGAAAATGACTGATTACGTTGTACCTGCTGGTATCCGTATCGGTGATGCTTCTCGTGTACGTCTAGGTGCTCACGTAGGTGAAGGCACTACTGTAATGCACGAAGGCTTCGTAAACTTCAACGCTGGTACACTTGGCGTAAGCATGATCGAAGGCCGTATTTCTGCAGGTGTTGTTGTAGGTAACGGTTCTGACCTAGGTGGTGGTTGCTCTACTATGGGTACACTATCTGGCGGTAACAACGTTGTGATCTCTGTTGGCGAAAACTGCCTACTAGGTGCAAACGCAGGTCTAGGTCTACCATTAGGCGATCGTTGTACACTTGAAGCTGGCCTATACGTAACTGCTGGCTCCAAAGTTACTATCCTTGACGATCAGAACAACGAAGTTAGCACGGTTAAAGCCGCTGAGCTTGCTGGTAAGCCAGACCTATTGTTCCGTCGTAACTCTCAGAACGGTCGCATCGAAGTTAAGACTAACAAGTCTGCGATTGAGCTTAACGAAGAGCTACACAAGCACAACTAAAAGCTGGCTCTAAGCTATTGCGCTTGCTTATTCAGCGTTGGAGCTTAGTTCGGAATGCTCATTTACTACATGTAAACTCTGCTTCCTCACTAAGCTCCGCCTCGACTAAGCTGCGCTCATAACGCTTAGCTTCCAGCTTTAGCCTTTCTCTATATCACGCGTCATCCTAACGGAACCTCACTATGACTCAGCACCTCTCTCCAACAATTGAATTGGCTAAAGACCTAATCAGCCGCCGCTCTGTAACACCTGAAGACGCAGGCTGTCAGGATCTAATGATTGAACGCTTAGAGGCCCTAGGCTTCAAAATTGAGCGCCTTCAATTTGAAGAGGTATCTAACTTCTGGGCTCGCCGTGGCGATTCCGGTCCAGTTTTCTGCTTTGCAGGTCATACTGACGTCGTTCCTTCTGGCCCTGAAGAGCGCTGGGAGTTTCCACCATTCGAAGCGCATATCGAACAAGGTATGCTTTGCGGTCGTGGCGCAGCAGATATGAAAGGCAGCCTAGCGGCATTCATTACCGCGCTAGAGCGCTTTGTAGAGCACCATCCAGATCACGATGGCTCTATCGCTCTACTGATCACCAGTGACGAAGAAGGTCCATGGGTGAATGGTACGACTCGTGTAGTTGACCACCTTGAAGCACGTAACGAAAAGATCACTTGGTGCATCGTTGGCGAACCATCAAGTACTGAGCACGTAGGCGATGTGATTAAAAACGGCCGTCGCGGCTCTCTAGGCGGCGCACTGACTGTTCGCGGTGTTCAAGGTCACGTTGCTTACCCACACCTAGTAAAAAATCCAATTCACATGGCTGCGCCTGCATTAGCAGAACTAGCGGCTGAAGTTTGGGATGAAGGTAACGACTTCTTCCCACCAACAAGCTTCCAGATCTCTAATATCAATGGCGGTACAGGCGTAACTAACGTTGTACCAGGTCATGTGGATATCATGTTCAACTTCCGCTTCTCTACAGAAGTAACTGCGGATGAACTAAAAACCCGTGTTCGCGACATCCTAGACAAGCACAACCTAGAGTGGGATATCGATTGGACGCTTTCTGGCAACCCATTCCTAACCGCTGAAGGCGATTTGGTTGAAGCATGTCAGCAATCGATTAAAGCAATCACAGGTCAGGATACTGAGCTATCCACGTCCGGTGGTACTTCTGATGGCCGCTTTATCGCACCTACTGGCGCACAAGTGGTTGAACTTGGCCCAATCAATGCGACTATCCACAAAGTGAACGAGCGCATCAGCTGCAAAGATCTAGATACCCTATCTGATCTTTACGAGAACGTTATGGCTCGCCTGCTGGTTAAGGACTAGTAATGCAACTCACTTGCCCTGTTTGTAAATCCTTGCTGGAACAGCAGGGCAAAAATATGCGCTGCGGAAACAATCACAGTTTCGACGCAGCGCGTCAGGGCTATTGGAATCTATTACTAGCCCACAAAAAGCGCTCTAAAGATCCGGGCGATAATACAGAGATGGTACAAGCCCGCCGTCAGTTTTTAGATGGCGGCCACTACCAAGCACTCTCCGGCCAGATCAATCAGCTTGCTTTAGACGAAATAAAAGGCACAGAGAACGCTCGCATTCTAGATATGGGCTGCGGTGAAGGTTATTACACAGACCGTCTCCACCAGCACCTGTTAGCCAACGGCCAATCTGTGGAGCTCACCGGCTTAGACATCTCCAAACATGCCGTCAAAGCAGCCTGTGCTCGAACTAAAGAGATTCAATGGTTAGTTGCTTCCGGTGCTGATACACCAGTGCCGGATCAATCGCTCGACCTTCAACTTGTGCTCTTTAGCCGCTTAATGCCTGAAGCACTGGCTAAACCAATGAAAGTTGGCAGCAGCTTAATTGTTGCTTGGCCGGGTGCCGATCATCTAATCGAACTACGCAAACTGATCTACAGTGAGATTAGAGAGAGCCACTTTAATCCGGTTGATACGCTAAAAGAGCAGTTTGAGCTATCTAAACAAGTAACAGTGAACTACCAATTTTCACTCAATAGCTCAGAGCAGATCAGCACTTTATTGGCGATGACCCCGCACGGCCAGCGTCTCAAAGCTGAAGCACAACAAAAAATCATCGACCAAGAACAGCTAGATCTCACCCTAGATGTTAATTTGGGCGTATTTACCCGCTTATGAAGCAAACCCTGAAACGCTGGCTAAAACATAGAGCCGACAACCCTCGCCAAAATTTAGTGATCTTTGGCATCGGCTTTGTCGCCTTCTTTGTCGGCGTGCTTATCCTAGGCGCTGCCGAATTTGCATTGAAAAGCTCAGTAGCTCAAGAGATTCTTGCCCTGATTGGCTTGATCATCATAGTGGCAGGGATCATACTGGCGGCCGTAGGTTATCTTAGCCTCAGCGTACTACGTATCATCCGTTTTATTAGCGACGACAAAAATGACTGACACCCGACACCCTGATATCGAAATCTACGTAAAGAATCGCTCTTTTGATTCAATCACTAATTGGCTTCAGTCACATGCCGACCAACTGGATATCATCTCCTCAAAAGGCAATATCCACGAGCTGAGCCTGCGCTTCGGTGATCACTCCGTACCCGTCATGATCCACGAAAAAGTGGCTGGCAAAGCATGGGCTAGCGTATGGCTTAAATCGGATAAGAGCCCTTGGGCGCAAGACCTAGACTGCGCACACGCAGCGTCCTCAGAGATGGATACACAAGTGCGAAGCATTGCTGGCGGCTGGAACGATGGTGATGATCCAGATGAATACTGGAAGGTAGAAGCGGGCGAAGCAGAAAAGATTCAGTGGCGTACTTAAGCGCCTAAATTAGAAATAAAATTAAGCTGCCGTACGGATCTGTGAACGGGAGCTTTCAATCTCATCGATCATCAATTGACCGGTCGACATCAACGCAACCTTAGCGTACTCATCCGACGATAACTGCTGCTGACGTGGCGTATTGCTATGGCTATGCAGATAGCCATTCACATAGGCAAAATCACCCACTAAACCGTCATGTACCGCCATATTCAGTCGCTCTACAACCTGACCATCATGTAACTCATTTGGATCAGGGTATTTGGACTGGGTTTCCGGTAAACGAAACTCTGCATCCGACGCAGCAGGCACAGCATCTGGCTTCATCAACTGCTGGTTAGAATGAATCAAACTCAGCAGCATAGAGAACTGCGCACCACTACCACTCTGAACCGCTTGGCTCAGATTGGAGGTATAGCCCTCTATTCGAGTTTGAATCTGTTCTGTACGCATAAAGCCTATCTACAACCGGAAGTAACAATCTAGTGTTGAAACTAGTGACGACTGTATCGGCAAAACGCTAAACTTCTTTACTGAAAATCACAGAAAAATTAGAGATCAAACCACCATGGGAAGATGGCGCCCACCACAACCTCGAAGTTCCAAGTACATTACAGCCGAAGGCTATAAAGAGCTGAACGACGAACTGAAATATCTTTGGAAGGTAAAACGTCCTGAAATTACCCAATCGGTAAAAGAAGCTGCCGCTCAAGGGGACCGCTCCGAGAACGCAGAATATATCTACGGTAAAAAGCAGCTGCGCGAAATTGACCGCCGCGTTCGTTACCTTTCCAAACGCTTAGAAGATATGGTGGTGGTAGACCGCGCTCCAGCACCAGATAAACGCGATACCGTATTTTTCGGCGCTTGGGTTACGCTGTTAGATGAAGAGGATGAGGAAAAACGCCACCGCATCGTCGGCCCTGATGAAATAGGCGCTGGCTCTGATTACATCTCTATGGATTCCCCCCTTGCAAAGTTATTGCTGAAAAAGCAGCTTGGCGAAGAAGTCTGTTTACAGAAACCTGATGGCAGCGAAGTTTGGTACGAGATAACTAAGATCGAGTACGCTTCATCTTGATCTAAAGCCTAAAGCGGCTCAGCCCACTCATCGCGCGTGATTGTAAACAATACGTGTTCGTACAGTGGGCTTTCCGATGGCACAGCAGGATGGTTGAAGTTTTCCCCTGTGTCCCGCAGACCCAAACGTGTCATTACCGCCTGAGAACGTAAGTTAGACACCGACGTAAACGACACCACCTCAGCAAGCTCCAACTCGACAAACGCAAACTCCAGCGCCTTCTTAGCCGCCTCAGTCGCGTAGCCCTTACCCCAAAACGCTTTACTTAATCGCCAACCCACCTCAACACAAGGCGTAAAAGGCAGCTCAACTAAAGGGCTATTCAAACCAACAAAACCAATAAATTGACCTGAACTTTTCTCCTCAACAGCCCATAAACCCCAACCATTCACATCGATACGACGCTGCAGCTCAGTCGCCAATGCATCACTCTCCTCACGAGACAGCGTACTTGGGAAATATTCCATCACCTCAGAGTCGGCATTGATCTGCTCAAAGAATGGCTTGGAATCGGAGTCTCGCCAAGAGCCCAGGGTAAGTCGTTCGGTAGATAATGTATGAATCATCGTTACATTGAGGTTTAAAAAACTTAGAAAAGCATGAATTAACTCGGAACTGTCCCGATAATAGATACCGCTAGAATGCATCCAGCGCCGTTACGAAAAGTTAAACTACTTATTAATTTATGTTCGAATTTAAAGCACCTTCCCAACTTGTGAAACCGGCAACATAAAATACAACGAAGCTGAACAGAATTGGTAATATGTAATTAGTCACAGCAGGTGTTAATAATAGAAACCTTAAAGCCCCTAGAGTAAGAGGGACTGCCAATTGGCTATATCGTATGTGTAATGAGTGATTACTTATTTGCTGCCCAAGATGTTCGTGATCACAGCCTTCTTGAAAATTTAACTTCCATCCATTTTTCTTTAGACTATAGAAATTTCCAGAATTACCTAAGTATTCATTCGAGCAGTAACCTTCAGCTATTTGATGAAGCTTTGGATTTACATACCGTTGTATTTCTCTTTCCCAAGTTTTGATAAACGAATCTCTTTCATCCTCTAAGAAATAAACAGCAAAACGATATAAAAAATAAATCCAAACAATCCATAGAAAGACAAAGAAAATTTGAGGATTGTTAAACCCTGAGAAATTAATACCCGCCACTGTCAAATTTGAAATTTGTACTTTTGCTAGGCATGAAAAGAGCAATATTCCGTTTACGATGTATAAGTTTCTTCTTTGTCTAATAAAGCTCTCTGTCATTCCTACTCCAATTTCAACTAACGCTTTATAAATATTGACTGTACAGGAAGCCCTCTGCACAACAGAGCCCTAAGCGCTTAATATGTGAATAACAAGTAAAAAAGGCAAGAAAACTAACGAGATAGAAAGTCATTGCCGTGTTTTTTTTATTAACAGAAGAATAGCTGAAGTATGTCAGACAACGGGTTTCAAGCAGAAATAACTCCAACACCAACGCTTTTTCTCTAGGCGAAGCCGTCCTCTAGCCACGCAGTGGCGTTCTAAAAGGCGAAGCCGATCTCTAGCCGCGAAGCGGCGTCCTAAACAGATTGAGACTTAAATTTCTGCTTCGCTTTATACATATCTTGGTCAGCAATACGTAAGAGCTCTTCAGCTGCACCTGCATCATCCGGAAAACAACTGACTCCAATACTGACACTGACTTTACGACTAGATAGTTGCTCTACAAAGAACGAGTTTTCTATGGCCTGGTGGATCTTATTGACAATGAAATTAGCTTCTTCCATGGAGTTTGTATCGACCAGCGCAGCAAACTCATCACCGCCAATTCGAGCAACGATATCTGTTTTTCTTAAACAAGAGATCAGGATTCTAGCTAACTCAATTAAGACCTTATCTCCAACCTCATGCCCAAAATTATCATTTATAGGCTTGAAGCTATTAAGATCGATATACAGTACCGCTATCTTTTTCAACTGACGCTCAGCGCGAATTAGAGCACTCTCTAATTTTGAATAGAATAGCCTTCTATTTGGCAGCTTAGTAAGGGGATCCTCATAAGCTTTTGCCAGCAACTCCTGAGCAACCTGAGTATGATCTTCTGGGTTTTGAAAAACCAAGACAAATCGATCAGCTAGTTTAGATTGAGCAGCAACCTTATGAAGCGAAGCAAAATAAGTACTATTTTTGTTGTCACAGAGCTCCCCGCTCCAATATTGATTAGTTCCTAAGCACTCTTCAAGGCTGCACTTGCCACCTGCAGCATCAAAAAAATAATCAAATACAGAACCCTCCGGCTTCTCATCTAAATCAAATGCCCTCTGAGCCGCTGAATTTGCAGCTAAAACTTCAGACTGAGCATTTAGAATAAAACAGGGGTTATTGGTCACCTCGAAGAATACCGAAGCTATTTGACGATTCTGCTCGGCCTGACTTTCAAACGTAACGTTAGTGCCAATACCCAAAACCCCATTTACTTCACCGTGTTCATTTACTAACGGCAGTTTATGCATATCCAGTAATCGGCGCCTACCATCTTCATAGGTAACCCATTCATCATCCCTGTGAGCCTTCCCGGTCTTCAAAACCTGAGCATCTATGCCCCGAACATAGCCTGCAGATTCCTTGGACATAAGGTCTGCATCTGTTTTTCCTAAGATTTCATTCAAAGGCTTATTAATAAACTCTTCAAAACTGCGGTTCACTACCTGGTATACACCCTCATTATCTTTGGCGAAGATAAAATCCGGTAGCGTATTAATTATGTTCTTAAGCAGAGTTCGTTCTTTTTTTAGAAGGGCACGTTCCCCTTCTAGTTTTTGGGTTGCATTCACTAGCTCAGTTATATCTCGGGCCACAACTGCCACGCCCAAGCCATCCGTTAAAGGACCGCTATAAACGGAATGTTTACTATGAATATGGAGGAGATTGCCCTCAGGGTCTGGTCTAGAAAATTGAAATTCAAAGGATTCCCCAGCCAACGTTCTATCTAATGCGGGCTTCAAAAAACCGTTGAATACTTCGTCACCATGAAGATCCCTAACGTGAGTACCTATAATCTCAGAAGCAGGCTGCTGAAACATAAGCTCATAGCCACGGCTTACTGCACGATAGATATAATGCTTATCTACGATAGAAACCGGATCATTTATATAGCTAAGAATCGATCCATCGATATCATTCAAGCTTGATGAGAGGGGCTTAGGATCAGTACCCATATGAAATATGGCCTATAGCAACTTACAAAATGAATATAACTGTATTTTTAGTTGTACCCTCAATAAATAAGGGTTACAAGATATAGTCCGCTTAAAGCCACGAAGGAAGGTGCTAACTGCTTTTATCTTGGTACATTTTGCTATCAGCCTGCTCCAGCCAATACTCAATCGCCTGATTACCAGCAAGCATCACACTACCAATACTGACACTTAGCTGATTTTCCTTAAGCCCCTGGCTAATTCGCTCAGCGATTTTATCTAAGTCAGCCTGCGACTCTGCGGCAGCGAGCACTACAAACTCATCACCAGACATACGCGCAGAGATATCATTCTCTCTGATAGAGCTTCGTATAGCTTCTGCAAGGCGCTTAAGCGCCTGATCGCCCGAACTATGACCCTGTTGATCATTTATCCCTTTAAGATCATCTAGATCCAAATAGAGCAAACCTAGAGCCATTCCAGTGCGTTTAGCAAGTACCGAATAATGCGTAGCGACAGACATAAATCCACGACGGTTATAGAGCCCTGTTAGCTCATCTGTCATTGCCAGGTTGGAAATCTCTTCATACTGAGAAAGGAGACGCAGATCAGCCTCGATCAGATCTCTAAACTCACTCACCAGATCTATGTATTCAGCGCGGTAATCTGTGGATTCAAAATCCATGACACAGATGGTTCCAAACGGCTCGCCTGATGGCCACTGCACCGGCAAACCTAGGTAGGAGCTAAAACCATCATTAGCAACTTCAGGGTTGGTATCCCAAGCAGAATCCTCTTGGGCATTTTTGACATATAGTTCATGCCCTTCCTGCACGACTTTTTTACAAAAAATGTTGGTATCCGGCGTAATCTCTACCCCAGCAGGGTATGGATTCGATTCCTGATCACTGGCAATCACTACCTGATAGCCTTTTGGGCGATACTGGACAATAAAGCCCGCAGGCGCTTGAAAGATTCGCGCCATCACATCCACTGTTTTCTGCCACTTATCCAATGGCACCAGATCATCCTTTTCCTCGATTACCCACTGGTCGGGATGCAACATAAAACCCTCTAGAGAAACAACTGTATAGAAACCACTCACTAACTTTAGCAGTTATTCAAGAAATAGAGTCCGAGCTGGATCAATAGTTCAGTAAATTTAGGATCGCCAATGATAGAGATTAACAAAGCAACCTCTAGGCGCAGCCGTCCTCTAGCCACGAAGTGGCGTCCTAAACGGCGAAGCCGTGCTGAATCTCAGGCATAAAAAAACCAGCTCAAGGCTGGATTCTTAAAGTGGTGGGCGTAAGGATTACCAATGCCCTTCGGGCCAGCGTCGCAAGCTCCCTTTTATTTAAGGGAATAGTTTTCTACAGGCTTCGCCTTCCGAGTCGAACCTTTAACGGTTCTCATCCTATACGACAAAAAGGCGCAACTATCTTACTAATAGCAAGTAAAAAACTGAGTACAAATTAAGGAAAGTGGTGGGTCGTATAGGATTACTAATGCCCTGCGGGCCAGCGTCGCAGGCTCCGCTGTTTTCTCTGGGCTCCGCCCGCCGAATCGAACCTTTAACGGTTCTCATCCTATACAATGAGTATCTTTTGAGCATAAAAAAACCAGCTCAAGGCTGGATTCTTAAAGTGGTGGGTCGTATAGGATTCGAACCTATGACCAATTGGTTAAAAGCCAACTGCTCTACCGACTGAGCTAACGACCCACATAAGATTGCGAAAGAATTTCGCTAAAGAAGTTTAAGAGTGGTGGGTCGTATAGGATTCGAACCTATGACCAATTGGTTAAAAGCCAACTGCTCTACCGACTGAGCTAACGACCCAACTCTTAATATGGCTCCCTGAGCTGGACTCGAACCAGCGACCAATAGATTAACAGTCTACTGCTCTACCAACTGAGCTATCAGGGAACTGCTGTTCCAGTAAATGGCGGAGGGATAGGGATTCGAACCCTAGGGCCCTCTCGGACCGCTGGTTTTCAAGACCAGTGCTTTCGACCACTCAGCCATCCCTCCGCAGGAACGGCGCGTATATTATCGTAATGAGTTTTTGTGTCAACTAATTACGTACTGTTTTTTCAAAAAAACTGATTATTTCTCAAAGTTTTTTTCATATCTGGAAATTCGACCAAAGATTAACCAGAAACGATTAAAAAACAACCGGATAAACACGCCTCACCGGATTTCTACAAACTACATATTTGGATAATTTGGTCCGCCCATACCTTCTGGGACTACCCACTTAATATTTTGGGCCGGATCTTTAATATCGCAGGTCTTACAGTGTAGACAATTTTGCGAGTTTATTTGGAATCTTTGTCCCTGTTCATCCTCAACCACTTCATACACTCCCGCAGGGCAATATCGCTGCGCAGGTTCGGCATAAGTCGATAGGTTTGAACCTAAAGGAATGCTTTCATCTTGCAGCTGAAGATGACAAGGCTGATCTTCTTCATGGTTAGTATTGGAGAGGAACACTGAACTTAGCTTATCAAAGCTTATTTCACCATCCGGTTTTGGATAACTAATCTCTTTACACTCAGAGGCAGGTTTCAGTTGTGCGTAGTCTGCATGAGTATCGTGCAGCGTAAATGGAATTTTGCCGCCAAAAATATTCTGATCGATGTAGTTAAAGGCTCCACCTAGCAATGGACCAAACTTATGCATCGCAGGGCCAAAGTTACGTGAGCGGAATAATTCGTCATACAACCAAGAGGATTCAAACTTCTGCGCATAACCGCTCAGCTCTTTACCACCCTCACCGGACTGAGTTAGCTCATCGAAAATCGCTTCTGCAGCCAACATGCCCGACTTCATTGCCGTATGCGTACCCTTAATCTTAGAGAAGTTAAGCGTACCGGCATTACAACCAGCGATAATGCCGCCTGGGAAGGTCATTTTAGGCAGAGCATTAAAGCCGCCTTTTGTGATAGCCCTAGCACCATAGGAAACTCGCTTACCGCCCTCTAAGTACTGCTTTAAAACGGGATGATGTTTCATACGCTGAAACTCATCAAACGGGCTTAAATATGGATTGGAGTAATTCAGATCGATAATCAAGCCAACAACCACTTGATTACCCTCTGTGTGATAGAGGAAGAAACCGCCACTCGCGCCATCACTCAATGGCCAGCCTGAGCCATGCACAACTAAACCGGACTTATGCTTATCAGGATCAATATCCCACAGCTCTTTAATACCCAAGCCATAATGTTGAGCATCAGCGTCGGCTGCTAGATCAAAGCGCTCTATCAGCTCTTTACCTAAATGCCCACGGCAGCCTTCTGAGAACACCGTGTATTTAGCATGCAGTTCCATACCCGGCATATAACTATCTTTCTGCTCACCAGACTCAGTTAGTCCCATATCACCGGTAGCCACGCCTTTTACACTGCCATCTTCATGGTAGAGAACTTCTGCAGCGGCAAAACCAGGGAAAATTTCCACTCCAAGCTGCTCTGCTTGCTCTGCCAGCCAACGACATAAATTTCCCAAACTGACGATATAGTTGCCGTCGTTATGCATAGTTTTAGGAACCAGCATGTTTGGCACTTGGGTCGCTTTTTGCTCATCTTTGAGCATAAAGATTTGATCTTCGGTCACCGGCGTATTTAACGGTGCACCCTGCTCTTTCCAATCAGGGAACAGTTCATCTAGAGCGCGAGATTCAATGACTGCGCCCGATAATATATGTGCTCCAACTTCAGAACCTTTTTCTACCACACAAACGGTTAGTTCTTTTTCCGCTTCTTGAGCTTGCTGCATCAAACGGCAAGCTGTGGATAATCCAGCAGGACCTGCTCCAACGATGACTACATCAAACTCCATCGATTCACGCGCCATATCACTCATAACTCACCTCTCTCACCTATATGGCGTCTACTTAAAACTGCTCTTCAGAAAGCTGCATCACCGCATCACCACCCGCCATGACTGCGCTCAACAGACCTGACGTACGTGGTAGCAACTGCTCTACATAAAAGCGTGTCGATACTATTTTGCTTTCTAAGAATGGTTGATCACTTTCAGGATCATTTAGCTTAGTTTGGGCGATGCTGGCTGATTTAACCGATAACCAGCCACCACAAAGATAACCAAGTAGCATCATAAAGCTGACACTGGCTGCACCTGCTGCAGCTGAATCTTTACTCGCAATTTCCAATACCCATTTTTTAGCTTCGTCTGCATGCGTAAGGGCATCACGGGTCGCGCTTACTAGGTCTTGCAGTTCAGGTTCGGAGATCTGATCAAGATCGCTAGCAATTTCGCTCAGTAGATCAGTGAGTGCAGCACCACTATCTACCAAGGTTTTTCGACCGATCAGGTCTAAAGCCTGAATACCGGTAGTACCTTCATAAATCGTCAAGATACGGGCATCGCGGTAGTGCTGTGCAGCGCCTGTTTCTTCGATAAAGCCCATACCGCCGTGCACTTGCACCGCAAGATAGGTCATCTCTTGCGCTAACTCTGTTACCCAGCCTTTAACAATCGGTGTCAGAAGATCAGTTCGCGCCTGATGTTTAGCGCGTTGTTCACTATCTTGAGCATGCTGACAAAGATCACTTTCGGCGCGAGCAACATAAGTTAATGCGCGCATAGCTTGAATACCTGATTTCATCTGCAACAACATGCGGCGAACATCAGGGTGCTTCATAATCGTAACGCGAGAACCATCGCTCAAGGTGCCTTGAACACGATCTTTGGCATATTCCAACGCCTGTTGATAAGCACGTTCCGAGATAGCTAAACCTTGCAGGCCTACGCCTTGGCGCGCATCGTTCATCATCGTAAACATGCAAGCAAGACCATTATTTTCCTCACCGACCAAGTAACCAATGGCACCGCCGTTATCACCAAAGCTCATCACGCAGGTAGGACTGCCGTGGATACCGAGCTTGTGCTCCAGCGCCACAGCCGAGGCATCGTTACGTTGATCAGTTACTTGGCCGTTTTCATCCAACAAAAATTTAGGCACAACAAAGAGAGAGATCCCTTTTACACCGGCCGGGGCATCAGGCAAGCGTGCTAATACCAGATGAACGATATTCTCAGTCATCTGATGGTCGCCCCAGGTTATAAAGATCTTTTGGCCAGTAATTCGGTAGTGATCACCTTCTGGTACAGCACGAGTTTTCAGGGCTGCCAAGTCGGTACCAGCATCAGGTTCGGTTAAGTTCATGGTGCCCGTCCACTCACCGCTGATCAGCTTAGGCAGGTAGTGCTGCTGTAGCTGTTCGCTACCATGAGTTTCTAGCGCTTCAATCGCGCCCTGAGTCAGCAGAGGACATAAAGCCCAAGCCAAGTTAGAGGACTGCCACACTTCGTTAACCGCGACAGATAGTGCATTAGGCAGCCCTTGGCCGCCAAACTCAGGGTTAGCCGCTAGCGATGGCCAGCCACCCTGACAAAACTGTTGGTAAGCATCAGAAAAACCGGGCGTTTCCTGCACTTGGTTATCAACTAATTTTGCACCTTGCTGATCACCAACAACATTTAGAGGAGCAAGCTGTTCCGTGCCTAGCTTAGAAGCCTCATCTAAAACCGCTTCAGCCAAACCTTCAGCAAATTCTTCTAGACCTGCTGAATGACAAATCTGTTCTAACCCCACCAGTTCATTCAAGACAAAAACACCATCCTGATACGGGTATCGATAATCGCTCATTGTATAACTTGCTCCGTCTTAGCCTGCTTACCGCTTAGATCGGCTCAGGCTTTTTATTGTAATAACTCGACGTTAATTCACATTGGGAAATGCTATTAACATAATCGTTCCAGCGCCCACATCCAGCAATAACATTTCGCACCTCAATAACTAACAAAAACGTTCTCAAGACAAAAAAGGCCCTATAAATAGGGCCAATCTAAAGCATTAAGAGTCAGCTAATTGCTGGCAATAGCTATCACTGCGCCGATATTCTCCAGGGGTCATACCGGTCCATTTTTTGAATGACCTAAAGAAAGCCGAGGGTTCTTCAAATCCCATCAACCCTGCAACATCATTGATCGATAACTGTGGGGAATTCATATAGTTAAGCGCAGCCAACTTGCGACACTCGTCTTTGATCTTTTGATAAGAAGTATCTTCTTCTAACAACCTACGTCGCAGTGTCGATACTGACATATGCAGTCGATACGCCACCTCTTCAGCACTTGGCAGATCCTGACTAAAGTCCTTACCAATCAAAGCCACTACTTGGGACTTCAAACTGGTGTCATCATCCACCATCACTATCAACTGATAAGGGGCAGTTTTTAAGAAACTACGCAAAGTTTCAGGCGTTTGAACAATCGGAAAATCCAAATAGCGTGCAGGAAAAACAATGGCATTATCATGCTGATCGAATTTAACTTCTGACTGAAAAAGGGTTTTGTATTGCGCCACATCATCTGGCTCAGCAAAGGAAAAATAGGCTGCTTTAAGCTCTAACCTTTTACCAATCAACCAACACAAAAAGTGCTGCCACATCGATAGTGAGGTTCGAATACGCCCTGGAATTTCGTCTTTTAAAATCTCTTCCATAGAGACTTCAGCCGCGTCGGTTGTGGTAAACGAAACCTTGGCAAAACGTCCTTTGCGTACCAGATAGGGTTTAACTTTTGTGCCGCGACAGATCTCATGAAAATCACTGGCACGGTAGATCGCTTTCTCAAGCGTTGTACAGTGAATCAAGCAATGACACATCATGCGGAAGGTACCATTTGGCACCTTACCACCACTCAACATTCCGAAATATTCGTCTTGCGCGATGTAATAGATACGTTGATAGAGCAAGCCAAATTTATCCGCTGGAAACTCAGTTTGGTTACCAATTTCAGCCGGATCGATCCCGACATGGGTCAGCAGCTGTTCAACACTGAAGCCTTGCTCTTCAACTAATTGCAATAAGTGACGGACGTACCCTGCAGGTACGGTTATTTTACGCTCCATGATTCTCTAACCTATTTTGTTCTTATTTTTTGATGAAACGCACTTCCCTTTCTTATTCATGAACTATTATGTTAATAATTTCAAGCCAACGAACTATTTTGTTAATAACTTTGCCCTCAATTGTTATTGAGAGATTTCATTAACCCAGTGAACATGGATAGTGTTAAAGATTCTGTAACTACTCTGTAGAGCCCGTTTTATAAACCTACAGGGTAGAAGCAATGGATTTAGATAGAAAACAAAATTTGCGCCTTAAAAAAATAACAACGCTAGGTGAACGAAATGGCAACAAAAAACCGGATTTTGCGTCGCAGCAAAAAACCATCCTCGGTGTTTACGCGCCAACTACTGCCGTTACTGATTGGTAGTGCAGTAGGCATAAATCAGGCTCAAGCAATTGAATTTAATCTGGGTGATATTGAAGGTCGTTTTGACTCTCAGATATCAATGGGAGCCAGTTGGCGTATGGATGACGCTGACCAAAATCTGATTTCGGTCCCCAATGGAGGATTAAGCTCTGGCTCTGGTAGTTACGACGATGGCAACCAGAATTTCGATAAAGGAGAAACCTTTTCTCAGATCGTAAAAGGTATCCACGACCTCGAACTTAGTTACGAAAATATGGGTGTATTTGCCCGCGCAAAATACTGGTATGACGCAGAACTTGCCGGCGGGTCCCGTCCGCACGGTCACGCTGCAAATCTTTATTCGCCTGATGCAGATCTAGAAGATTCAGGCTTTAATGATTTTTCCAAATTCTCCGGCTTTGAAGTACTCGATGCCTATTGGTATGGCGGATTTGATATTGGCGATAAACCATTAGATGTGCGTATCGGTAGACAGGTAGTTAACTGGGGTGAAAGCACCTTTGTTCAGGGCGGTTTAAATTCCATCAATCCGATTGATGTTAACGCTTTCCGTCGTCCTGGCGCCGAAGTAAAAGAAGGCCTACTCCCTGTAAATATGGCTTTTGCATCTTTCGGTCTAACAGATAATTTGAGTATTGAAGGCTTCTATCAGCTTGAATGGGAACCTACCGCTGTAGATGGTTGCGGTACTTACTTTTCAAATATCGACTTTGCCGCCGAAGGCTGTAATGGCATCCGAGTTCCTCTCCCCCTTACCGATCAACAATATTACAATCCGTCAATCTCAGGTCCTTCTATAGGTTTTGACCCTGTAATTTATCGTGACGAGGAAGGCCGCAGAGAAGCGGATGATGATGGCCAGTTTGGTTTCTCTGCTCGCTATTTCGCTGAGAACCTCAACAACACCGAGTTTGGACTTTACTTTGCCAAGTATCATAGTCGTTTACCGGTCACTAGTGCCGTAAATACAAGCACAGATGCTGCTACGTTTGGTGCAACGGCGACAGCAGCAGGTACTGCGGCCGGAAACGCAGCTGCGGCAGCAGTATTAGGAGCTGGAGGAAGCCTTGCCGATGCGCAAGCAGCAGGGGCAGCTGCGGCAGCTCAAGCAGGGCAACTTGCAGGAATTAGTACCCTTGTAGATACAACCTACTTTACAAGTTATCCAGAAGATATCGAGATGATTGGTTTAAGTTTTAACACCAATATCGGCGATATTGCCTGGTCAGGTGAAATTAGCCACAAACGTGATGTGCCAATTCAGATCAATGGCCCCCTACTGGTCGCAGCTATTTTACAACAACATGCAGGTGGTTCAGGAAATACTGCAGCAGATGCATTAGTAGCTGATGCGGGACAAAACGGGACTATTTATGGCTATAGCGAGCTTGATGTAACCCAAGTTCAAACTAGCTTTGTCAAATTCTACGATCAAGTACTCGGCGCTAGTCGCTTAACCATGGTGGGTGAATTAGCTTGGACGCACGTACACGGCTTGGACGAGAGTGCCAACGCGCTTAAATACGGCCGTAACGGTGCATTTGGCTATGCTGCAGGCGATACCGATGGTTTCGTAACTCAAGACTCTTACGGTTACGTTTTGCGTGCTAACCTGAACTATCCAAACGCTTTTGCCGGTGTAAACCTAACACCACAAATCAGCTTTAAGCACGGTTTAGAAGGTTATGGCCCTCAACCAGGTGCAGCATTTAATGAAGATGAGAAAACACTTGGTTTGAGCCTGACCGCTGATTACCTGAATAAATACCGTGTTCAGCTTTCTTATACCGACTTCTTCGGTGGAGATTTTAACTCTATTGAAGACCGTGATTTCCTATCAATTAGCGCGTCCGTTTCTTTCTAAGATCAGCAGATAAATGGAGATATACACTATGTTCAATACCAAAAAACTTCTGCTGAGTTCGGCGATTCTTTTTGCCTCGGCAAGCGTTTATGCCGCAACGCCTGAGCAGGTAGCTCAATTGGGCAATCAACTGACTCCTATCGGTGCGGAAAAAGCGGGTAATGCAGCAGGTACGATTCCGGCATGGACCGGTGGTTTAGAAAGTGGTTCTGATCGATACAGCAATCCGTTTGCAAGCGAAAAGCCACTATTCACAATCACTGCTGCCAATGCTGATCAGTACAAGAATAATCTTACACCCGGCCAGATGGCGATGTTGAAGAAGTATGCTGATAGTTACTCGATCCCTGTGTACCCAACCCATCGAACAGCCGCATTACCAGCAGATGTTTATGCTGCAGCAAAACAGAATGCATCCAGCGCAGAACTAACCGATGGTGGCAATGGCCTATCAGGCTTTGAAACGGCAATTCCTTTCCCAATCCCAGAAAACGGTTTAGAAGTTATCTGGAACCATATGACTCGCTATCGTGGTGGTGCATTGGAAAGGACGTTTGTGCAAGTACCTGTGCAAGCTAACGGCAATTTTACAGCTGTAAAAATTAACGAAAAGATGTCTTGGCCGAGCGCTTTAGAAGGCGGTTCTGACGCTAAAAAAGATGACAACATCCTGTTCTACTTTGTACAGCGAGTTAAAGCACCGTCTCGCCTAACCGGCAACGTGCTACTCGTTCATGAAACGATGAATCAGATTGCACAACCTCGTCAGGCTTGGACTTACAATGCAGGTCAACGTCGTGTTCGTCGCGCGCCACAAATAGCATATGACGCACCGGGCACTGCCAGTGATGGACAACGTACGACCGATAACCTCGACCTCTTCAACGGTGCACCAGATCGCTACGAATGGAACCTTGTTGGCAAACAGGAGCTTTATATTCCATACAACAGCTTCAAGCTAGCTGATCGTGGATTAAAGTATGAAGATATCCTTCAACCTGGCCATATGAATCCAGAACTAACGCGTTACGAACTTCATCGCGTGTGGAAAGTAGAAGCAACGCTTAAAGATGGTGAACGTCACATCTACGCTAAGCGTACGTTCTACATCGATGAAGATAGCTGGCAGATTGCGGTAGTCGATCACTACGACGGTCGTGGTGAACTATGGCGCGTAGGTGAATCCCACCAATTCCAATACCGTGATGTAAATGTGCCTTGGCTTACTGCTGAAGCGCTCTATGATCTTCAATCTGGTCGTTACCTTGTGGGTAGTTTGACCAACGAAGAAGGTAATGGATTCGACTTTAGCCAACGCTTTAAACATAAAGATTTTACCCCGCAGGCGATCCGCCGCATGGGTAAATAAACCCGGTCCATGCAAGCAAGTAGCGTAAACGAATAATCCTATCTTATTCTGATACGCAGAAAGCCTCCTTTTTAAGGAGGCTTTTTTCGTTTTAGAGCTTTTATATTGCGCGATGGACTAGGATAATACTGTGCTTAGCAGCGATGCTGCTCCATCTACTCATTATCGAAAGGTTTTCCCATGGCCGCTATCGGCAAATACAACACTCTGGAAGTAATCAAAGAGAAAGATTTTGGCGTTTATCTGGATGCAGGTGAACTAGGCGAAATACTTCTACCTAAACGTTACTGTCCAGAAGATTTAGAAGTCGGCGACAGCATCCGCGTATTTATCTATCTAGATACCGACGATTATCTGATCGCGACCACGGAAACTCCGAAAGCCATTGTCGATGAGTTTGCTATGCTGCCAGTATCTGAGATAAACGATGTAGGCGCATTTTTAGATTGGGGCCTTCCCAAAGATGTATTACTGCCTTACAGCGAGCAGAAGAACCGCCCTGTTGAGGTAGGTAAACGCTACCTAGTCCGTCTATATCTAGACAAGAACACCAACCGTATTGTGGCATCCACCAAGATAGATAAATTTTTGGATAAGACCCCTGCTAGCTACAAAGCGGGAGAAGAGGTGCAGCTGGTCATTGCAAATCGTACTGACCTAGGCCAAAAGGCGATTGTTAACCACGAGCACTGGGGCCTGATCTTCCGTAGCGATGTATTGAAAACGGTTTACCCTGGCCAAAAATTTAAAGGTTACATCAAAGAAGTACGCGCGGACGGCAAGATTAACCTTTCCATGCAAAAGCCGGGATACAGCAAGGTGGTTGATACCGCTCAACAGATCCTAGATATGATGGATGAGCAGGAAGGCTTTATCACCATCAACGACAAATCATCCCCAGAAATTATTTACAAACACTTTGGGATTAGTAAAAAAGCTTTCAAAATGGCGGTTGGCGCTTTGTTAAAACAGGGCAAAATCACCATTGAGCCCGGCGGCTTACGCTTAAAGGATTAAACGCCTCTTAATAAAAAATAAGAGAAAATGAAAAAGCCGTAGCAGATCTGCTACGGCTTTTTTGTTTCTCCTGTTCATCCGTAATTTTTCTAAAAACGTCGGCTTATCCCTTCAACCACGCTTCAAGGTCATCAGCACCTCCAATCAATTCACCATCGATGAAGATCTGCGGCGTTGTACCATGGCCTGAAACCGCTTGTAGCGTGCTGAAACTCACTCCATGGCTACCTAGCTCAATCGCTTCGTACTTGTAACCACTGTCAGTTAGCGCTTTTTTAGCACGTGTGCAGTGAGGGCAACCCGGCTTGCTCAATACTGTTACACGTTTTGGCTGTTCCGCTTGCGGATTGATGTAATCCAACATGGTGTCTGCATCAGATACTTCAAACGGGTCGCCTGGAAGATCAGCCTCAATAAACATCTTATCGATCACACCATCTTTCACTAGCATGGAGTAACGCCAAGAACGCTTACCAAAACCTAGGTTGTCTTTATCAACCAACATATCCATCGCGTCACTGAACTCACCGTTACCGTCTGGGATAAAAGTAATATTGTCTGCATGCTGATCTTCAGCCCAAGCGTTCATTACAAATGTATCGTTTACTGATAGACAGATAATGTCATCAATACCATTTGCTGCGAATACCGGCGCAAGTTCATTGTAGCGAGGCAAATGCGTGCTAGAACATGTTGGTGTAAATGCACCTGGTAGTGCGAATACGATTACGTTCTTACCTTTGAAAAGTTCTTCAGTCGTTACATCAACCCACTCATTCCCCTGACGAGTGTGAAAAGTAACTGCTGGGATATTCTTACCTTCGCTATTCTGTAGCATGACTTATTCCTCTATGCGTCGCGTCTGGATGACTTGCGTTTCGTTAGAGTTAATATAGGCAAAATCGTTGAATAAAAATAATTAAACAAAACTAATCGACCGATAGCCCAAAGCTATAGATTGATTTTCGGTTTAATAATTAAGAGTGAATCTCTATAGGAAGGTATTCCAAGAATTGATCAAAGGGTACTGGACGCCCAAGAAAATACCCCTGCACATAATCACAACCAAACTCGCGAAGCATATCTAGCTGTTGCTGGTTTTCAACACCCTCAGCCACTACTTTGATACCTAGGGTTTGACCCATTTTAATGATTACTTCGACCAACGTTCGGTCCTGCTCGTCGTCTAAAAGATCGATAACGAAGCTACGATCAATCTTGAGGTAATCCGCGGGATAGTGACGAAGGTAGTTAATCGCCGAATACCCCGTACCAAAATCATCGATAGAGAAAGCAATACCTTGTTCACGCAAACGTTTGATCTTATCTAACTGACTATCGCCACCTTCCATCAATAAGGACTCGGTAATCTCAAATACCAGATTGCTGTGATCCACAGCATGATTATCGATAATCTGTAACCAACGCTTATCAGCGTCCTTCGGGAAGAATTCTGCTACAGAACGGTTAATCGATATCTGCATATCGATACCTACCTGCTTGAACTTGTCAGACAGATGACATGCTTCATCTAAGATCCATTCACCTAGACTACGGATAGCACCGGTCTGTTCTGCAACTGGTATAAACTCTGCAGGTGACACAACACCTTTAGCTGGGTGAATCCAACGCACAAGCGCCTCGCATTTAGCAATTTCTTGCGTTCCTAAAGCAACAATCGGCTGTAAATAGAGCTCAAACTGTCCTTCACGCAAACCTGCCAATATTTCGTTATGCGTCTGAACATGCTGTTTTACTTCCTGACTCAACGCGTCATTAAAGAAGAATATTCTGTTTTTACCCGCACGTTTTGCTGCGTACATCGCACGGTCAGCATTCTGTAGTAGCGGCTGCATGCTTTGACCATCTTCGGGATACATAGCGATACCTAAACTATGAGTAACCGAGAGGTACTGGCCGTCAATTAGATAAGGCTCACCTAGCTCCATCTGCAGCTTTTCGGCGAGCAACTCTGCCTGAGTTGCCGATTCGATATCACGTAGAATGATAACGAACTCATCACCCGCTAAACGCGCGAGAAGATCATCACTACGAACAATACTCCTCATACGACCAGCAAAAAGGCGTAACAGCTCATCACCGGTATGATGTCCCCAGTTATCATTTACCTCTTTAAAGTAATCAAGATCGATAAAGAACAGCGCAAACATGTGATTATGACGTTGATGGTCATAAATCATTGCTTGAAGCTGCTGACTGAAGTGGTAACGATTCGACAGACCCGTTAAAGCATCGTAGTTGGCACGATAGTTCGCTGTTTCAATCGCTTGCAGTTTTTCACGATAATTTATAGCAATTAAATAAGTACCCATCGCCAAAACAAAGCTGACCAACAAGCTAATCAACCAATAACCCAGAACTTGCCTGTTTTTAACCTGCCATCCACCTTTCGGATACGCAGCTAACTGCCAACGCCCCAATGGCAATATGACATCGACCGTGACCGCATCAGGATGGAAAGTTTCCTTATTACCAAAGAACACTGCACCATCAACACCTAAGCCATCACTACCTCTGAGCGCTATATCATTGCCCCAAAGGCGAATATCAATCCCTGCTTTTTGCAATAAATCTTCATCATCGATCACCGCAGAAACTATACCCCAAAGCATGTTTCGATCTTCGCCTATAAACACAGGCACTCTTGCTATTAGGGCTGTGCCTCCTTGAATAAGGTTTACCGGGCCGGAAAGGATAATGTCATTGCGCTTGATCGATTCCATTACAGCAGGCAACTGATCAGGAAGCTCTCTATAATCAAGCCCTAACGCGGCTTCATTACCTTTGAAGGGGTGGATATTAGTGATCACTAAACCCGGCGCTAAGGCAATATGCCTGATACTGAGTTTTGTCTGGAGATACTCTTCAACAAGGCGAGAAAATTCACCCTGATTGATATCAGAATTGATTGCGACCTCGGCTCGTAGCCCTCGTAAAACCACGAGGTGAGCATTGACTTCACCCTCTAAGCGGGCCCCTAAGGTCAAGAGGTTTACAAATGCTTGCTGTTTTATATTTTCGCGAATACGCTCAAATTCATGGCTCACAAAGAAAGCCGACACCAGCATCACCACACCAAAGACAATCGCAGAAAACGCGAAAGGCTTTTGTGTTAGCGACTTTAAAATCCGGTGCATCATGAGTAATACAAGCTCTCTATACAATCAAATAATCACGCTTTAGTGAGACGCGACTATTCAGCAGACATTATAAGACCTTAGTTATACAGCTTTACCGCCGCATAATAAATAGATTAAAGCTGACTGATATAACGTCAGCAATCATATTTGAACGACCACTCACATTGCAAGTTAATTAACATTTTCAAATAGTTAGGTATCAACGACCTCATGCTCTGTTTCAGCTGCGGCATACAACAAGCAATCACTCAGGGCGATATCAGGCCTTGTAGTAATCATAAAGAGCTTCAGCGGCTGAGCTGTGACAAGCAGGTTACCTTTAATCTCAAAGAAGCGAGCGAAAACATCCGCTCCCTCAGCATCGTGAACTTTCAAATTCTGCTGGCAAGTCCCTCCCCCTAACCAAGCGATTAAAGTGCCACGCTCCACTGCGCCAAAATTAAATTCATCTAAATGTGTGGGTACAGTCAGATCGGTCCCGATCACATAACTATCTGCAAAAGCGATTATCGTTTCCGGTCGCAGCTCTAAGCGAACTGGCTGGCGGTAAAGATCTAGATGGTGACCATGCTCTAACTGCATCACCTCCTCTTGATAGAGAAACTTTTGTAAGCCTTGCCACGCAATTTGATTGGCTGTGTGGTCTTTTGCTCCGCCACACTCGATTGTTGCAACTGGACAACGACGCGTACTACGCTCCATCAACGCGCCTAATCGCAGATCAGTGACTACCAAACGCTCGCTAAAAAGAGAAACGAGTGCTTCATGCGCTTCACTGACATAGGTCACCACACCAAAATCAGGACTGTGCCCTGAAGTGTTATGGATATCGAGGATGCACTCGGGCTGATAATCTTCAAACAGTTCTAAGATCTCTTCGGCAAGCTGTCCCGGCTCATCCGTAAAAGGCGGGAAGAAACAACGGTTCATATCCCGCTGCCCTGGATATACGCGGTTTTTATACATAGGTTCCAAAATAGCTGCAGGAACAGAGGGTATAAAACAAAGCAGATTAAACAGCGGCTTTTGCTCCTTCTTTAACCATTTATGCAGTGCATTCAGGCCAGAGGGTTCATTTCCATGCAATAGGGTCACTAAACCACGGGTACGTTCGCTCCGCTCCCCTTCGACATAGATCATCACCGCTTCGCCCATCTCTTTTAAGAACGCTTCTGGGCTTTCCAATAGTTGCTCAGAAGTAGGATTTATCAACGTTCTCATACCCTATGCCCTTCCATATAAAGCACCTCTACAATAGCTACCATCTCACTACTGGTTCATTAGTGGCCGACAACGTCATATAACGCTGCACCATCTGAGTAAGCGCTTGCTTGTGATTTAATTTTTTATATAACCGCTGGTATTCACGCAATTGCCAGAAGGCTCCTGTGATACCTGTATCAACGCGCTCTTTAATCACAGCTAGATAATGATCCCGTTCTTGCGGATCAATCTCCAAGGCATTTAACCCAGTATAAGCAACGGGCAGTAGCTCCTGAACGATCTCAGCAATACTTAACTTTTTAAGCCCACCTGCCTGGCTTAACACCGGCCACATTAGCTCCGCCTGCAGACCTTTTTCAGCTGCCAAATAAAAGTTCTTAACCAGCACACTAAATGGCATTGCAGGGATAATTTCATCCATCTGCTCCTGCAGTCCTTTGGCAACTCCTAATGCAAAAGCTGCATTCGCGGCCATATCACAAGGCGTCGGCCCAGCGGGTAAAGCCCTAAGCTCAATCCGCAAATGCCCTCCCTCTTTGTGATCATAAACTGGCCTATTCCAAGGCCAGACCGTACCGGCATGAAGGCATAACTCTTGTAATGTAGCGACATCACCATTTTTTATGATCTCTAGGGTATCTTCGTCACCAATTACCGGCAGTATCGGCTCATGTAGATGCACCATCTCTGCAAATAGCTCATAAGCCCCCTCACGAACCCAACCGTTACCAAAATCGACACGGGAAGGGATGCCTCGATCACACTCTTCATGGGAGCGCCCATCTATCGCCTGTCTAAACAAGGGAATGCGTGTCTCATGCCATAATTTATGCCCCAACATAAACGGTGAGTTCGCCGCCAAAGCAACTACTACAGGTGTAACGAGCTGAAGGGCATTAAACGTACAAGCAAAACGCTCTGGGCTGACACGAAAATGAACCTGCATGGAGCTATTCGCTCCTTCCAAAGAAACATCTCGAGAACGCAGTGAAATAGGAGGATCACCTTCTATCTTGATACAGAACATTCTGCCCCGCAGCTTTTGTAGCGCTTGGGTCAACGCGTAAAAACGTGATTCATCGGTGAGCGCTTTTAAACCAAAATCACTGCGCTTTAACGTCGGTAAAATACCTATGGGCAACGCTTGCCCTTGTTCCGCAGCCAAATGATGATTTATTAATTCGATGGCACTGACCATCTCCTGTTCCATCTGACTGAACGGAGTGCCAGCCGCGCCAACCGGCTTTAAGTTGTATTCGAGATTAAAGCGATTCAACTCCAGCGCTAGTTGCTTATGGCCGCTACGATCAATCACTTCGCGATTTAAACTTAGCGGCCTTGCATGCTGATCTACCAGATATAACTCCAGCTCAGCGCCTAAGGATGAAGGCCCACAACCAAAACCGGGCCGATGCAACATCGACTTCAGCCCGTCTAGATTTTCCATTAAACGCGTTCTGAATTGGCTGTAAGCCTGCTCACTAAATTTATGAGAACTAATTTCTTGTCCCATAAGCCCCTTCAGGAAAAGTTCATTCAATCCCTTTAAGATTAGCTAGCTCTGCCCATTCCTACCAATCTGAACCGATTAGCACCAAATTTATGAAGATATTAGGAAATTCGCAGATGAAAGCGTTTAGGGTAAAATCAAAGAAACCATCAGATTGAGCTGATAATTTTCAATGTCCGTAGAAAAAATTGCCTGCCACTGCTGTGACCTGATTCAGGAGATCCCTGATCTATCACCCGGATTAAAAGCACACTGCCGACGTTGTGGACATCAACTGACAGCGAAAGTACCCAACAGTATTGATCGTGCTATCGCGTTTGCCATTAGCGCACTGATTTTTCTATTTCTATCGCTGCCATTTCCGTTTTTAGCCTTTCAATCCCAAGGACGCGAACAGGAAGTCTCTCTAGCACAGAGCGGGTTCGACCTACTTCAGTTAGGTTTCCCCATACTGGCCTTATTACTGCTCTGCTTTATTATTTTGATTCCTGCCCTGCTGCTGAGTGCTTACTTGGCCATTCTTATTCCGTTAAAGCTCAAGCATAGTCGGCGTTGGATGTATCAAGTCACGCGGCTACTGTTTACCCTGCATCCTTGGGGCATGGCGGAAGTTTTTCTTATCGGCGTGTTGGTAAGTTTGGTTAAAATCGCGGGGATGGCGGATTTAGTCATAGGGATGTCGTTTTGGGCTTACGTGCTATTTGCGATCTGCCTAATTGCAACAATCACCTCCGTCGACAAATTGCAGTTGTGGCATCAACTAGATCACTGCGCTGGGATTGAACGCACAAAAATACAAGTGTCAGAAGGCAGTGCTTTAAAGCAAGACATGATCAGTTGTCATCATTGTGATCTGCTCCACCCAACGGATACACAAAATTGCCGACGCTGTGAAAGTAAACTGCATCCACGCATTCCCTACAGCATGCAGAAAACTTGGGCGTACTTAATTACTGCCGTGATTCTCTATCTACCGGCAAATATCTATCCAATCATGAATACCACCCTATTAGGTTCGGAAGATCCCAGCACTATTATGGGCGGAGTGGTTTTGCTCTGGCAGCATGGTTCTTACCCAATCGCACTGGTGGTCTTTATCGCTAGTGTTTTGGTTCCGATTGCTAAAATGCTAATGATCTTTTGGCTAGCTTATAGTGTCCAAGCAGGACATCAGCACAAATTAACTGAACGGATGTGGATGTATCGCATCACTGAACTGATTGGTCGCTGGTCGATGATCGATGTCTTCGTCGTCGCGGTTTTAGTTGCACTGGTACAATTAGGCGGGCTAGTCAGTATCCAACCCGGCATTGCTACCATCGCTTTCGCCAGCGTGGTGATTTTAACTATGTTATCGGCGATCAGCTTTGACCCCCGCTTAATATGGGATAACCTGAGTGACACAGAAATACGCGCCATCAATCATGGACAAGAACCTCTGACCGACTTAATGGACGACGCAACTTAATTATGTCTACTTCGAAAACAGACCCTACCCCGGTTATCAGCGCTAAACGCACTATTTCCAGCATCTGGATATTGCCACTGATCGCTCTGCTTCTGGGCGGCTGGATGATCTATCAGGATTGGGCTAACCGTGGTCAGTTGGTAAGCATTACCTTTATTACTGCTGATGGCATAGAAGCAGGTAAGACCAAGATTAAGGTTAGAAGTGTAGAGGTAGGCAAGGTCGAATCAGTCCAACTAAATTACGCCGATGGCAACGTTTTAGTTAAAGCACGGATCGAGCCCGAAGCTGAAGCACTCCTTCTAAATAACACCCGCTTTTGGGTGGTTCGCCCCCGTGTAGGCACTGGTGGCGTGAGTGGCCTAGGTACATTGCTATCGGGCGCTTATATAGAGATGAGCCCCGGTGAAGGTAAACAGAAAACAACGAAGTACACAGGTTTAGAAGAGCCGCCTGTCACCTCAGCATCAGAGCCAGGCTTAAGACTGCAACTGATCAGCGATAATGCTCACTCGCTCAGCGTGGGTGATACGGTGATCTACCGTGGTTTCCCGGTCGGTCGTATTGAGCAACTAACCTTCGACACTCAAGCTAAGCAAGCGGTATACGATCTATTTATCCAAGCACCTTATGATCAACTCGTAACAACAGATAGTCGTTTCTGGAATATGAGCGGTATCAACCTCAATCTCTCGGCTGATGGCGTGAATGTGCAAACCGGCACTTTGGATACCCTTCTAGCAGGTGGAGTGACATTTGATGTAATTGATGGCGATAGCAAAGGCCAAGCAGCTGCTGATGGTGATCGTTATCAACTTTATCCTGACTTCGAGAGCGTCAAAGAGCAACCTTATGCCTTTTACAATGAATACCTACTGTTGTTCGATCAAACAGTCCGTGGCTTAGTTCCCGGTGCACCGGTTGAATTTCGCGGAGTACGTATAGGTACAGTTGAACGTATTCCTTTCCAGATCTCTGAAATAACGGGTGAATCGGACCCGCGTATTCCGGTGATTATTCGTCTAGAACCGGGACGTTTAGGTTATGACGATGACGAAGACGTATTACATAATGCTCATGAAAAACTGCGTTTTTGGATACAACAAGGTATGCGCGCTAGCCTCAAATCCGGCAATCTAATTACGGGCAGTCTATTTGTCGATTTCGACCTTTACCCCGAAGAGCAAACAGCGAACCTTATCGAGTTTGATGGCTACCCTGTGATTCCAACCGTATCAGGTGGCTTTGCACAATTAGAGAACAAACTCAGCGCAGTACTCAGCAAGATCGAACAGTTGCAGGTTGAACCACTCATCTCTCAACTAGATTCAACGCTGAACACCTCTGAAAAAGCGATTAAACAACTGAATGGTACTTTGAAAGAGATTGAAGCTTTGGTGCGTAATAACAACACCCAAGCCCTACCAGAAGAGTTAAAAGCGACATTAAAAGAAGTTCGCTTAGCTGCAAAAGGGATCGCCCCACAAAGCGAGCTCTACCAAGAGATGAACCGCTCATTAGATACGCTGCAGCAAACGCTAAAACAGCTTCAACCGGTACTCAAAACACTGGATGAAAAACCTAATGCGCTTATTTTTGATGCTCCCAAAAGCGCGGACCCAATCCCAGGAGGCCAACCTAATGAATAAAACTATGCACCTTTTTGGCTGCCTGATTATGCTGGGTGTTTTAGGTGGTTGCGTATCCCAAGGCCGCAATCCACAGAGTCAGTACTATCTTCTTAGCAGCGATAGTCAGAGTTATGTAAAAGAAACCTACCAACAAGTGATTGGGATTAAGCCGGTTAAAGTGGCCCCATATATCAATACACCGGGGATTGCTCTGCTCACTCGCGAAAACCATATTCGTATTGCTAATCAACACCTTTGGGCGGAACAACCCGATCAAGCGATTACCCGCGTATTACACAACGAACTTGATCAACAGCTAAGTAACAGTCGTGTTGACGATGGTTCCCTCGGCCGCAACAGTGATTGGAACTACAGCATTGCCACCCAAATAGATCAGTTTCATGGCACAGAAAGCGGTGAAGCAGTCTTAAGCGGGCACTGGCAAATCAAACAAGATGAGCAAGTAATCAGCACTTATCGCTTTAATCTAAAGCAGCCGCTGGAAAAACCCGGTTATAGCGCGTTGGTCAGAGAGCTACAGAATTTATTGTCGAACCTTGCTGAACAGCAAGCCGCTTATTTACAGCAGCATCTAGCAAAGCGTTAGTCGATAAAATGACAGGTTTAAATAATCTCGACATAAATTATGAATAAGCTTCACAACACGGGAACCAATTCTCAGCTATAATGACTAACTCTGTACGTAGTTTGCTTTAAGAGCATTTGTTTTAAGAACATCTGTTTCAAGAACACAGAAATTTGGTCAGCATTATGGAAAACAACATTTCAGCCTTAGGCACTGCACAATCGCTTATCTCCCCAAGAGGAGCAGGCCCAGAATCTACTGCTCAATCAGCGGGTAACGGTTTAGCCGTGAATGCTCCGCTAGGTACTGAGCCGGGTGGTCAGGTGCAACTTAATCAAGACTTGCCACAAACAAGCCAAGTCCAAAATGTTGATAACGGCCTAGAAACACGAACGAATCGTGCGAATAATGCCGAACCTGCTATTGACCAAGCAGCGCAACAGCAACAGATCGAAAATTTCTTAGCAGAACAAACCGGTGAAGATGTTGAGAGTTTCCGAGGCATCGATATTCAGTCTGCGCTAGACCTGCAAGAAGGCCTACGTAATCGTCCAGCTGACAACGCAGAACCTGAATTTTCAGCAGCGCCAGCTGCAAATTCACCAGAACCTCAAGATGCTAATGAGCAGCAAGATCAGGAACTACAACAGCGCCTTCAAGCTCGACTAGCCGATCAGATTCCAAATGATCCAGGTACTGAATTTCCACAGCTAATTGAGACCGTGGCTTAAAGTCACAAAACGATTCTCAGATATTAAAAAAGCAGCCTCATTAGGCTGCTTTTTTAATATCTAATATTGTGAGAATTAACTAACTTTCTGAAACCACACAATCACGACCAGACTCTTTCGCTTCATAAAGGAATTGGTCTGCGCGGTTTAAGACAGAGGCCATACTCTCTTCATGCCCACGCTCTGCAAGACCCACACTAATGGTCAGGTCTATTTCGTGAGCAAACTCTAAACTATTAATTTCAGCACGTAATCGCTCAGCAAGAAAACGCACAGGCTCCATTTCGCTCGCCAGAGTGAGAATTACGAACTCCTCACCACCATAGCGAACAGCTAGATCTTCAGGCCGAGTGTTCTGCAACAAAACTTGCCCAACAGCATGAAGAACGTCATCTCCAAAGCGATGACCATAGTTATCGTTAAGCTTCTTAAAATGATCGATATCTAAGAACATGACATACAAATGTTGATGCCTATTGCGCTTATCTTGGCTTAAATAACTACCTTCGGTTTCGTTTAAATAGCGGCGACTATAGAGGCCAGTTAAAGGATCTTTAATTGCAAGATCACGAATAAGCGTAGTACTCCGTTTCGCCCACAATACCGATACAATTGCCATCACTAAAAAAGCAGCAACGATTAGTTCGATTGATTGGATAAATAAGCGATTGTTCTTAGCTTCAACCTCATCCAGATAAACGCCTGTACCAATAACCCAATCCCAGGGCTCAAACAGAGCAACATAGGAAACCTTGTGAAAAACTTCCTGCTCCACACCGGGTTTAGTCCAATAATAATCGACCCAGCCGCCCCCCTTATGTGCTTCGCGAACAAACTCAGTAAACAACTGAAGACCGTTGATATCCTGCACCTTCGCCAGATTGATCCCCATTAAGTCCGGACGCTCAGGGTGCATAACCATATTCGCATGACTGTCATTCACCCAGTAATAACCATCGTGGAAACTACGAGAGGATTTCAATGCGTAAAGTGCTAGTTTTTGAGCTTCCGACTCCGTCATTTCAGAGGTCTGACTCAACTTATAGAACCCCTCTATCATAGAGACAGCAGAGGTCGTTAAGTCTCGACTCTCCTGCTTTTTCTCTTCATAGAAGGTATCACTGAAGGCGCTATAGAAAAGATAAAAGAGCAACAACATGCTGATTAAGCTCAATACGCTCATCAAGCCGAACTGCTGCCCAATATTGGAACTTCTGTAACCTTTCACTGCTTTACGTCCAATACAGTCAAAGTCCTTTTACTACTATCCTACCCTCAGTTTAATCTCAGCAAAAAAAATGTATTTGACCAGCATCAATAAAGCAAACTCAAAACCGACCAAAAAGTCTGTAAAAGCCCACTCACATCTGGCCGGTAACGAGTTCAATTTCAAAGTTCAGCAGCCAACCGCGTTCCCTGATTTATGGCACGCTTCGCATCTAATTCTGACGCCACATCAGCACCACCAATCAGGTGGACAGGCTTGTTACCAATCTGATCCGCAAGTTCGCGACATGGCTCCTGCCCTGCACAAATAATAACGTTATCAACCTCTAGCAGCTGCGCTTCACCATCCACCAGCACATGCAAACCGGCATCATCAATTTTTTGGTATTCGCACTTATTCAACATACGCACACCTTTTTTAGCCAGATCCGCTCGGTGAATCCACCCCGTGGTTTTACCAAGGCCGGCACCCACCTTAGCTTTTTTACGCTGCAGCAGGTACACCTCTCGGGCTGCAGGTTCAAAACTTGGCTTCATACCCTTAATACCGCCACGGGCATTAAGGTCCATATCTACACCCCATTCCTGCATAAAGGCGGTGATATTTTGGCTGGTCGATTCGCCCTGATGAATAAGATACTCAGATATATCAAAGCCAATACCGCCGGCACCAATTACAGCAACCTTTTGACCAACTTCAGCACCTCTCATCACATCGAGATAAGAGAGAACTTTAGCGTGTTCGACACCTTCTAATTCAGGTGTACGCGGCGAGATACCTGTCGCCAATACGACTTCATCGAAGTCACCTTCTGACAACATCGCCGAATCAACGCGTGTATTGAGTTTGAGTTCAACGCCAGTAATCTCGACCTGTCTAGCAAAGTATCTCAGAGTCTCATAAAACTCCTCTTTACCCGGAATGCGCTTGGCGATATTAAACTGCCCACCGACTTCAGAACTGGCATCAAACAACGTTACTTGGTGACCACGCTTAGCTGCTGTCGTAGAAAAGGCTAGGCCTGCAGGGCCTGCACCCACCACAGCCAGTTTTTTAGGCTTTTCTGTAGGGGTAATCACGAGTTCGGTTTCATGACAAGCACGCGGGTTAACTAAACAGCTGGTCAACTTGCCAACAAAAACATGATCTAAGCACGCTTGGTTACAACCAATGCAGGTATTAATCTCATCTGCGCGATCCTGCTCAGCCTTAACAACAAACTCTGGATCAGCTAAGAAGGGACGTGCCATAGAGACCATATCGGCATCCCCTCTCGCTAGCACGTCCTCAGCAACATCCGGCATATTGATTCGGTTTGAAGTGATCACTGGCACAGTTAACGCTTCACGAACTTTCGCTGTTACCCAAGTAAACGCGGCACGTGGCACCTTGGTTGCGATGGTTGGGATACGCGCTTCATGCCAGCCAATACCGGTGTTGATGATAGTCGCGCCAGCTTCTTCGATCGCTTTACCTAAAGCGATGATCTCATCATAGCTACTGCCATCTTCCACTAAATCCAGCATCGATAAGCGATAGATAATAATAAAATCTGTACCTACGGCTTCACGAACACGACGAACAACTTCCAGTGGAAAACGGATACGTTGCTCGTACTCACCACCCCACTCATCATCACGTTTATTAGTTCTGCTGGCGATAAACTGATTCAGTAGATACCCTTCTGAACCCATGATCTCTACGCCGTCATAACCGGCTTCTTTGGCAAGCGATGCACAGCGCACAAAATCCTGAATCTGACTTTCGATATCAGATTCACTTAACTCTTTTGGCGGGAAAGGATTGATCGGTGCTTGAATAGCCGAAGGCGCAACCGGTTGCGGGTTATAAGCATAGCGGCCTGTATGTAGAATCTGCATACAGATTTTACCGTCTTCCTTATGTACCGCATCAGTTACCAGACGGTGGTTATCCACATCCTCTGCCGTAGCCAACTGCGCAGCATGACCATGAACTGCGCCCTCTTTGTTCGGACCAATACCACCGGTCACGATCAAAGCGACACCACCGCGAGCACGCTCTGCATAAAAAGCAGCCATGCGTTCAAAACCGTTTGGTGCTTCTTCCAAACCTAAGTGCATAGATCCCATCAGCACGCGGTTTTTTAAAGTGGTAAAGCCTAAATCCAGTGGCTTTAATAGATGTGGATAAGGAGTTGTACTCATGGTCTTTTTACTCTTGTCGTAAGGGCAAACTAAAGTGCCCATCTATTATTCTTATCTTTATTATTTGCCGCTAAACGGCTCCGCTATTTTTCGCAGCGGCTTATATTCCGGTGCCTTTCCAGACATCTTGGCACTGAAGGTTTGCATCATATCCTCTGGTTGAAACATACCTGCTTGCCAAGTCGCCATATAACTCAGGCTGTCTTGTACGCTATGATCCCGGGCATAGTTGATCATCTGCTTACACCCGGTTACCGCTAAAGGCGACTGCGACGCGATCTGAGCGGCAATATCCATCACATCATCAAGCATAGCCTCTTGAGTCGGGTAAACACGGTTCACAAACCCTACTTTTAACGCCTCATCAGCGCTCAATTTACGAGCGGTATAAGCCAACTCTCGCGCTAGGCCTGAAGGGATTAATTGAGGCAGACGCTGCAATGTACCCAGATCTGCAGTCATGCCTAATTCGGTTTCTTTAACAGTAAAATAAGCCTCGGCGGTGCAGTAACGCATATCTGTCGCGCAAACCAGATCTAAAGCGCCGCCAATACAACCGCCCTGTACAGCACTGATCACCGGCATGCGGATCTCTTCCAGCAGGTTAAAACAGGTTTGTAGTTGCATCACCAAACGACGAACCGCTTCGGCACGTCGACCTGCTTCACCGTTAAACATCTGCGGATCAGGTTGAGTAAAGATCTCTAGATCCATACCTGCAGAAAAGTGCTTTCCCTGGGAAGAGATAACTAAGACTCTCGCCTCAGCTTCAGTATCCAGTGCTCTTAATGCTTCTGGAAACTCCTGCCAAAAAGCTTTATTCATGGCATTACAAGCGTCAGGACGATTTAGCTGGAGGTGCGCAATCTGCTGATCAACCTGTAATAAAAAGGTCTGGTAACTCATACATCGCTCTTATTTTTATGAATGAAAAATGATCTAGAAACCAAACTAGACACCGTCAAGATAAAAATAAGATAGCGCACCAATTTTGACACTGTCAAGATTGATTGCTAAATTCCTCAGCTATGACGAATTCAAAGAAGAACTATCACCACGGTGATTTAAGAGATTCACTGCTGAAAGCTGCGACCGATCTGATCGCTGAAGGCGGTGTGGATAACCTATCTATTCGCAAACTGGCGGATAAAGTCGGCGTGTCTCGTACAGCACCTTACCACCACTTTAAAGACAAAAATGAGCTACTTTGTGCCATTGCTGCACAAGGATTCCACCAACAAGATCAGTTAGTTAAGTCGGTCACTGAGTGCAAAAAAGATTTAGCTACAGTTGAGCTGTTTGAGCATTACGTTCTCACCTATATCCGCTTTGCTGATGAAGAACGAGAAACCTACGATCTTATGTACGGTCGCGAAATTTGGAAAACAGGTGAGCCTACACCTGAGTTACAAACCATTTCCAAAAACAGTTTTCATATTTGGCTGGATTGGGTGAAAGAGCTGCAACAACAAAACCTGTTTGACCCTGAACAACCGAGTTTACGCATCGCTCAATCGAGCTGGGCCGCACTCCATGGTCTATGTCGATTGTTTAATGATGGCATCTACATCAATCGTGAAGATATCAACGATATCGCTAAAAACACGGTCCGCATGATGATCAATCACCCTAAGTAGGCTTAGAATTATGACCACTATCCAATTTAGTCACGCTAATGGTTTCCCAGGCAGCAGCTACCAATATTTATTTAACCAGCTGCCAGAATACTCTGTGACCTATATCGAAAAAATGGGCCATGGTGACTACCCACTAGATGGTGATCTAACCAACTATGCCAAAGAGCTGATTGCAGATATTGAGCAAAATCAAGCTACAGCTGTCATCGGTATGGGGCATTCTGCTGGCGCTGTGGTCACCTTAATTGCCGCAGGACTCAGACCCGAGCTGTTTAAACAGGTGATATTGTTTGATCCCGTACTATTTAACGGCCGCAAACGTTACCTGATAAAGCTGATCAAAAAGATGGGCTTGATAGACAAAGTATCTCCGGCACAGCGAGCTGCTAAACGTCGATCAAAATTTGAGAGCCGTGAACAGGCACGAGAATACTTCAGCCAGAAAAAGCTTTTCAGAACATTCCATCCCGCATGCTTTGATGACTACATCACTCATGGTCTAACAGAGACCAACAATGGTGTGGAACTAAGTATCTCTCCAGAGATTGAAGCCGATATATTCCGCAATGTTCTACTCAATGCCCCCAAGTGGCTAAAACAGGTTTCGGGCACGGTTATCTACGGTGAGCAAAGCGATCTGTTTGGCGCAGGTGACATTAAATGGTGGCAACGCAACTTCCCCAATATGGAGTTAGTCAGTTTTAACGGTGGTCATCTGTTCCCATTTGAGTATCCCGATGAAACTGTAGAGTTATTAAGGCCCTTATTAGCTAGGTAAACTTAACCAGAAAGAAGCTAAGGTTGCTTGACCAAGTTAAGGTATACTGCAGGTAGATTAAACGCCCAGAAAAGAGCCTATTGATGCCAGAGACAGATGTTTTTTTCTCTACCGCCGATGTCACTGATGTTGCACAGAAGCTGCAACAAGTGACGGCTGAATATGAAGCGCTCTTTGGCAATCTAAGTAAGCAGATTTTTAGCTCTATTGAGAACTTAGATAATCCATCTGATGAGGTTGCTGTCACTCTGCAGTATGTAAATGATGCCAGCCAAGCATTTCGTCAAAACTTTGGTGACAATTCTAAGATAGCGTGCAGCAAAGGCTGCCATCATTGTTGCCACTTCCCTATTCAAGTACCACAGCAAACCATCAGCGATATTAATCACCATCTACAAAGCACGCTAGCACCTGCTGAACTGACAGAACTAACAGATAAACTCGAGCAAAATATCGCTGCACGACAAGCGCCTTTATTCAGAGCCCCTTGTCCCTTTTTAGATAAGGAAAATGCTTGCTCTATCTATCACCATCGTCCGCTTTCTTGTCGCTGGTTTAGCTCACCAGATGCTCATGTTTGCGAACTTTCAGTACAAGATGGCCGCGATATACAACAACACCCTGTGCAATCACGCATCTATCAAGCAGCTTCCGATGCACTCCTAGCTAAACAGAAAAAACTGACAGGTTCTGACCAGCAGTTGCCGTTTATTCCAGCCCTCTTAGAAGCGCTTCAGTCAATAAAATAAACGCTCTCAAAAGCCTCTTTCAACTTGCGAAAAAGCCTATAACCGTAGTTTCTCTAGCAAGACTTTAGCCCTGCGACAGTTTGCCTCAGCGACAATTGGTCACATTCTCAAGACGCTTAGCCATCGTTACCATGCGCCAAAATTTTTAGCGTTTGGACAGGGTTATGAAGTCACAATCACTCTCTATCAAGTTCCCCCTTAATACTCTAGCGGCTGCAGTCATTGCTGCTAGCATTCCGCAGACGGTGTTTGCTGCAGATGAAGTCGCTTCAACTATGGTTGTGACTGCAAGCCGTGTAGATGAAGAGAGTAACTCACTACCTGTCAGCGTGAGCGCAGTTGATGACAAACAATTGCAACTAGATCAAGGTGCGCATATTCAAGACAGCACTCGAATGATGGCGGGTGTAACTATTAACCAGCTATCTGGCAGTTCATCACATAACACCGGTATCCGTATGCCATTAAATTACGATGGCTATTACCTGTTCCTGCAAGACAGCATCCCTCTGCAATCCAGCGCATTCTTCAACCATAACGGTCTACGTTGGTCTAGCTTCAATACCAGTGCAGATCAGATCGAAGTACTCAAAGGTGCCGGTACCACCCTGTACGGCTCGGGTGCAGTCGCAGCAACGATCAACGTATTAAGTGCAGAACCGACCTTCACACCCAAAGGCCACGTAAGCGTACTGGCAGGTGAAGATGATTACGCACAGATTAAAGTACAACACAGTGACAAAATTGCTGAAGACCAAGCATTTCTCATCTCAGCATCAGCTTTCCAAGATAACGGCTGGCGTGATCATACTGCTCGAGACCGCCAAGAGATTTTGGCAAAACACATTTGGGAAATAGATGAAGATACGGAACTAAAAACACAGTTCCAAGTCTCAACGATGACCGATGAGATGGCGTCCTCCCTAGATGCAGAAGAACTTGCAAAAGACCGTACTCAATCCGGTTTGAGCGATGCTGTTAAGGCTATTAACCCTGAACGAGACAGTGATTTTGCTCGCCTGAGCTTTGAGCTAACTCACGCGCTAAATGATCAATTAACGCTGAGTTTTATCCCTTACGCTCGCTATAACTCTAATGATTACATTGCGACTTGGCGTTCATATACGCCTAAGACTGACAGCAACGTTACTAGTTTTGGCCTGTTAGCTAAAGGTAACTGGGCGCACGACAATGGCAACGAAACGATCTTTGGTGTGGATCTGGAACACTCTGAGTCGGAAACAATCAGCTACCAGCCAATTGATATTACCGTCTCAGGCGGTTGGGGGCCTCCAGTAAGCTACACTGCTGACTTTGAATACCGCGATCAGGATATTACCTATAAAAATGTCTCTCCATATATTCAACATAACTTAATGCTGGGTGATGCTCTGACGGTACAAGCGGGTTTACGTTACGACTATAACCAGTACGAATTAGACAACCATCTAGCCGAAACCGATGACGATGGTTTCGGTAACCGCCAACTAGCTGACCGTAAAGATAAATTTACCAGCCTGAATCCAAAGCTAGGCTTCCATTACGCACTGAATGATAACAGCGGTTTCTATGGCCGCGTTGCCCAAGCGAACCGCCTACCAACAGCCTCTACAATGTATAACCTTAAGAGTGGTGATAGTGCTTCACTTGTTGGTGGTGTTAAAGAGGAAACATCAACAACCGTCGAGCTAGGCTACCGCTTACAACGCGAGAATCTATCTCTTTCAGCTTCGATCTATCGTATGACGATCGACGATGCCATCGTATCAGCGGATGACAACAACGGAGATTCCTACCGCACCAATGCCGGCGAAACTCGTCATCAAGGTATCGAACTTGAACTTGGTTATGTTTTCTCGCCTTCATGGTCCACCAAACTAGCACTTAGCCACTCCAAGCATGAGTTTATCGACTATGTAAACGACGGCACTGACTACTCTGGCAACGAGATCATGCGTGCTCCACGCAATAAGGTCGGCGTAACTGTTAACTGGACTCCCGTATCTGTTCCGGGGTTAGTAACTCAACTACAAGCCGACCATATTGGTTCCTATTGGAAAGACGATGCTAACTCCCTAAAAGCGCCTAGCTACACCCTGTTCAACCTGAAAGGTCAGTACGAACTAACACAAGAGCTGATGCTATTTGGGCGTGTGGATAACCTATTTGATCGCCAATACAACTACCAAACTGAATTTAGCTGGGGCAGCGAGAGCTTCTACCCTGGTGCAGGCCGCACCCTTAAAGCCGGCCTGAAATATAACTGGTAGAGCTCACTGATATGAAAGCAAAACTTTACCTTTGGCACCGGCGGCTTGCGCTGCTGGTGCTCGTGCCCTTACTACTGTTTGGGCTAAGTGGTCTTCTTCATCCGGTAATGCGTTTAACTGCTCCGGAGACGGCGCAGCATTTTTATCCACAACCGCAATGGACAGCCAATCTACCCAGCATTGAAACCCTAATAGAAGAGTCTCAGCTGACGACAGTTGCAGGGCTCCGCCCCGTTCAGGTTGATCAAAACTGGTATATTCAGAGTTGGGAAAAACGTTCTGAGCCATCACAGTTTTTAACCCTGAATGCTAAACCAGCTCAGGAGATAGAATTAGCCTACGCAGAACAGTTAGCGCGCCATTACAGTGGAGAAAATACTGCTGGAATAAAACAGATCAAATTGATCTCGGAATTTAGTCACCAATACCCAGCAATCAACAGATTGTTACCTGTATGGGAAGTGACGTTCGAGCGGGATGATAACTTAAGTGTATTTGTGGATATCCGTCAGGACCGCCTTGCGACAATTACGGATGATTCTCGTCGTTTGTTTATGACCTTGTTCCACTTTTTACATGTATGGGCCTTTATCGATCAGGAAAACCCACTTAGAACAGCTCTGTTTATCAGCATGATGTTGATCTCAACCTTCATCGGTATCAGTGGCCTCTACCTGTTTGCAGTCTTACCACTAAAACAGCGTAAAAATGCTCAACTAAAGAAGATCCATGCTTGGACCGGTGTAGGGATTTCCGCTGCTCTCTTAATGTTTGTATTCAGTGGCATGGTTAGAACTATAGAGAAACTAGAGCCCGAAATACGAGGGGTTCCTCTCGATCAATCACTCGCGCTTTCAGACATTAGTTTTGGCTTAGCTCAAATACAGGCTCAATACCCTAACAGCAGTAATACACAACTTCATGAACTGGAAGGGCGTGCTGTATGGCAACTTCAGCAACCGAGGCAACCCAGTCTGTGGTTAGATGCACAATCAGGCGAACAGCTACCCGAAGGACCATTCGACTTCGCAAAACAACTCGTATCTAACACCCAAGGGCAGCAGCCAGAAGTGATAGATCAGCGTCTTATTAATAGCTTCAAAGAGGACCATAGCTATGGGTTTATTGATAAACGCCTGCCAGTGGTCGCTATAGATTATGCCGATAAGACTTATTACGTCGATACTCGAGATGCTGTGCTTTCTGTCAAAGTAGATAACGCAGATAAGGTGTACAGCTGGATCTTTAGCTATCTACATAAATGGCATTTTGCAGATGGTCTAGGCCGGGATGGCAGAGATGGAGTTATAAGCCTGTTTATCTTGGCAATTTCTGGCACATCGCTGTTAGGCCTTTACACGTGGCTAAAAGCTCGCCGTAAACGTAAGCAAACGAAGAAACAACGTATTCGTTGCACGGAAGTGGCTTAACTAAGTTCCATCAGAAAATAAAAAACGGGCCTTTAAGGCCCGTTTTTTATTACGCTGAAACTTTATCTTTTTGAAACTGAACCTGTATGACCAAAGCCAAAGTCATGGTAAGGATCAGCGATAAAACGATGGTAGCCGCCGCAGGAAGGTCAAACGACCAAGCCAACAACAAACCCACCACAAAGCCAACTACACCAACAAGGTAAGCCCAGCCGACAGATTTACCTCTTACTTGTGCTGCAAGCGCCGGTGCAATCAAGCAAGCAAATACCAGATAGATGCCCGCTTTCATAACCGACAATGTAATCGTCACAGCAAAAGCGATGTAGAAGAATCGCTCTAAACTCTGAGGCCTGAATAACGCCAGCAGTTGAATGAAGATAGCCATCACACCGAGAGGCACCAGATCAGCCCAAGTAAGCCAGAGAACATCGCCACTTAACGTACGCGTTAATGCCTGACCTCCTTGGGGCTGGCCTGCCACCACCAACACCAACAATGATGCGGAAGCCACATAGATCAAACCGATAAAAGCCTCACGCCAGTCTGGCAGATTTCGGTTGATCCAAGCCACCAATGCAACACCCAGAAGGGAAAAAAGTACTGCCATCAATGTTGATATTAGAGCTCCATGATCATGATCGATATCATGAAAGTGCCACTGCGTGGCTAAGATAGTGCCAAGTGCGGCTAACTGCGCAATGGCAAGGTCAATAAAAACAATCCCTCGTTTTAAGACCTGTCGCCCCAAAGGGACATGGCTAGCCAAAATCAGCAAACCAGCCACCAAAGCTGGCAATCCTATACTCAGTGCCTGCATTACTTCTGCACCGTTAATTGCTGCAGCAGATGATCAAACAGTTTAGTCAGATCAGACACTTCGCCTTTAAGATCTACTGTCGCTGGCAAATTCGCATGCGCCATACCCGTTTGCTCGGATAACCAACGCGCACCTTTATCGTTCTGGTACCAGTTGCTGATCACAAACTGCGGACGCTTCTGTTCGACAGTAGATACCAACGATTGCAGATGCGACATCGTTGGCGGCACACCCGGATTAGGCTCAAGGTCTGCAACAACCTTAATATCAGCCCAATTCAGCAAGTAGCTAAAGCTCGTATGCTGAACAACGACCGGCATACCTTTTAATGGCTCAGCCATGGCTTTCCAACGAACGAGGTTTTCCTGCCAACGCACTTGCCAAGCTTCCAACGCCTGTTGGTACGATTCTTTGTTATCAGGGTCAATCTGCTGTAAGCGATTACTGATAACTGGTGCTAGCTGTTGAACTCGTTCGGGGTCCAAATGAAAGTGAGGGTTACCTTCGGGATGAACATGCTCAGTACTAAAAAACTCTTTTTCGTGTTTTTCAATCGTCTCTACATGTTCAGACAGGTAGAGCATGCCTACGGCACCGTCCGCTACTTTGCGGTTAGACGCACGTTTTTGTAGCGCCGGCATCCAGCCCTCTTCCAAGCTCGCACCACTACAGATAGCGATATCAGCTCTTGCCAACTTGGCAATTAGGCTAGGTCTCGCCTCGATATAATGCGGATCCTGATAGACATGAGTCGCGCTAAAGACTTTTGCCTCCGGCGCGAGTTGACGGCTTAACGCCGCCCACTCAGGCTCGCAGGCAAAAATCGTAAGCGCTTGCGCAGGGGTAACAACAGCTAACAGCGCAACCGCTGCAATTAGCTTAGAAGCTGTGTGCAGCATGCGCGCCAAATCCTACTTGGTATTGAAGTGTGATCGCGTTGTCTTCACCTTCCATGTTGTCAGCATCTTGGTGACGGTATTCAAGGCGTACTTTCTGAGTATGTGTTGGAGACCAGCTAACCATCACTGCAGTTTCTTTCAGCTCAGAATCTTCCCACTCATGTTCGCCATCGTGTTCATGCTCATGTGCAAGATCCACTTGACCGTGACGGATACCAGCCGCCCAGTTCTCATCAAACTGATAAACACCGGATAGGTACCAACCACTGAAGTCGTTTACTTCTGCACCATATAAATCATCTACATAGGCGTATTCAGCTGCAATTTTTAGCTGCTCTTGGCGGTTGTTACCGTTAGGCGACCATTTCCAAACTAGGTCCGCAATGTAAAGGTGTTCACCTTGATACTCTGCACCATGGGAATGAGCGTGGCCTTCGTGATCGTGATCATGCTCTTCTTCATGGTCGTGATCTTCTTCCTCTTCGTGGTGTCCAGCTTCCTGAGTACGGTTACGCATGTAACTTATACCGGCCTGCCAGCTTGAGTTGTTACCGAAGTCATCACCAAACTCAGTAGACAGCGTCCAAGTACCGATAGTGTTAACTGATTTTTCTTCGCCTAACTCATCACCGCCAAATGCAGCTGCGCTTACACGCCAGTAACGATCTGTTGGGACAATCCAGCTCGCAGATACACCGTCATCGTAGTAGTGACCGCCAAGGAACGCTTTGTACATGAGAGGACGCTCGCTGAAGCTATCAGAGTGGCTATGGTTAGCATTCAGGTAACCAATATCCGCCAAAAAACGGCCTGCTGTCAGGCTGATACCCGGTAGCGAAGTACTTTGGATGTATAGCTCTTCAAGCTCAAGATCAGACTCTTCTTCATTCCACTCAGCAATCCAAGTCATTTGCGCTTTAGCAACATCACCAATATCTTGGCTCAAGCTAAGTTCACTGTGACTCAAACCAAAACCTTCAGTACGACCATTCAACGCCGTATCATCGGATTTGTGATAGACATCTAGAATGACACCAACTTCCAGCGCATGGCCCACTGAAGCCTGCATAGATAGCGCCGCCACAGCAAAAGCGAGTGCTTGTTTTTTCATTTTATACCTCAAAATATTATAATATATCATAACAAACAGACGTAACTGCTCGTTATGTTTCAAATTAAATTAGAAGATTGATCGACCAGCTCAGAACCCAACTTCAGGCTGTGAACTATGCAAAATCCAAAGTAGCGACTAATCGACTTTGCCCAGAAGGAACCATTGGGGAGCGATGTACAACACCCTTTCCATCCAAGCCATACCACCCATCACCCTTGAGCAGTAACACATCACCTGCTTGCGCTTGATGTATCAGTTCTTCACTACCGTATAGGCCTGACTTGTCGTCAGACAAACCACCATTACCCGCACCTAATTTCGACCGATCTAACAAAGGGTCTTCCAACCACTCAGTCCCTTGACCAGCGTAAGTACTTACCAAACGGCAACCTAACTTATCTGTATGGAATCGAGGGCACATCGCGCGGTCCAAAACCTGTAAGCGCAAACCCACTTCATCCAACTCAAACAAGCAAGCATACATGTCGATGATCAAAGCTAGATCTTCGATAAATTCAGACTTACCTGAGTGCTCTGGTAATAGATTATTTAAAACTGCTGAAGGATCATCGGCTTGAATAACAGCTCTGATATTTAGATGCTCGGTTTGCAGCAACGCTTCGCAATAGCCCGTCACATCAAGTGACAATTCCCTTTGAAAATTACAGAGGTGTACATCTTGATCATAAATCTGAGTTAGAACCTCGGGAGTAACCCCTTGGACAAATCTCATCTCAGATTCAATTTTTAGAGCTTCCTGCGCCACAGCCCATACCTTCAATCAACAGCAAAGCGCGAAATGTTACCATATAACATAACTCAGAAAAAATATTTCAAGATGACGCCCCGTTTTTCTTCCACTAGACTTTGTCCTATATCCACATAAATCCTCTGTACATTATAAGGATCAGACACCTATGGAATTTAAGGATTACCTTACGATTTTGGCGAAACGTGACGGCTCCGACCTTTACCTAACTACCGGCGCTCCACCCTGTGCAAAGTTCGAAGGTAAATTAACGCCATTAAGTAAAGAGCCTTATAAACCCGGTGAGATTGAAGCAATCGCAAACTCCTTAATGGATGAGCAGCAACGCGCCACCTTCGAAGAAGAACTAGAGATGAATCTCGCTTACTCCATCCCTAAAGTGGCTCGCTACCGAATCAATATCTTTAAACAACGTAACCAGTACTCACTAGTCGCGCGTAATATCAAAGCTGATATTCCCAAAATGGAAGACTTAGGGCTACCTCCGGTCCTTAAAGATGTGATTATGGAGAAACGCGGCTTAGTACTGTTTGTTGGTGCGACAGGTTCGGGTAAATCAACATCTCTTGCTGCACTGATTGATCACCGTAACCGTAATAGCGGCGGTCATATCATCACCATTGAAGACCCAATCGAGTTTGTCCACAACCACCGTAAATCACTGATCAATCAGCGTGAAGTCGGGGTTGATACCCGTAACTTCCACAGCGCTCTAAAAAATGCCCTGCGCCAAGCGCCTGATGTAATTTTGATCGGTGAGATCCGAGATCAGGAAACGATGGAGCAGTGCCTGACCTATGCAGAAACAGGTCACTTAGCTATCTCGACACTACATGCCAACAACGCTAACCAAGCGATTGATCGAATTATTAACTTCTTCCCACAAGCGCGGCATAAACAGATCTTCCATGACCTCGCGCTTAACCTAAAAGCCGTGGTTTCTCAGCGCCTGATTCCAACCATTGAAGGTAAACGCTGTGCTGCCATTGAAATACTTCTAGGCACTTCCAGTATCCAAGAGCTGATCATGAAAGGAGATGTAAAAGGGATCAAAGAAGTTATGTCTAAAGGTTCTGATACCACCGGCATGCAAACCTTTGATGACTCCCTATTCAAACTCTTTGACGAAGGTAAGATCACGCAAGACCAAGCTATTGTTAATGCTGACTCGGCAAACGATATGCGTCTTCGCATGAACCTTGCGGTTGTAGATGAAAAAGCTGAAAAAACCGATGCATCTCCTGAGCCAGAAAAGCAGTCCTTCGATGAAGACAATCCACTGGCTGGGATAAAGCTATTGGATGAAGACGAAGAGGTTTGATTAAAAACCAGACTTGAGCGAGATAAGGCAGAGAAGACCGGCTAAAAACAGATTAAAGCCCCTTTTGGGGCTTAACTATCACAGACCTTTAACCAACTAACGCTTTCATAGCTTTGTCCAAACCTCCCTAAAAATGAACAACTGATCTGTCGAGAAAATTGTCATATGATGATTTTCATTGGACTCTTAAAGCCATCAGGTTCTCTTCATGCTCAAAAAATTGTTTGTCGCCGACCTATATCTAAAAGTTCGAAAGAACAAGTTTGAGATCAAAAACCTAACAGAAAACGGTACTTGGAAGATCGCTACTCCAGCGCAGCCTTTCACCACAGACAGACTGTTAGTCGGCCAGTTTTCCGCCGCTGAGCCTGTGCTGAAAGAGCTCGTAAAAGGCGCTATGCCAAGCGGCTTTATGAAAAAGAGTGCTCAAATGCTTATCCACCCGATCGATATGATTGAAGGCGGACTTTGCGAAGTTGAAAAACGCATTTTTACTGAACTTGGTTTAGGTGCAGGCGCGTTTAAAGTTAAGCTGCATGTAGGTGAAGGGTTAACAGATAAAGAAGCGAAAGAATTGCTGGCTAGGAGCTAGCTTGAGTTTTAATATCCATTACATATTAACCACTTAGGGATTTAACTGTGCCGACCTTTTCAGGATGCCGCAGTCTCACAACGCCACGCGTCATTACAATGGATTCAGTAGATGAAAAAACTAGCGCTTATTACTGGAGGCAGTTCTGGCATCGGAGCCGCTGCCGCCAAACTAATAGCTAAAACTGGCTATGACGTAGTCATCAATTACCGTAATAGCGAGCAAGCCGCTACGGCAATCAAAAATGAGATCATGGAGAACGGCGGTACTGCCTACATAGTTCAATCAGACATTTCTACCGAAGAAGGTGTTAATTACCTTTTCAATCAGGTAGATAAAATCGGTTCTCTCGATGCTCTCATAAACAGCGCTGGCATCATATCCAAGATCCATAACTTTGAATCCACCTGTCTAGACCAGCTTAACAAAACCTTTTCAATTAACGTATTTGGTAGCTTCCTTTGTGCCAGAGAAGCCGTTAAACGAATGAGTCATCAACATGGTGGTAACGGCGGCTGCATTGTGAATCTATCTTCGATGGCAGCAAGCCTAGGCTCCCCTAACGAATTCATCGAATACGCAGCTTCGAAGGGTGCGATTGATACATTGACTGTAGGCCTTGCAAAAGAAGTTGCGAAGCAAGGAATTAGAGTGAATGCAGTCCGCCCAGGACTAATCGATACAGATATGCACTCCCATACGGGTGATGCAGAAAGAGCAGAGAGGTTATCTACTTCTGTTCCCATGGACCGCGTCGGAACCGCTGACGAAGTAGCAGAGCTTATTTTATGGTTGATCAGTGAAAAATCGAGTTATGTATGCGGGGCTCTCTACGATGTATCTGGAGGAAGATAAGGCTCCTCTTACTATCTCATTGGAACCATAACCTCTTATGCAAAACGGCCTTTAACCGCCCCACCCCGATTTAAGCGGTTTTCTACTGCCCTTAAAATAAAAAAGCCCCGCTAAAAGCGGGGCAAGATATAGCTTAGAGTGAAGTCGCGAAGAAGAAATGCGGGTGGATCACACCCTTTCAATCACGGTAGAGATCCCCTGTCCCATGCCTATACACATGGTCGCTAGACCTAAGGTTCCGTCCTGTTGTTCTAGCACGTTCATTAGAGTGTTAGTGATACGCGAGCCAGAACAGCCAAGTGGATGACCAAGGGCAATCGCACCACCTTTTAGGTTTACTTTATCTTCCATCTGATCGAGCAGTTTCAGCCCTTTTAGTACAGATAGACCCTGCGCTGCGAAGGCTTCGTTAAGCTCGACATAGTCGATATCATCGATGCTAAGACCTGCGCGCTTCAGTGCTTTCTGAGTGGCAGGAACTGGGCCATAACCCATGATCGATGGATCACAACCGGCTACCGCCATGCTGACAATACGAGCACGTGGCGTAAGGCCTAGTTCTTCTGCTTTAGCCGCCGACATCATCAGTAGTGCAGATGCACCGTCGGAGAATGCAGAAGAAGAACCTGCGGTTACAGTACCGACCTTCGGTACGAACACCGGCTTAAGCGCGCCCAGTGTTTCAGCTGTAGTCTCTGGACGGATAACTTCATCCGCTTCGACTAGCGACTTAAAGCCATTTTCATCATGACCTTCGACCGCGATAATTTCGCTATCCCATAGGCCATCCAGATGTGCTTGATGCGCTAGACGGTGAGAGCGCGCTGCAAACTCATCCTGCATTTGACGGTTGATGCCGTTCATCTTACCTAGCATCTCTGCTGTTACGCCCATCATCATCGCCGCTTTAGCAACTTTTTTGGACATCTCAGCATTGATATCAACACCGTGCATGATAGATACGTGGCCCATATGCTCCACACCACCCGCAATAAAGATATCGCCATTGCCGGTCATGATGCCTTGGGCTGCTGCATGCAGTGCTGCCATAGACGAACCACATAAGCGGTTGATCGTTTGCGCCGCCACCGTATGAGGTAGACCTGCTAGCAGTGCAGCATTTCGGCCGATATTGAAGCCCTGTTCTTTCGTTTGGTTAACACAGCCCCACATCACATCTTCGATGTCTGCAGGGTTTAGCGCTGAGTTACGCTCTAACAGTGCTTTGATGACCGCAGCTGATAGCGCTTCGGCACGAACATTTCGGAACGAGCCATTTTTCGATTTACCCATCGGGGTACGAACACCGTCAACGATGACTACATCATTTGGTTTCAAGTTCATGATCTTTACCCCTTAACCCTGAGCATTTTGTGGAAAGTATGTTTCGCCAGCAGCGGCCATCTGTTTCATCTTGTCGGTTGGCTGATACAACGGCCCTAGACCCTCGTATTTCTGCGCCATAGCACAGAACTCAGCTAAACCAATCTGATCTAGATAGTGCAGCGCACCGCCACGGAATGGAGGGAAGCCAATACCGTAGATCAAGCCCATATCTGCTTCTGCCGGGCTGGCTACAATGCCATCTTCCAAGCAGCGAACGGTTTCGATACATAGAGGAATCATCATGCGTTCGATGATCTCTTCATCAGTGAACTCACGCGTTTCTTTGGCAATGCCATCAAGCATTGCTGGTACTTCCTCATCCACAATTTTCTTCGGCTTGCCTTTACGATCGAGCTCGTAACGGTAGAAGCCTTTACTGTTTTTCTGACCGAAGCGCTCTAGGGAGAACATACGGTCGATAACGTTTTCACCTTCATGGCTCATACGATCAGGGAAACCTGCTGCCATCACGCTATCTGCATGGTGCGCAGTATCGATACCGACTACGTCTAGAAGGTAAGCAGGACCCATTGGCCAGCCGAAACGCTCCATCACTTTATCGACTTGTTTAAAGTCCGCACCATCTTCAAGTAGCGCAGTAAAGCCACCAAAGTAAGGGAACAAGATACGGTTAACTAAGAAGCCTGGGCAGTCATTTACAACAATTGGGGTTTTACCCATAGCTTTTGCGTAAGCAACTGTACGAGCTACCGCATCTTCAGAGGTTTTCTCACCACGGATAACTTCCACTAGCGGCATTTGATGCACAGGGTTGAAGAAGTGCATACCACAGAAGTTCTCTGGATTTTTAAGCGCTGTTGCCAACTCAGTAATAGAGATAGTAGAAGTGTTAGACGTCAGTACCGCGCCTTCTGGCAGCGTGCCTTCAACTTCAGCAAGCACTGCTTTCTTCACATTAGGATTTTCTACAACCGCTTCGACCACAAGGTCAACACTACCGAAATCTCCGTAGTTAAGCGTTGGCGTAATGTTGTTGAGCACCGATGCCATTTTCATCGCATCCATACGGCCACGAGATACGCGTTTGTTCAGTAGCTTAGTCGCTTCATCCAGACCTAACTCTAGCGCCGCATCGTTGATATCTTTCATCAAGATAGGCGTACCTTTAGAGGCAGATTGGTAAGCAACACCACCACCCATAATACCGGCACCCAGCACAGCGGCCTTTTTAACTGGCTCGGCTTTGCTCTCAAAACCTTTGCTGACTTTCTTGATGTATTGGTCTTTCATAAACAGACCAACAAGGGATGCGCACACATCCGTTTTAGCAACTTTCACAAAGCCTTTAGCTTCGATCTCGTTGGCTTTCTCGCGAGGAAGATTCGCGTGTTTTTGAATTGTTTTAAGCGCAGCCATTGGTGCAGGATAGTGAGGACCCGCCTTACCACCGATCACACCTTTTGCAGATTCAAACGCCATCATCTGTTCTACCTGATTTAGTTTGATCGGCGTTTTCTTCTCTTCACGGCGCGCTTGGTAATCAAACTTACCCGCGATACAACCTTTCAGTAGATCTAGAGCCGCAGCTTTAACCTGATCGCCTGTTACAACTGCATCTACACCGCCATCTTTCAGTGCTGCATCTGGTCGCTTCTCAGCACCTGCACAGATCCATTCATTGGCGTTATCTACACCAATTAAACGTGGTAGACGAACCGTGCCACCCCAACCTGGGTAGATGCCTAGCTTAACTTCAGGCAGACCTACTTTGGCCTGATCGCTCATCACACGGTAATCAGTGGATAGCGCTAATTCAAAACCACCACCTAGGCATAGGCCATTAATCGCAGTAACGGTTGGGCAGCCCATATCTTCGATCTGATTCAGTAGGCTGTGGATATCCATCAAGCCTGAAATCAGGTCTTCATCTTCTGCGGAGAAAAAGCCCATAAATTCGGTGATATCGGCGCCGACAATAAAGCAGTCTTTGGCACTGGAGAAAATCACACCACGAATATCATCTAGGTTACACAGGGCATTTACCGCTTCGCGCAGTTCAGCCAAAGTCGCCTGATCGAGTTTATTAACAGCATCACCTTTGCGGTCAAACACCACATCGTAGATCCCGTCTTCGATCGACTGTACGTAAATCGATTGTCCTTCGAAAAGCATCTAAGTTGCTCCGTCTATTTTTATTTTTGGCTTGGCGAAGTGCCTAAGCGCTTTTTAGTTATGCTGTTTACAGCTTACTCTCTAGCTCAGGCACGGCATCGAACAAGTCGGCCACCAGCCCGTAATCAGCCACCTGGAAAATCGGGGCTTCTTCATCTTTGTTGATAGCAACAATGATTTTTGAATCTTTCATACCGGCTAAGTGCTGGATCGCACCGGATATACCCACTGCGATATACAACTCTGGCGCGACCATTTTGCCAGTCTGACCAACTTGCATATCGTTCGGTACAAAGCCCGCATCAACTGCTGCACGAGATGCACCAACCGCCGCACCAAGCTTGTCCGCCACTTTATTGAGTAGCTCGAAGTTGTCACCGTTGCCCATACCACGACCACCGGAGATTACTACTGAAGCCGCGGTTAATTCTGGACGATCACTTTTCGCCAGTTCTTCTGAAACAAAGCTGGAAAGGCCGCTATCGCATGATTCAGCAAGGCTAACGACCTCGGCAGAACCACCGCTGTTAGCCACAGGATCAAAGGCTGTACCTCGCACCGTAATGACTTTAGTGCTATCACCAGACTGTACTGTCGCAATCGCATTACCAGCATAGATCGGGCGCTTGAAGGTATCCGCTGCTTCTACGGCAATAATGTCTGAGATCTGATTTACATCTAGCAGTGCTGCAACACGCGGTAAGAAGTTCTTACCTGTTGTCGTTGCTGAGGCTAGGATGTGGCTATAGTCACCAGCAACCGTTAGCACCAACTTACTGATATTTTCTGCCAGCTGATGTTCATAAGCCGTGTTATCAGCCAATAGAACTTTACTCACACCTGATACTTGAACCGCCGCATCAGCAACTGCCTGACAGTTAGCACCCGCAACTAGCAGGTGAACATCACCACCAATCGCATTTGCTGCAGCTAAGGTATTGAGGGTTACGGGTTTAAGCTCGTTATTATCATGTTCGGCAATTACAAGAATAGTCATCTGATCACCCCCTTAAATTACTTTAGCGTCATTACGTAGTTTTTCGACTAGCTCATCTACAGAGCTAACTTTGATGCCTGCTTGACGCTCTGATGGCGGATCAACACGTAGTAGTTGCAGATTGCTCGCTACCGACACGCCCAGTTCGTCAGTTGTTAGGACATCAAGCGGTTTACGTTTCGCTTTCATAATGTTTGGCAGGGAAGCGTAACGTGGTTCATTAAGACGCAGATCGGTTGTGACAACCGCTGGCATAGCCAGGTTGACCGTTTGCAAACCACCGTCGATTTCACGGGTGACGTTGATGCTATCGCCAGTCACCTCAACTTCTGATGCAAAGGTACCTTGAGGGCGATCCAACAGTGCAGCCAACATTTGACCGGTTTGATTGTTATCAGAATCGATCGCTTGCTTGCCAAGAATCACCATGCTTGGTGCTTCTTTTTCTACAATTTTGGCTAATAGCTTAGCGACAGAAAGGGAATCAGGGTTGGTTTCGACATCGACACGGATACCGCGATCGGCACCCAATGCTAGCGCTGTACGGATCTGCTCTTCGCAGCTCTTATTACCAATAGAAACAACGACAACTTCATCCGCTGTACCCGCTTCTTTTAAACGTACAGCCTCTTCAATTGCTATCTCACAAAATGGATTTAGAGCCATTTTCACGTTAGCTAAATCGACATCACTGTTATCTGCTTTGACACGGGCTTTGACGTTGTAGTCAATCACACGTTTTACGGCAACCAGTACTTTCATAACCGCCTCTTTGTATTGTTATTTTGGTAACCCGTACACATAAGAAAATAGGGTTACTTTCATAGAGGGAAGCTCATTCCCCAAGCTATGTATAAATCTTAGTCTCAGACTGAAATTCAACAATGACAAAAAGCAGCTACATCGCTAACAAAAAATAGCAATATTAATCAAAGCCCCGTAAACAAAGGGCTTAAGAAAGGATAAAGTGCAAACAAATACAATCAAAAGGTATCAAAAAAGTTACCTTTTCTGGCAATAGCTAAAAAGACAGGCATAAAAAAAGGGCTAATAAGCCCTTTTTAGAATCCAATTTATCTTATAAATATTTTTTTAGACTGAAAGCACCACGAAGATCGCCTGTGGAAAAACCTGTCGCTTTGTCTTCTGGGTAAAGGGTCTGAAGTTGCTCAGCAATCTCTGGTTTAATCTTGGAACCGTGACAAGCTAAGCATTGATCAGCGACGGGGATCGCCTTCATCATGCGGAATACTTTTCTACCTTCTTCGTCTACGACAACTTGCGAGAAACCTAAGGTTTTTAGATTAGCCCCTTGCTTAGCTTTGGATTCAAACTGTTCAAGAATCGCCTTTTCCCACTGGTCAGGTGCATTTTGCGGGTTACGTAGTTTTAAACTAGTACGCTCAACATGCCATTCAGAATTATCATTCACGCTTTTTGTAAGACCTTCAGCCTTGGTATTACAAACGTTGATGGCAGCGATAGCACCGCCCTCTTTTTTTGCCGCTTTGAGTTCTGAGCCAAGCGTGGTCACTAACTCTTTAATGACACCTTTAGCTTCGTTCTGCAGTTCAGGAATATTCACCGAGAATTCTTCCGCTTGAACCGGAAGAGCAGCCGCTAGAGCAGCAGTAAAGAAGAATGCTTTCACCTTGGACCTCACTGGATAGGGTGTTCATAAGATGAGGCCATTATACAATTTCATATAGATTAGTAAATACTAATATTTAAGATCCATATATTAAAAATGCATATTATTTTTGTAGGAAGGCCATAAATGCCCTTTGCGCTTCTTCAGATAACAAGCGCTGATAAAACAACGCCCCTTCACTATCAATCACTTGGTGAACAGACTTTAAGGTTTCGGCTTTCATCAACTGTTTAGCTGCAATCACCGAATCAACAGGGCTATCAGCTAACTTTTTAGCACGATTTCGAGCTGTTTCTAGGAGCAGATCCGGTTCTGTGATTTGATTAACAATTCCAAGTTGTTCAGCTTTTATAGCATCAAAACTTCGACCTTCAACCAGCAATTCAAAAGCGAGTCGGTGACCTACTAGTTGCGGAAACAACAAAGTAGACGCTCCTTCAGGTATTAAGCCTAACTGCACAAACGGCATTTTACACCGCAGATTATCTGCAGACACAACGAGGTCACAATGCAAGAGCATAGTCGTGCCTATACCAACAGCATCGCCATGCACCGCTGCGATGATTGGCTTGGGAAAGCTTGCCAATGTATGCAAAAACACCAATACATCTTGCAGAATATTAGGGTTATGCGCTGCTGATACAAAATCGCTAATATCATTTCCAGCACAGAAGGACTGACCTTGCGCTCGAAAAAGCACAACATGAACATTAGGGTCTTCCGCTGCTTGCTTTAGTAACGCCGTCATTTCGACATACATTGCCAATGTCAGCGCATTTTTCTTATCCGGTCGGTTTAGATTTATCTCAAAAACAGAACCCTGCTTTTCGGTTAAAACGGTAGCCACTATTTAGGCTCCTCTACTACATTAACGGTTGTCGCAGGCTGATAATGTTCTGGCAGGTATTCGCGAACCATCTCACTGCTTCGCCCCCATGAATGACAACTATCAAGCATAAATTCAGCACCTTGAGCTAGCACATCTTTATCGCTACTCGGCCAGATAGATTGGATAGCAGTCGTCGCCAGAACAGGTAAAAGTTCATTCATATGCGTACAACCCGCAACACCACCTACACGGTCTTTAGCTATGCGCAGCCAGCCAGGTCCGATACGTGTACCTTGCAGTTGCGCATATGCTGCACCAACTTTTTTACAGATGCGAAAGGGGGAATAATCTATACAGGCTTCTACCTGTTTGATCAGTAGACCTATATCGAGGGTCAGGCGAATGCTCATATCATGAAATGCTTCGCCTGCTGGAACATAACCTCCGCGTTCAGGGTTATCCACATCTCGCGTTTTAACATCGGTCATACGGGCCTCAATATCCCACAACCCATCATCACGAAGATAACCATTACACATCACATTTCGATTATGATGAGTTTCACGCCGAGTTGGTCGAGATAAAGGCATACTGATCAATTCCCTTTATTCGGCTTTAAGCTGCGTTGGCATTATCATCTGCAGAAGGTTTTAGCAGACGACGAAGTACTTTACCGACATTAGATTTTGGTAGATCTTCAGCAAACTCGACCTGCTTTGGCACTTTGTAGCGTGTCAGCTTGTCTTTGCACCAATCCCTAACATCCTCACGGGATAGATCAGGATTATTGCTAACAACAAAGACTTTAACGATCTCGCCAGTCTTATCATCTGGAATGCCGATAGCTGCACATTCCACAACATCGGGGTGCTGGGTAATGACATCTTCTACTTCGTTTGGATAAACATTGAAGCCCGAGACAATGATCATATCTTTGGCGCGGTCGACGATTCGGTAATAACCTTCCTCATCAATCGTGGCGATATCCCCGGTGATAAAGTAACCATCATCGGTAAAGGAGGAAGCTGTCGCCTCTTCTCTTTGCCAGTAGCCGCGCATAACCTGCGGGCCTTTAACACAAAGTTCACCGGCTTCACCTTGAACTACATCCTGGCCATCCGTACCAATAATACGAACATCGGTGTGAACCATCGGCAGCCCGATTGTCCCTGTGCGGTTATCATCGGGTGGGTTAAAACATACCGCTGGAGAGGTTTCAGTCAGGCCGTAGCCCTCTATAACGTCACAACCGGTTTTATCTTTCCAAAGCACAGCAGTGGATGGGTTGAGCGCCATACCACCTGAAGCCGTAAATTTCAGATTACTGAAATCGACTTGGGCAAAGTTTTCATCGTTACACAGCGCAACAAACAGCGTATTTAGACCGACAAACGTACTCATACGCCACTTCTGCATCTCTTTAATAAACCCAGGAATATCTCTTGGATTTGGAATCAAGACACTATGACCACCCATCAACGAAACCACCTGAGCAACGGTGAAAGCGTAGATATGATAAAGCGGCAGTGGTGATATCACCGTTTCAGTCCAATCAACACCAGGAACGGTTAAACGCTCCTGCGCTTGTAACATGTTCGAGATCAGGTTGGCATGAGTCAGAATCGCGCCTTTAGAAACGCCTGTTGTACCGCCGGTATACTGCAAGACAGCAACATCAGATGATTCAACTTTAACCGGATTCGGTTGCTGACCATCATATTTGTAGAATGCTGAGCGAAGCGGAATCGCTTGAGGCAGATTGTAATCTGGCTCCATCTTCTTCAAGTACTTAACCGCAGCATTCAGAAGATTACGCTTAATAAAATCGTGTAGATCCCCTACTTGGGTCACAAACAGGGTTTCAATCTGCGTCTTATCCAAAATCTTTTCAGCATTGTGAGCCATACTCTTGTGGATAATCAGTGCCTTAGCACCGGAATCATTAAACTGGTGCTGCATCTCTTGCGCGGTATAAAGCGGATTGGTATTAACGACCACTAGCCCAGCACGCAAAATACCGAATAATACAATGGGGTACTGAATCAGGTTAGGTAGCTGAATCGCTACCCTATCACCCGGCTGCAAGTTAGTTTCTTGCTGAAGATACACAGCAAACGCCGCAGATAAACGATCCAATTCGTTGTAATCGATCGTGCGCCCAAAGCTGGTAAATGCTGGTTTAGGGCCAAAGTTCTTTTGCACATGCGCTAGAACATCTGGAACAGTTTTAAAACCGTAATGATTTATATCAGCCGGGATAGTATCGGCGGCAGGAAGTTGCTGCATCTAAGGTTCCTCATGTAATTATTTTTATAAGGGATCTATGTCGGTAATTTTAGGCTACGGGAAAAAGTACAGCCAATTTTGTCGCTAGCATAATGTCACCATCAGCCTGTACTCGACCCGCCATGAACGCCTGCATACCATCCGTTTCACCCGACATGATCTCTTCGAGAGTAATAGAGTCCATTGTCAATGTCACGGTAGCGTCATCACTAACACCTTCCGCCACATCACAGTTTCCCTCTTTCACTGTCACAAACCAGGAGTCACCATCGCTAATGTCGTACTGAAAAATTGCATCTGTGTCAGCTGCAGCATCGGCATTAAAACGATTTTTCATTTCAGTAAAAACTGCATTCAAGTCGGACATTTCAGATACCTCTTTGTCATTTTTATTCTTTAACGCATAACGTTTTGCGTTTAGTTTTAAGAGGCCGCGTAAAAGCGTGCGGCCTACTGGATTATTAAGTGCTTTCTTCACGTCTATACCTCGACTAGAAAGCAAAGTGTTCTTGATCCATATCCATCAGGTTATCTGCACCTGATTGCATTGTTTCAACCAAACTACGAGTACGCGGCAAGATTCGCTGGAAATAGAAACGTGCTGTAGTCAGTTTAGCTTGGTAGAAAGCAGCATCACCTTCACCAGCAGCTAACTTTTCTTGAGCCACTTTAGCCATACGCGCCCAGAAGTAACCCAATACAACATAACCTGAGTACATGAGGTAATCGACAGATGCTGCACCGACCTCATCGCGGTTTTGCATCGCTTTCATACCGATCTTCATAGTGAGATCACCCCACTCTTTATTCAGCTCAGTTAGCGGCTTGATGTACTGTTGTAGATCGCTGTTGTCAGATTCCGCCTGACAGAACTTATGTAGAATTTTGGTAAAGCCTTTTAGAGATTCACCTTGAGTCATCAATACTTTACGGCCTAGCAAATCTAGAGCTTGGATCTGAGTGGTACCCTCATACAGCATAGAGATACGGCTATCACGTACGTTTTGCTCCATACCCCACTCTGCAATAAAGCCGTGACCACCAAAGACTTGAAGGCCATGGTTAGCGGATTCAAAACCAACTTCGGTCAGGAACGCTTTCGCTATCGGAGTTAGGAATGCTAGCAACGCATCTGCTTGTTTTTTCTCATCACCTTCAGCGCGTTCAACTTTATCCACCAGTTGAGCACAGTAGTAAATCATTGCGCGACCACCCTCAGCGAAAGCCTTCTGGGTCAGCAACATTTTACGAACTTCAGGGTGTACAATAATTGGGTCAGCCGCTTTATCGGGGTTAGCGGGGCCATTTAGAGCGCGCATCTGCAAACGATCTTTGGCGTAAACTAGTGAGTTTTGGAAACCCCACTCTGCATGAGCTAGGCCTTGTAATGCTGTACCTAAACGTGCGGTATTCATAAAGGTAAACATGCAGTTGAGGCCTTTATTCTCTGGCCCAATCAGATAACCGGTAGCCTCATCAAAATTCATGACACAAGTAGCATTACCGTGAATACCCATCTTGTGTTCTAAAGAGCCACAACTAACGCCGTTATCTGTACCTATAGTTTCTGGCAGGTGCTTAGGAACGATAAATAGAGAGATACCTTTTGTACCTTCAGGCGCATCCGGCAGACGTGCCAATACGATATGCACAATGTTATCTGCCATATCGTGTTCACCGGCAGAGATAAAGATTTTGGTACCGGAAATTTTGTAGCTACCATCGCCTTGAGGCTCTGCTTTAGTTCGCAGCATGCCTAAATCAGTACCACAATGAGGCTCGGTCAGACACATAGTGCCCGTCCACTCACCGGATACCAGTTTAGTAAGGTAAGTTTGTTTCTGATCTTCTGTACCATGAGCGTTTAGAGTATTCATCGCACCATGGCTCAGACCTGGGTACATACTCCAAGACCAGTTAGCCGTACCGACCATTTCGTTCACAATAATGCCGATAGATTCTGGTAGACCTTGACCGCCGTACTCAGCTTCGTGCGCCAATGACGGCCAACCACCTTCCACAAACTGGTCGTAAGCTTCTTTAAAACCTTCTGGAGTTTTAACAGCACCGTCATCCCACTGACAGCCCTGCTGATCACCAATCTGGTTTAATGGGGATAAAACGCGTTCAGCAAACTTAGCACCTTCTTCCATGATCGCGCCTACCATATCAGGCGTCGCATCCTCGCAACCTGAAAGACTCTGGTAATGCTGCTCAGCGTTAAGCACTTCGTTTAACACGAAGTCCATATCACGGAGGGGAGCTTTGTATTCTGGCATGACGTTTTCCTCATTCTTATTATCGCTCCGCTGATGCGGATAAGTGGTGCCGAGCACCAATACAGTATGTATTTAAGAATGGTTCAAAGGTCTTAATACGCCAATAACAAAACTTACCAGTTTTAGTGACAAAAACTGGCAACCAATATTAGACAGCGCCTTATTTACTGTAAAAAGGGGCTATTACATGGCATTTAAGATCACTAACAATGACATATTTCGTCACAGCCATGTTGCACCGCAATATAAAGACAAAAAAGCCGGCTAAGAGCCGGCTTTTAAAGAAATGAAATTACTAGTTTATGTAATTGAATAAACTCAGATCTTGAACCTTAGCGAAACTTGCATAGGAGGCCTGAAGCGCCGTTTCCTGCAAGGCAAAACGACTAATCGCTTCGTTATAATCCAGATCTTCGAATGAAGACAAAGCCTCTTGAGTGAAGAGTTTATAGTCTTCGTTTACTAGGTCCTGTTGTTCTAGAGCATTTAATCGACCACCAATACTTGCTCGCGATGCAATATTTAATTCCTCAACCCCTGCGAGGTTATCGAGAATATGATCCATTCGTTGTGAAAACTGATCTTTGCCTTCTTCAGTCGAAAAATCAGCTGTCTCCAAAGCTTCTTTAAGATCTAAGGCTGTATTCAAAATATTATGCTGATCAAATACATCCAGTTCCGCTGTACCATCATTGTTAGCGTTGATCTCAATATCAACACCGCCGATTGTAACAGTAGAGGTACCCGGTGGAAGAGCATAAGTACCATCCATTAAAGCAGCGGGATCTTCCGGAGTAACAAATGCGCCATTTTTGTCGGTGATTTCAAGATTTCCTGCATTCACTGTAATACTTAAGGGGCCATTAGCCGCCATATAAGTACCGAAAGCTTCAGCATCACCTCCGAAAATATCAACCTCTCCAACTACTTGTACCGATTGGGTGACATTTTCAATTACATAGCCAGGGACTTTGGCTACTTTTTCAAAGATATCTAATCCAGAATCGGTAGACGCAACTTTATTCTCTGGACCTACTTGTAAAAAACGCTGCCCATCATCCCCGTTGAACACGTAACGCCCTGTTGTCTGATCTAAAGTGTATGGTTCGGTAAAACCTTTATTCCCGGCAAACAAAAATTCGCCTTGAACATCTTTAGTATTCATCAAACTATCGAGGGATTTAATAATTTCATCGACTTCAGACGCTATTACTCTACGATCAGTCTCGCTGAGCGTTTCATTCTTACCTTGAATGGTTAACTCGCGTAATCTTATGGACTGGTTATTTATCTGCTCGATTGTTATTTCTTCTAACTCTAATCGACGATCCGCTACTTCAATATTCCCAGAAAATTGCTCCGTACGGGCAATCTCTTTTTTAAACTTCTGAATTTGAGCTGATGCCAAAGGGTCATCCGACGGCTGTAGAACTCGCTTGCCTGTAGATAACTGCTGCTGTGTCTGAAATAGATCCGAGCTTGTTTTACTGAGGTTATCGATATTGCTAAGAAATACTTGTTGTGTAGAGATTCTCATCTGCTATCTCCTTAAACACTTTGTAGCAACGAATCAAAGATAGTTTGCGCAGCTCGTATAAGCTGTGCTGAAGCTTGATACGCCTGTTGATACTGAACCAACTTTGCAGCTTCTTCATCTAAATTCACACCCGCAATACTGGAGCGCTGTTGCTTATTAGAATCCAAAACAGCTTTACCTGCCTGAGCATTAACTTGTGCTACCGCAGCTTCCGTACCTACACGCTCAACTGTTTGGCCATATTTATCTTGAAATGATGCTCCCTCCACAGTTTTTGCAAACTGCAGATCCGATATCAATAAAGCATTTCGGTTATCCGAAACACCATCGGTATTTGCTCTAACCACGAAAGTATCGTTAATATCTGGCTGATTACTAATGGTTAGCTCAAAACCTGCCAACTGAATAGATTGACCAGAGACATACTGCCCTACCTGACGATCACCATCACCATCCGTTAGCACGTAATAAGCAGCATCTGTGGAACTATCATGTTGCACTGTAAATGATTCGCCAGAACCAGCCACAACACCCGTAATATCCAAAGTCACACCAAAAGTAGCTGTAAGATCTAACTGCGATCCAGTTAGTGCAACGCCTGTCTGAGTATTAGCTGGGGTAGCGGAATCAGTAATATCAAAATTACCCGCCCCATCTTCAGTAATAGTTAGTGGGAAAGTAATACCCGACATAACATCAAAATCCGAAACAGCTAGGCTTGAAGCAATTCCCGCATTGGCAGGAGATCCAACCACTTCCAAAGCAGATCTAAAACTCACATCTATCGGTGGAGTCATTTCACCCACAACCACAGATTGCGCGGCATAATCTTGATCAGTAATACTCACTGTTGCGACAGCTGTACCGGTATTACCCGCATCTTCAGAAGCTGCTAACGGCGCGGCTAAAGCTAACTGCCGAGCTTGGTTCAACACCGTATCGATTTCAGAAGCGGCATTTCGAGTCGGCCTAATTAAAAACTTATCACCTGTTGCAAAGCTACCCGCTGCATCCATGGTAACCGTAACACCATCTATACGTAGTGTTAGATCCCCGTTCGCGGCATCCAGATAAAACTCACCATCTTCATCGACTTCAGACGCGTTTGTTGGTGCTGGACCATTTGCATTCAAACTCGCTTGATTCCAACGCATCTCATCACTGCCACGAATCAACGTAAATTCCTGAGGACCACTAAAGATCAACTCATATTCAGTAGCCTGCACCTGACTTACATCACTTATGATCGCGCTACCTGTTGTCGAAGATAGATTATCTCTTTCTGCTAAAACACGGTTAGATGCAGCCGAGCCGGAATTGATGTCCGTGAACATCAAACCACCCGGATTGCCATCAAGATCCATACCTTTTTGATGCTGTTCATTCATAGTGTCAGCAAAAACTAACGCGATACGACCTAGCTCATCGAGCGTCTCGTTCAGGGTATTTTCGCGGTAATCCAACATCCCACCGATCTTACCCCCAGTCACCTGATTGGTAATATCACCAACACTGTTACCTATTTGGATACCTAGATTAAGCTGACTACTATCGGCAGGACTCGTAATGGTATACAGGGTATTTGCACTCTGACCTACGACTAGTGGTTCACCATTACCGATAAAAACACTTACCTCACCAGTATTGCCATCTTCAAGAGTGGTAAAACCTATATACTCTGATAGCTCTTCTAGTTTCGCATCGCGTTGATCCAAAAGCTCACTGGAAACGTTACCGGCCGCTTTTGCGATACGAATATCATCATTAAGCTGAGCTATATTCCCTGCAATAGTATTGATAGTTGCAACATTGCTCTCTAGACGGCCATTAATGGTGTCGTTTTGGCGACGGATATTAGCGTCTAGATCGTTAAAGCGCTGCACCAATGCTTCAGATTGAGCAATAAACAATTCGCGGTTTGGCAAACTAACTGGATCATCAACTGCCGTTTGTAAAGCGCCAAAATAGTCATCCATCGCTTTGGATATACTGGTCACATCAGATGCCATGAGGTTATCCAACTCATTGGCAAAGTCTTCAAACGCGTTATAACTGTTAAAAGTTGCGCTATCCGTCCAAATTTGACGGTTCAAAAAAGCATCTGCTACGCGATCGATATCATCAATTGTAACCCCGCCCTGACCTTCTCGAGCTTGAAAAACAGGTCGCTGGCGAGTGTAGCCCTCAGTATTAACGTTACTGATATTCTGACCGGTAACAGAAAGAGCAGTCTGATTTGCCTGCAAACTCTGAGTACCAAGTGTTAATAAACCAAAAGACATAATTGACTCCTTTTGAGGATCTTGTGCTACATCACTGAAGTGTCATTCAAGGAGAGCTGAGTAATAGGTTATCGGCTATTACTTAGCCCTCTTTAGTTGAGGAGCTTCGACTTGCTAGCAACTCACCATCAAAAATATTTCTAATCTTGTTGGCATATTCTGGATCGGTTGCATAACCGGCATCCTGTAACTGCCGAACATAATCATAAGGATCGCCCGCACTCTCCAGTGCCATTTTGTAACGTGGGCTATTTTTCAAAAATGAAACGTAATCTCTAAAGCTATCTTCATAGCTGTCATAACTGCGGAAAAACGCCTTTTCCCGTTGCGCAACACCATCACGGTATTCAAGCGTAGAAACTTGTGCGCTATCACCATCCCAGCGTCTATCCGCTTTGATATTGAAGAGGTTATTACTGTTACTGCCATCAGGGGAACGAACCATAAACTTGCCCCACCCTGTTTCCAGAGCGGCTTGAGCAAGCAATACACGAGGGTCCACACCTAACTCACCTGCAACCTTTTCAGCCAGAGGCATCAGTTTTTCTACAAATTGTTCAGGTGATTCAAAACGATCGGGGAGCACTTCATTAACTACTTTTGCAGCAGCATTTAGTTGTTGCTCAAACACCTCTTTAACCGTGTTTTTCTGCTCTTCGGTTAAAGTAATTCCTGGCGGATTTTCCTGACCTTCTGCTTTAGCCAACAATGCCGATGCTGCGATTGAAGCAGCCTGATCAAACGCCTGATCTAATTGGCGGCTTTCTAGATCTAGCGGTTTGATATCTGGACGGCTCTGACTATCCACTTTTCCGCCGAGTTGTCGTACCAAAACATCGGTTAAACCAATGCCTTTTGATGAACCAGATAACTCCATCGCGATCTGGTTATCAAACATGCTTTGATAAAGTTTTGTCTGGCTACTATTCATAAAGTTATCTTCGCCAAATGCCGCGTTGGCATCTCGCATCGATTTCAACAACATATTTACGAACAGTTGCTCGAACTGCTGAGCGGCTTGGCGCAGACCTTCATCACTATTGGTTTTCGCGTGAGCCTTCAGTTTTTGAAGTTCAGCCAAGTCTGAATAGAGTTGGGCATTACTGCCTGCACCTGTTTTAATCATTTAGATCACCACTAATTCGGCTTTAAGCGCACCAGCCTGCTTCAGCGCTTCTAAAATTGCCATCAAATCTCCTGGGGCTGCCCCCACTTGATTGACCGCCTCAACGATATCTTGCAAGTTTGCACCTGGCGCAAACTCAAACATATGACCCGAACCTTCATCCACCTCGATTCCAGTACGAGGGGTTACCACTGTCTGTCCGCCACCCAATGGATTAGGTTGATCTACATCTTGTGCTTCGGCAATAGCGACTGTTAGGCCACCATGTGTAATAGCCACTGGGGAAACCTGCACGTTCTGACCAATAATGATAGTGCCTGTACGCGAGTTAATAACGACCTTAGCGGAGTCTTTCGCAGGTTCAACATTTAGATTCTCTAAAACCGAAAGAAAAGACACGCGTTGGGATGGATCTCTTGGCGCTCGTACACGGATAGACGTTGCATCCATTGAAGCTGCCATATTAGGCCCCAATAGATGATTAATTTGCTCAGCCACACGGCGAGAAGTTGTAAAATCTGGACGATGTAAGTTTAGAACTAAACTATCACCTTGATTAAAACCACTTGGGACTGAACGCTCGACTGTCGCTCCATTTGGCACTCGTCCAACGCTCGGTACATTTAGTGATAATCGAGAACCATCGGCACCTTGCACCCCAAAACCAGAAACCACCAAGTTACCCTGAGCTATTGCGTAAACTTGCCCATCAGCACCTTTCAAAGGCGACATAAGCAAACTACCACCACGGAGGCTCTTAGCATCACCGATGGCTGACACTGTAATATCAATTGCCTGACCCGGTTTAGCAAACGCAGGCAGATCAGCATGGATAGCTACAGCCGCTACATTTTTCGACTTCGGATTGACCGACGAAGGAATTGCCACACCAAAGTTATTTAACATGTTACGAAAAGTTTGTGAGGTAAATGAGGTTTTATCACCAGTACCGTCTAAACCAACAACTAAACCATAACCAACAAGTTGGTTGGATCTCACACCTGAAATAGACACCATATCCTTAAGACGGCTTGGTGCGGCTTGTGCGTAAACACTAAAAAGAAGACTGCTGATTAGAACTAAAATTAATTTCATTACGTCCTCCTTAGAAAGGCATCAAAGCGCCGATAAAGAATCGAGACATCCAACCCATCACATTTGTATCGTGAACTGCTCCGGACCCACTGTACGCGATGCGCGCATCTGCTAGCTTAGTCGATACAACCGTATTGTCAGATCCAATATCCTGAGGTCTGACCATGCCACTAATACGAATATATTCATCACCTTGATTTAGAGTCAGCCATTTTTCACCTTTAACCAGCAAGACACCGTTAGGCATTACATCATGAACTGTGACGGTGATATTGCCGCTCAGGTTGTTACTCATATCTGACTTACCTTCACCATCAAATTCAGTAGTACTTGACGGCAAAGTAAAGCTAACTGGTTTGCCAAACGCTGTGACAGGTTCACCAAACGCTGTCGCTTGTTGCAATGAAGAAGAACCTGATTTATCAAGTTCGGTCTTAGCACTCTTTTGTGAACTCGTACTCTCTTCCAGCATAATGGTCAGAATGTCTCCAACACGATGAGCACGGCCATCACCATAAAGGTTGATACTTGTCGCTGAATTATAGATAGAGCCATTAACAGGCTTAGGCTGTGTCAGTGACTGAGGCATCACAGGTGCATATTCTGGATTATTTGGCTTAACTTGTTTCTGTACACAACCCGTTAACACAAAGCTGGTTGCAAGAATGCCTAATATTAATTTCTTCATTGCTTTCACCTAGCTATTTTAAAGCTGCTGGCTCACGAAGGAGAGCATCTCATCAGCTGTAGATATCACTTTGGAATTCATCTCGTAGGCACGCTGGGTCGTAATCATATCCACCAGCTCTTCTACCGAATTCACGTTAGAACCCTCAAGTGCTCCCTGAATAAGTACAGCAGTCCCATTTTCACCTGGGTTACTAATTACAGGCGCACCACTGGAACCTGTTTCAGCATACAAATTTTGTCCTAATGCCTGTAATCCCTGAGGGTTTACAAAGTCGGCTAGCTCTATTTGCCCTATCTGGGTTGGTTGAGGATTACCTGCGGTTACAACTTCAACAACCCCATCTGTACTGATCGAAAAGTTAACCACTTGCGCAGGAAGTGTGATTGCTGGCTCAATCGTATATCCTTCTGCGGATACCAACTCATTATCGGCATTAAGATGTAGCTGACCATTTCGGGTATACGCGATATCACCGTTTGGCAAATTAACTTGCAAAAAACCTCGACCATTAATCGCTACATCAAAGGCTTCATCAGTAATCTGAATATCACCTGTTTGAAAGATTTTTTGAGTTCCAACAGTTCGAACCCCCATACCAATCTGCAGCCCAGAAGGTAACTGCGCTTCTTCAGCAGATTGAGCACCTGGCTGGCGGCGGATTTGATACATCAAATCTTCAAATACTAAATTATCTTTTTTAAAGCCAACCGTTGAAACGTTCGCCAAGTTGTTGGATATCACCTTCAGGTTGGTGTCCTGAGCGGTCATACCGGTTTTTGCTACATTTAATGCACCGTGCATCTACTTATCCTCAGGTGATTCTTAAGATATTTTCAAAATTGAAGCCGCTGTCTCAGAGTTTTCTTCAGCGGTTTTCATCATTTTTATTTGCATCTCAAATTGACGGGACGTACTGATAATCCCAGTCAATTCACTCACAGCATTTACATTACTTGCTTCTAGAAAACCTGATCGGATACGAACATTAGCATCAGGCAACACAGCTGCCTGATTTCCGGTAATCATCAAACCATCTGGCCCTTTGAATAGGGTTTGAGGATCGGGGTTTACTAGCTTAATTTGGTCAGCAACCAATAATTCAGCAGCATTATCACCTAGCGGCTGAATTGTGATCGTTCCGTTGGTCGCAATTTCAATATTTTCAAAAGGCGGTAAAACGATAGGAATTCCACCATTGCCCATTACCGGCAAACCACTGCCTGTTACTAACTGGTTAGCGGCATTGATCTGCAGTGAACCGGCACGGGTAAACCCCTCTGTACCGTCAGCACCAATCACAGATATCCAACCATCACCTGCAACTGCTAAATCTAACTGACGACCCGTTTCAATTAATGTGCCACTAGTTATATCAGTAGCTGGACGCTCAGTTTGTGCATAGACACGGGAAGCATGCCCCTCGCCAAACACCTGCATTGCTCTAGCCTGCGCCAGATCTGACTTAAAGCCGGTAGTATTGGCATTCGCAAGGTTATTGGCATGAGTTTGCTGTGCGAGCATATTCTCTCTCGCGCCGCTCATTGCTAAATAAAGCACCTTATCCATCTGTTATATCCACTCTTGGCAGCTAGGCCGCATTTCATACAAGTAAAATACTAATAACAGAGATAAAGCAATCAACGTGCCAAAATCAAAAAGGCCGCTAATGCGGCCTTTTAAGAAGTAATAGATTTATTAGATCTGCAGGATGTTCTGGGTCACTGTATTAAGAGTTTCCAAAGTCTTCGAGTTCGCTTGGAAATTACGCTGCGCTTCGATCAAAGAAACCAATTCAGCTGAGAGGTCTACGTTGGATTGCTCCAACGCGGCCGACTGAAGTGTACCGTTCAAACCAGTTCCCGGCGGGTTAACAATCGCATCACCAGAGGTTAGCGTTGCTGTCCATTCAGTGTCACCAGCTGGCTGGAGACCCGACTGGTTTTCAAAGGTTGCTATGGCAACCACACCAAGATCTTGGTTCTGACCATTAGAGAAGCTAGCAACCATCTCACCGGTACTACTAAAAGTAACCCCTATCAGATCCCCTTTGGTGTAACCATCTTGCGCAGACGCTTTAACAATCGAAGCAGATGCGAACTGAGTGGTGTTAGTGATATCTAGCTCTATAACCGTTGTGGAATCCGCAGGGTCTGCGCCTTGGATAGTAATACTAGGAACAATAGCACCAGCAGAGAATTGATCACCATTAATACCGGTTAACAAACCATTTGACGGATTGAACTTAACGAGGATCGGACCTGGTTCAGTACCAGAACCTGCCTCACCCGGATCTAGCGCCTTACCGATATCCAATTGTTCCGTACCATTTAGGTACGCATACATACGGTAAACACCTTGGAAAGAGTTATCACCTTCTTTAACTACTGGCGGATCAAAAGGGGACGTACCTGTAGTCGCGGTAATCGTTAACGCTTGGCTAGATACGATATCACCTGCTTCCGCTTTATATGTAATGCGAATACTCTTGTTCACATTGTCATAGATTACAGATTCCACCGTCGGGTTTGCATCTAGAATCTTCGCTTCAGAAGCTGTAATAGCAGCTCCAATCTGATCATCAGTAGAACCTGCAGTCAAAGCTGGGATAGTGATGCCGCCAATTTCTAAGACAAGATCTGCTGCAATTGGTACGTTTGCCGCTGGGATATCGAAATCATAAGTTTCATTAGCAGTAATTTCCGCGGTTTCCGCAACTGCCACTGTACCACTAACCTGAACTAAATCAGGCTCTGGGAATTCAGATTTAAATCGAATAATAAAATCGCTGGAGTCAGTCGTTACCTCAACACTTTTTATGCGAGGGTCACCTGTCACAGGATCAGTAAGCGCATCAAAGAAGGTGCCTGAGGTTAAGCTTGTCCCAGCTGCAGCATCAATTTCTGCAATATGTGCAGCAGTGACCGTCACACCAGAGATCGTATCACCAGCAACCAATCCAGTAAGTTGCTGCTGTGCTTGATACGGCCGAGCCTCAGCCATATTAAACTTAACTGTGTGCTCATTACCCAAGCTATCAAACGTTCTTACAGTCGTACTGTAAGTGAACGAGCCTGGCTCATCTTTATCATAGTCAGGTAGCAATTCCGCCGCATCTTCACGAGAATCGATATTAAAAGACAGATCAATCTCTTCAGTCGCTTTTGGAGGGCTCTCTTTCTGGGTTACTGCTAAGTTACCAATTGGCAGACGATTACCTTCAGAGTCCAAACCATAACCCTGCAAGAAATTACCTGTCTTAGAAACAATAAAGCCATTTTTATCTAGCTCAAATGAACCTGCTCGGGTGTAAGTCGTACCGCCTTGACCATCATCCAACTGAAAGAAACCAGAACCATTAATCGCTAGGTCCAAGTTATTGTTAGTAAACTCAATAGTACCTGCCTGAAAGTCTTGCGCGATATCAGTTACAGTGACACCAGCCCCTGCCACGTTTGATGAACCTGCACCCACTACTGCTGTAGCGTAGATATCACCAAACTCAGTACGAGAAGATTTAAAACCTACTGTACTCGCGTTTGCAATGTTGTTACCTGTTACATCAAGGTCCGTAGTGGCCGCTTTCAGACCGGTTACCGCTGTATTAAAACCTGCCATCTTCTTATCCTCACACGCCGATCTGTTTCACATCGCTGATATCAAATGTGCCAGCTGTTGTGTTCACTTTCATACCAATACCATTTTCACCTAGAGTCACACTGTTAACTCTATAAGCCATACTGGTATCAACCGCTTGATATTCATTATCGTCGAGACGCTCCACCACGAATGTATAATCCCCTGGTGGGTGTTCAGGGTTACCCTCTTCGTCGAATTGCATCTGCCAAGCAAACTCATGCTCCCCTTGTCCAACTGCACCTAACTGCATATTGTCAACCAAGGTTCCACTTGAGTTATAAACTTTAATTCTTACGTCTGAAGCACTAGTAGACAGATTGAACGCACCTTTAGCGAATGGGTTCATCACCGTACCCACTTCAGCCGAATCACCAGGAATAAACACCGACTGACCAACCATAGACGAAGCCTGTAATGCCGCTTGACTAGACAGCATTGCTTGCGATGTTTCCGCAACAGTCTGGTTAAGATTATTGATACTCTCAACCTGCGACATTGTCGCAATCTGCTGCATAAAGTCAGTTGTATCAGCGGGGCTAGAAGGGTCTTGATTCTGCAGCTGAGCTATCATCAAACGCATAAACATATCGCTATCGTCTTGCGTCTGACTCTTCTGCGAGCTATTAGACTGATTCGCCCTATTTATCTGCTCAAAAACGTTTTGATTTACGCCATTAACATTACTCATGGCTTAAAACCTCGTTATTTAAAATTACTGCTGTCCAAGTCTGATAGTCTGCTGAAGCATTTGCTTGGCAGTATTCATAATCTCGGTATTAATCTGGAAAGAACGAGAAGCCGAAATCATATCCGCCATCTCTTCCACAACATTTACATTCGGGTAATACACAAACCCTTGTTCATCAGCCATTGGATGAGCAGGGTTATATTCTTGGCGAAGCTCAGCTTCACTTTCAACGATACCTAATACCTGTACACCCTGACCTGCTGCGATGCCAAACTCATTATCTGGCTCAGCCAAAGGGTCTACTTGTTGTACAGCAAATACAGGCTTTCTAGCTCTATAGGTCTCATCAAGGCTCGAACTAACACTCTCCGCATTCGCCATATTACTGGCCGTCGTATTCAAGCGGATGGTTTGCGCGTTCATAGCCGAACCAGCGATACCAAAAACATTACTCAATGACATGATTATTCACCCTTAATCGCTGATTTAAGACCTGTAAATTTCTTATTTAGGAAATGAAATGACGTCTGGTAATCCAATGCATTTTCAGTGTAGCGAGCCATCTCTTGCTGAACTTCGACAGTGTTACCATCTACAGATGCTTGGTTAGGTATACGAAACATCATATCTGCCGCTAGGTCAGGGTCTAGCAACTCAGTATTGTGTCCAGCAGAAGTAGCAACCTGCTTTACATTCATTTTAGTCGACGCATGCTCTAACGCTTCAGCGAACTCAATATCTCTTGCTTTAAAGTTAGGCGTATCAGCATTAGCGATATTGTTAGCTAAAACCTCTGCACGGCGAGCGCGATGCATTAGCGCGTCATCGTGAATCCCCAAAGCTGCGTCAAAACTAATTGCCATTTCATTGCCTCATTTAATATCAATCCTAATAAAGCAATCAGTATGCCAAACAAATAAAATCATTTATTTTCAACAGGTTGGCATTTTAAACATCAATTTAAAAGCCACCAACTTCCTCAAAACGGCAAACTAAAACCGCCTAATTGCCGCTGGCGGCAAGGGGAATTAACTCAACAAGAAAAGAGGCAATAAAAAAGCCGCTTACCTTGGGTAAGCGGCTTTTGCGTAAACGAATTGATCTATCTGACTAAATAGCTTGATAGATAATACCTGGGCGGCAATGAATCATTTTGTATTTATCAGATAGGCCGGAAAGGAATTCAGAGGCACCGAGTATCAGATAACCACCTGGTTTCAACACGCCATGCATCTTGGACAAGATCTCAGTTTTCTTTTCACTGGAGAAATAGATCAACACATTTCGGCAGAAAATTACATCAAATTTACCCATCGACGTGTATTGCCCAAGCAGATTGATACTCTGAAATCTTACTTTAGATTTTATATCCGGTTTTACTGCCCAACTACCATTAGGCGTCTCACGGAAATGCTGGGTAAGGCGTTCTTGGGACAAGCCTCTGCCTATCGCCAGCATTTCGTATTCACCTCGACGTGCTTGCTCTAGCACTTGGGTAGAAATATCGGTGGCGATAATCTCTTCAGAAGCTAACTTACCAGGATTTTTTTTCTTAAACTCATCCAGCGTCATGCTAATTGAATAAGGTTCTTGCCCTGTAGAACAGGCAGCTGACCAAATTCTAATTTTATTAGAGCCAACGCCCTGCCCAAGCATTTCAGGCACTATACGATCACGTAAGATATCGAAAGGGTGAACATCCCGAAACCATAAGGTTTCATTGGTGGTCATCGCATCAATAACTTGCTCTCGCAAACGCTTAGATGCAGGGCTTTGAAGCTTGCTAATCAGTTCTTTTAAGCCTGGACAGTTGTTTTCTTGAACAATCTTCCCCAAACGACTCTGCACAAGATATTGCTTGTGCTTTGCAAGCAATATCCCACTACTATCCTCAAGGAAGCGACTGAACAACTCAAAGTCAGCATCTGTGATCGTAAAATTTGATCTACCGGAAATACTCATGGAAAGAGTAATACCCCTACCTTGTGCCTTATTACTTTTCTACTTGCTGTATACGCTGTACAACAGCTGTTGCAAGATCATCCGGGTTAAATTTAGCAAGGAAGCCATCCGCCCCTACCTTTTTAACCATAGACACGTTAAAACCGCCCGACAAGGATGTATGTAAAACTACATGCATATTGCTCATGCGTTCGTCTTCACGAATCATAGAAGTTAACGTGTAACCATCCATTTCTGGCATCTCGATATCCGAAATAACCATCAAGAAGTTGGTGGTTACATCTGTTCCACGATCAGCCATATCACGCAACAAATCCCACGCCATTCGGCCGTTATTGCAAGAGGTAACCTTTATCCCCAAGTTTTCCAAACTCCGCTGCATCTGATTTCGAGCAACCGAAGAATCATCAACGATTAGAATTTGATAATCACGAGCCTTCTCACGCACCGAATCGTCAGCAACATCTTTACTAACCTCAGTAGCCATTGGGTAAAGGTCAGCAAGAATCTGTTCAACATCGAGAATTTCAATTAGTTTATTTTCATACTCAAAGATAGCGGTCAGGTAGTTCTCAACACCGATCTCTGTTGGCGGAGCCATTATTTGATCCCATTGAGTATTCAATATGCGGTCAACCTTGCGCACCAAAAAAGCCAATGTACGGCGGTTATACTCTGCCACAATCAAAAAGCAATCTTGCCTTTGCTCCTTTGGTACTGTCTGACGGCCAATAGCTTCCGACAAATCCAATACAGGAATCGTCTCACCACGAATATGCGCCATACCTTTAATTGCTGATGTTTGACGAGGTACCTCTGTTAGCTCAGGGCACTGCAAAACTTCACGCACTTTAAAAACGTTGATGCCGTATTGTTGATCTGTTTCCAAAGCAAACAATAACAACTCTAATCGGTTCTGCCCTACCATTTGGGTACGCAGGTTTACACTATCTAGGATACCTGACATGATCTAATAATCCCGTAGAGATTAAATCTATTCTGTTTGTACGCCGTTACATAAACATAATGTTAGTTACAACAACGTGAATAAGCATAATTTAACACGACTTTTCCTCCTAACCACTGTTCTTTTGGCCCCATTCGGCGCTTTAGCAGCCGATCAAACCGAAAAATTAGAGCAGGAGGCGCTGCTTTTTCTGCAAGAACACTACAAAAAAGCCAAGCCAGATGCGCGTACTGAGATCAAACTTAACCCGATTAGCCGAAAAATCAAACTAAAAAACTGCCAACAACCCCTAGAATTTCAATCACCTAAGGGAAATGGAAGCAGAATTACCTTTAGAGCCAAGTGCCCAAATCCAATGTGGCAGCTATTTGTTACTGCGCAAATCACACTCTATGGCACAGCTGTAATCAGTAGCACCAGCCTTCCAAGAAACACTCATCTTGGTTCTCAGCATATCCACAGAGCCGAAGTTGATATCACTAATCTACGCTCAGCCTATTTTCTCCGCACAGAAGAAATTATAGGTTGGACTACGAAAAGAAGTATTGCAGCCGGCACAATTTTTACTGCATCCATGCTAAAACCCCCTTTAGCTGTATCTCGAGGGAATGCCGTGATCATAGAAGCAAGACGTAGCGGCATATCAATCAGGGCAGCGGGAACGGCTCTAGAAGACGGTACTATTGGCCAACAAATCAAAGTTAAAAATGATCGTTCTGGCAATATTGTTAAAGCCATAGTTATTGAGCCTGGACTAGTTCGCACCCCATAACCTAAGGTAATCCGACATGGTGTCATCTACCTACAACTGCTATACTCGATTTTATTAAAGAAAAAAAATATTTTTCCTAAAGATTCCAAATTAGCCGCCGATAAGCTGGTTCAGATACAAGTTTGAGGACGGAATAATGATTAACGACATCACGGGCCTGTCATCGTCGCAGACGAATAGCACTCGTGCACGAGCAGGTGAAAGCAATGCAACCAAAACTGGTAGCAATGACGCTCCTGCACAGTCTCCGTCCAGTAAAGGTGATACAGTTAAACTCAGCAATGCAGCACAGACACTGCAGAATGTTGAAAAACAACTGGCCAATGCACCTGATGTGGACAGCGAGCGTGTCGAGCGACTAAAACAAGAAATTGAAAGTGGCAGCTATCAAATCAATGCTGAACGTGTAGCAGAGAAGATGCTGAACTTCGATAGCCTATTGTAAGCTTCGCTATGAACGAACAACAACATATAGAACTGGATACCCTGCTCAAGCAGGGTATTTTGCTTTTAGAATCACTTAATACGATTTACGACCGAGAGCTTGAAGCACTCAGCAGTAAAGACCTTGAGCAACTAAGTGACATCACCCAAGAAAAGATGGGTGTAATTAACAGCTTTCATAGCTTTACCCTTGAGCGTGTCGCTCTATTAAAGTCTTTTGGCCTTGAGATAGATTCAGAGGATTACTCAACTGCGGAAGACAATACCCCAGCAGCGCAGAAAACCAACGTATTTTATGCTGAAATCAAAAAGTACTTAAAAGAATTACAGCATAAGAATAAGCGCAATGAACAAGCGATCCACCGCAATCAGCAGAACGTTAATCAACTTCTTGCTATTGTTCGTGGACACAAGAAGCAAGATCAGCTGTATGGTAAAGCAGGAGCCTCCAAGTTATACAAAGCGCAGAGCAGCTTAGGCAAAGCTTAAACTGCTCCATCCCTTCTAGGCCTAGTGACTTGATTAGATAATCTCGCTAGAATCGCAAAAAATTCGATAAGTATGTCCCAGTAGCTCAGCTGGATAGAGCGGTCCCCTCCTAAGGGACAGGCCAGGGGTTCGAATCCTCTCTGGGACGCCATTTCCCAATGACTTAGAGTTTACCGCAATAAGTTACCCAAAGACCCTTTAGGCAATAATGCCACATCGTGATTTAGGTAGCGTTTCAACTGATGCTGCTTATCAAGCTCAATACCTTCTAAGCTAAAGCGCTCCGAAAGCTTAAGATATCGCTGAACCATTTTTATACGCTCATCGCGCTTCTCTTTGCTATCCCTAGCCGTTTCTAAGAAGAGCTGAGCTAGATTTAACAACGCGTTTACATTGCTGGAATCATATTCGGTCGCCAAACCAAAATATTTGAGCGCCTGAGGCATCTTTCCTGATAAATAGTGTTTCACGCCTAAGCGATTCACTTTAATACTCATATCAGGATCGTGTTTCTTACCTGGCACTTTCTTCTGTTTCGCAACAGGCTCTAATATAGGCACTGCATCACCCATAACACTCAGAAGCTCTCGATCAAGATCTAAAGGTGTAGCCAGTTCTGAATTTATACGCTGAGCATCTCTCGTCGCCTTATTCGCAGCATCTGTATCACCTACCTGGTGGTACATCTCACTTTTCAGAAGAGCTGCGCGAACTTGTAGTTGCTCATCTCTTGGAAACGCCTGGTAAGCCTGCGAAATGGTATTTTCAAATTCATTGAAAAGCTCTATCGCCATTCCGCCATCGGCATTCTTTGCTTCTAGGCGCTTTACATTTGCAAGACGAAGATAAGGATCAGGAGATTTATAACAGCTGCGCCGACCTAGGACGATAGACTTCTTATAAGCCCCACCCGCCATATCGAGTTGTTTCGTTTGCGTAGCTAAACGACCCAACTCCATCTGCCGAGGGATACCCATAGGAGATTTCTGAGTCGCTTCAGCAACAGCCTCTCTTGCTTGATCTAAGTCCCCTTCTTTTTCATGAGTTTCAGCAAGCAGATCATAGGCTGCGATCAATAACGGGTATTCTTGAATAAGCTCAAGCAGGAGGGATTTAGCTTCTTTAAATTGCTCCTGCTGCAACATAGCCTCTGCCCAAACAATACCTGCTTCTTTATCATGGCTTTTCCAATATTGCTTCTCAGCAACTTTGGCACATTCTTTCGGCCGCTGAAATTTAAGCAGCAAGCGAGCAAGGAGCAGCTGCGCTTCGTCATATTCCTGATCATAAGGTGCAAAGTTATGCTGACAGAAAGTGATAGCCGCAGGTAGATCCCCAATCTCTAGAGCATCATCAACAGGTTTAAAAACTGATTTTCGGTATAGGATATTATCTAGACGATGTTTGAGCTCATCCACCGAAAACGGCTTCATGATCATATCGTCGGGACGGCTGTCTATGGCATGCAGCACAACTTCTTGAGATGCATCACTGGTCATAAAGATCCAGCAAGCCGTAGGCTTGATGAAACCACGATAACGACACTCTTCCAGCAATTGGATACCCGTGACACTATCATTCACATTATGTCCTAACAGAATAACATCGTAGTTATTCTCAGAGATCTCATCCAAAACACGGTCGTTAATCGTTACCGCTTTAAGATTGGCAACCCCCATACTCCTCAGCATATAGAAGATAGTAGACCGCATGTTGCCACTGCTTTCTATCAGTAGAACTTGCTTATTCGAATAATCTACTTTCGCCACTCAACCGTCCATATACGCAAAAAGGATATTTGAAGTATAAAAGCCTATTCGATATGACAAAAGCATTTCCTGCAAACAAAAAAAAGCACCGGGTGTAGGGTGAACACTCGATGCCAAGACAGTTCTATGCTGTGACAACCATCCTATCCTGAGGGCATGCAAACACTAATGATCCAGATCAAGAAAAATCTAACTCTAAGGTGTAGGCTTGAGGTATTGAGACGATGTAATGAGATCCTGCTTTTTGGGTTTCAGGTAAACTAAACAAAACTTATAAAAAAGCGTACTTATGACTACTGCATTTATCACTCATGAAGATTGCGGCCTACACAACATGGGCCCAGAACACCCTGAAAGCCCAATTCGCCTAGTTGCTATCCAAAAGGTACTAGAAAAGACAGGCCTGATGCAGGATCTTGAACGAATCCAATCGGTACACGTATTACCTGAACAAGTGCAACTTGCCCACGCTCACCTCCACCAGAAGCGTTTGGAGATGAAGCTACCAGAACAAGGCGTTGTGTATACCGACGAAGATACAGCTCTTTGTCCTCACTCCTTACATGCAGCTAGCTTAGCCGCAGGCTCTGCCGTTATGGCAGTAAACAGAGTAGTTAGCGGCAAATCTAAAAACGCTTTTTGTGCTACGCGCCCACCTGGCCATCATGCTGAGCATAACAATGCGATGGGATTTTGCTTCTATAACAATGCAGCCATTGCAGCAATGCATGCTTTACAGCAGCCAGGTATAGAACGCGTTGCTATCTTTGATTTCGATGTTCACCAAGGTAACGGCACCGTAGATATCTTTAAAGACAGACCAGAAGTGCTTGTTTGCTCAACATTCCAGCATCCTTTCTATCCAGAGCGTTACTGTGATTTTGTTCGTGACCACATCATTAACTGCCCAATGGACGCTCATAGTGACGGCATCGTATTCCGTAAGCTTGTTGAATCTCGCTGGTTACCTGCGATCCAAGCTCATAAGCCAGATATGATCATTATCTCTGCAGGCTTTGACGCTCATCATGAAGACCCTATGGCAGATATTAAGCTCAATGAGGAAGACTATCGCTGGGTAACTCAGCTACTGTTAGACGCTGCTCGCACTTACAGCCAAAACCGTGTTGTTTCGGTTCTAGAAGGCGGTTATAACCCTGTATCTTTGGCATTCAGCGTACAAGCTCATTTAGAAGTATTCGCCGGACATTAGGCTAGAGGCTATACAGAATCGCACCCTCCTAACAGAAACAAAAAAGGCTGCCAATGGCAGCCTTTTTTAGTTCTACAAGCTAATAATTAGCTTACGAACTTGATCATTACGCCTGCTGCAATCGCTGAACCGATTACACCAGCAACGTTTGGACCCATCGCATGCATCAACAGGAAGTTTTGAGAGTTGTACTCAAGACCGATCTTGTTAGATACACGTGCAGCCATAGGTACCGCAGATACACCCGCGGAACCGATTAGCGGGTTGATCGCATTGCCACCCATCATCTTGTTCATAATCTTAGCCATGATCACACCAGCCGCTGTACCGATACAGAATGCAACGATACCTAGCGCCATGATGCCAAGCGTTTCAAGATCCAGGAACTTATCAGCAGAAAGTTTAGAACCTACAGATAGACCCAAGAAGATTGTAACGATGTTGATCAGAGCATTCTGAGCAGTATCGCTTAGACGATCTACTACACCACACTCACGCATCAAGTTACCGAAACAGAACATACCCAATAGAGGTGCTGCATCTGGAAGCAATAGCGCTACTAGGATCAATAGTACGATTGGGAATAGGATCTTCTCAAGCTTAGTTACGTGACGTAACTGGCTCATCTGGATCTTACGCTCAGCGTCTGTAGTCAACGCACGCATAATTGGTGGCTGAATCAGAGGTACAAGCGCCATGTAAGAGTATGCAGCAACCGCAATTGCACCCAATAGGTGTGGAGCTAGCAAACTAGTTACGTAGATCGCAGTTGGACCATCAGCACCACCGATGATACCGATTGCTGCTGCTTCTTGGATGTTGAAGTCCATGATGCCCATAGAAGACATTGCAACCGCACCCAGTACAGTTGCGAAGATGCCGAACTGAGCTGCCGCACCCAAGAACAGGGTACGTGGGTTAGCCAACAACGGACCAAAGTCTGTCATTGCACCAACACCCATGAAGATCAACAACGGAGCAGCTGTAGAGCCAATTGCTACACTGTAGAAGTTGTACAGCATGCCATTCGCATAACCACCATCTTTAGCTACATTGATTGCATCTTGAATCTGAGCAGCTGAAGCAGTGTTGTGGTAGGCATTCAGAATCTCTTTTGGATCAGTGCTAGTGATGTTTAGCGCAGATGCCAAACCATTCATCACCTCCGGAACAGCAAAGTGCACAGCATTTTCTACAGCTGTATACGCTAAGCCCGCTTCCGGAATGTTCGCCATGATGCCACCGAAACCGATTGGCACAAGCAGTAGCGGTTCGAAATTCTTTTTGATGGCCAAGAACAGAAGCAAAAGGCCAACCAAAATCATTACGATCTGACCACCACTGATGTTATAAGCACCAGAGGCAAGAAACAGTTCGATTAGCTTATCCATCAAACAATACCTTACGCTAGAGTCAATAGAGTGTCGCCAACCTGTACAGCGTCACCTTCATTAACTTCTACAGTAGAAACAGTACCAGCGCGTGCAGCACGTACTTCTGTTTCCATCTTCATCGCTTCAAGAATTACTAGAACATCACCTTCTTGAACAGCCTGACCTGGAGCAACCTGTACTTTCCAGATGTTACCCGCCAATGGAGCAGGAACGTCTTCACCAGCACCTGCAGGAGCAGTAGCTGGAGCCGCGGCAGCAGCAGGAGCTACAGCAGAGATGTCACCGCCTTCAGTTACTTGTACAACGTAGTTTTGGCCGTTAACAGAGATAGTGTAAGTCTGTGGACCAGTGTTTTTAGGTGCAGCCATTGCTAATGCGTCCTCTAATGTAGGTGCAGGTTCAAATGCATCAGGGTTGTTACGGTTTTCAAGGAATTTCAAGCCAACCTGAGGGAATAGAGCGTAAGTTAGAACGTCATCAATTTCGTTCTCGCCTTCTGTTAGCTCAATACCTTTCTCAGCAGCAAGGTCTTTCAGCTCGCCTACCAACTTGTCCATTTCTGGCTCAAGCAGATCAGCAGGACGACAAGTGATTGCTTCACCACCATCCAATACACGAGCCTGAAGGTCAGCATTGTAAGGAGCAGGAGCTGCACCGTACTCACCTTTCAGAATACCCTGAACTTCTTTAGAGATAGTTTTGTAACGCTCGCCCATTAGGACGTTGATTACAGCCTGAGTACCAACGATCTGAGAAGTTGGCGTTACTAGTGGGATCAGACCTAGGTCTTCACGTACACGTGGGATCTCAGCTAGTACTTCATCGAACTTATCTGCAGCACCCTGTTCTTTCAGCTGGTTTTCCATGTTAGTCAACATGCCACCAGGTACCTGAGCAACTAGGATACGAGAGTCTGTACCACGTAGAGAGCCTTCAAATTTAGCGTACTTCTTACGTACTTCACGGAAGTAGCCAGCAATCTCTTCTAGAAGATTGATATCTAGACCTGTGTCACGATCAGTACCCGCCAATGCAGCTACTACAGATTCAGTAGACGTATGGCCGTATGTCATAGACATAGAAGAGATAGCAGTATCAACACGGTCGATACCCGCTTCAACAGACTTAAGGATTGTCATATCAGACAGACCTGAAGTCGCGTGAGCGTGCAATTGAACTTCTAGATCAGTCTGAGCTTTCAGACGAGAAACTAGGTCAAATGCATCGTATGGCGTCAGGATACCGGACATATCCTTGATGTTGATGGAATCAGCGCCCATATCTTCAAGAGTTTTTGCATATGCAACCCAGTTATCGATCGTGTGAACTGGACTCTTAGTGTAAGAGATAGTGCCTTGAGCGTGCTTGCCTGTTGCCTTAACTGCTTTGATTGCAGTTTCAAGGTTACGTGGATCGTTCATCGCATCAAAGATACGGAATACGTCTACGCCGTTAACAGCAGCACGTTCACAGAATTTGTTTACAACATCATCAGCGTAGTGACGGTAACCTAGTAGGTTTTGTCCACGCAGGAGCATCTGATGTTTTGTGTTTGGCATTGCTTTTTTAAGCAAGCGGATACGCTCCCACGGATCTTCTCCGATAAAGCGAATACATGAGTCAAATGTTGCGCCGCCCCAGCTTTCTAGGGACCAAAAGCCTACTTTATCTAGCTTTTCCGCGATCGGCAGCATGTCTTCAACTCGCATACGCGTAGCGAATAGCGACTGGTGTGCGTCACGCAGAACTACGTCGGTAATGCCAAGTGGTTTCTTTGCGTCGGTCATGGGTAATGGCCTTCTGTCGATTAATGCAGATTTATTCGTTATTGAGCCGTTCTTATTTACGAACGGTGTTTGTGAACCGCAGCTGTCATGACAGCAATTAACTCATCATTGTTATTTCCAGCTGGCGCTGGTGCAGTCTTTTTTGCTTTTGGCTGCGCTGGTGCTTCAGGGAAAAACTTGCCTACCACTTTGGACATTCCTGAAGTAGCGAATACCAACAAAGTAAGAAAGACAACAACGAAGCCCATACCAAAGACCATTAATTCAAGGCCTTCTGATAGCAGATTTTCCATTTTAATGGATGCTCCTGTACTTATCGAAACCCATACGTCAGATATGGCTTTTGGCCACCTAATTATTAGGCTTTCACTGACGGATGTACTGGTTGCAAATGGACCATAATTAAACCCGAAAAGTCTACTTCAGGCAATAATTAGAGGGGATTTTTCGGTCAAAGGGAGGATATGGATCAAAATTTGCTTACAACCTTTGATCCATATTCAGTGAAATATGGTGTTATTCACTCTTTCCAGGGCGATAAACTTTTACATTACTAAAGCCACGTTCCTGCATTTGATGCGCATGCATTTGGCTCATAACACCCTTTTCACAATAAAGAAGATACTCCTTACCTTCTTCAAATTCGTCAGCAGCGGCACCTAAAGCAAAAAACGGAATTAATTGAATTTCACAGCCAGGAATATTTAGCGGTTTCTTTTCTTGTTCATGCGGCGCACGGATATCTACAACGACCTGGTTATCAGCAACCTTGGTTAACGCCTCAACCTCAGCATGAACATTTACATCTTCCTCAATTTCATCGATGCTGATCACCTGACGACGCTCAAGCGCTCGCTCAAGCACTTCAAAGTCAAAATCGGACTCTTCCTCTTCTACGCGATCTTTCTTAGCACAGGTCGTTGGTCTATCAGAGATTACACCGCAGTATTCAGGCATATTTTTAGCGAAGTCATATGCGCCGATTTCACGTGTAATATCGATAATATCTTGCTTATCCATTGTCACTAATGGTCGCACCACTAGTTTTTCAGTTGCCGCATCAATGATGGACAGATTAGGCAATGTTTGACTAGATACTTGGGCAATACTTTCACCAGTCACCAAAGCGTCTATTTTCATTTTATCGGCGATCTGCTCACCGGCGCGCATCATCATGCGCTTCAATACAACGCCCATATAGGAGTGATGTACTGATTGTAAAATTTCACCAATCACTTCATCAAAAGGGATCGTAATGAACTTCACTCGTGCAGAAGAGCCATATTTCTGCCATAAATACAGAGACACCTGCTTCACACCAATTTCGTGTGCATGACCACCCAGGTTAAAGAAAACAAAATGAGTTTTACAGCCACGGCGCATTGACATGTAACTTGCGACAATGGAGTCGAATCCACCAGAAATAAGCGAAAGCGTGGAATCTTGCGTACCTAGAGGGAAACCACCTAAACCTTTATAGGTATTAGTTACTACATAGAGACTGTCATTACGGATCTCTAGATCAACATAAACATCAGGCTTATGCACATTCACGCCTGCGGTATCAGCGTGCTGATTTAAACCACCACCCACATAACGCTCAACATCAATAGAACGGAAGTCATGCTTACCAGAGCGTTTAACACGCACTTTAAAGGTTTTACCTTTCAATTGCTCTGCATAGATCGCATGCGCTTTCTCGTAAACATCATGAAAATCGCCGAGCGGGTACTCAGTCACTTCGATGAAACTATGAATCCCTGGCGTACGACCTAAAAGATCTACCACCTGTTCGATGATCTCTGCACTTGCACCAGCGCACTCTACATCCAGCTTGTCCCACTGACCTTTTACTTTGATCTGCTCATCAATACGGCGCGTCATATTCTGCAAATTGCTTTGCAAACGCTGAATTAGACGCTTACGTACAGGGCGACTTTTAATGGTAATTTCTGGAAACAAACGAATAGAGAACTTCATAGCAACGAGCTCAAAAAATAATTAGGACGGATATTATAAAGTGTAGGAAGGTAGAGTTACAGATGGCGCGCCCGAGAGGATTCGAACCTCTGACCGCCTGGTTCGTAGCCAGGTACTCTATCCAGCTGAGCTACGGGCGCATATCTGAAATTTTCTTTGGAGTGGCGCGCCCGAGAGGATTCGAACCTCTGACCGCCTGGTTCGTAGCCAGGTACTCTATCCAGCTGAGCTACGGGCGCATCCAAGAAAATAAACCGTTGTTTTTTTGAGTGGCGCGCCCGAGAGGATTCGAACCTCTGACCGCCTGGTTCGTAGCCAGGTACTCTATCCAGCTGAGCTACGGGCGCACATCAAAATGGCGGTGAGCGAGGGATTCGAACCCTCGATAGGATTTCTCCTATACGCCCTTAGCAGGGGCGCGCCTTCAGCCACTCGGCCAGCTCACCTAAACAACGGCGCGTACTATAACCAAGTGATTATCAAAAGAAAAGCAAAGTTTTAAAAAAATTACGCTTTATTTCCTTCTTCGGCCTTTTCACGCTGAATGCGCTGATAGATCTCTTCTCGATGCACGGATACATCTTTAGGTGCATTAACACCAATACGTACCTGATTGCCTTTAACACCAAGCACAGTAACAGTGACATCGTCACCAACCATAAGAGTTTCGCCAACACGGCGAGTAAGAATTAACATGTGTAGAATCTCCTTAGTACTTCCCAGGCCAATCTACCTAAACGGTAGACCACATACTGGCATTCATCCAAATCCCTGCCAGAACGCTGCCTATACAACAACAGCTAACCTAACTATAGACCAGCTTTTTCTATTAACCATTATGATCGATTATTCACTAACCGAATCATCAACATCCATATCAAAAGCAGTGTGCAAAGAGCGCACCGCTAGCTCCAAATACTTTTCAGCTATAACAACTGAGACCTTAATCTCAGATGTAGAAATCATTTGAATATTAATATTTTCAGCTGCTAAGGCATCAAACATTTTACTCGCTACGCCAGCATGGGATCGCATACCCACACCTACAATAGAGACCTTTGCAATCTGATTATCACCAACTACTTCACGAGCACCCAGCTCAGCAGACACCTTTTCAAGCACCGCTTTAGCCGCATCATAATCGTTACGGTGAACTGTAAAGGTAAAGTCCGTTGTATTATCAGCGGCAACATTCTGCACGATAACGTCAACTTCAATATTTGCCTGACTAATCGGCCCTAATATTTTTGATGCAACCCCAGGAACATCAGGCACACCCATTACGGTCAACTTAGCTTCATCGCGATTAAACGCGATACCTGAAATAACTGGTTTTTCCACGGCTGAATCACCCTCAACGGTAATTAGAGTCCCCGGCCCTTCCTCAAAGCTAGAAAGAACCCGCAACGGCACTTTATATTTTCCTGCAAACTCAACGGCACGGATCTGCAATACTTTAGATCCAAGACTCGCCATCTCGAGCATCTCTTCAAATGTAATTTGCTCTAGACGCTTAGCACTCGATACAACGCGCGGATCGGTAGTATATACACCATCTACATCAGTATAGATTTGACACTCATCAGCTTTAAGTGCTGCAGCCAAGGCAACACCCGTCGTATCAGATCCACCGCGACCAAGCGTGGTAATATTGCCGTCAGGATCAACGCCCTGAAAGCCTGCCACAACCACTACTCGCCCAGCCTCTAGATCAGATTTAATAGAGGAGACCTCTATATCTTGAATCCTAGCCTTAGTATGCGAGTTATCCGTAAGAATTTTGACCTGACTACCCGTATAGGAACGAGCAGGCACACCGCGCTTTTCCAATGCCATACAGAGCAAAGCAATGGTGACTTGCTCACCAGTGGAGACCAATACGTCCATTTCACGAGCATTAGGTTTTGACTGTATATCTTTAGCTAAGGCAATGAGACGGTTCGTCTCACCACTCATAGCAGATACAGCAACAACAACATCATGCCCTTGCTGCTTAAAACCCTGAACCTTATCGGCGACTGCTTCTATACGCTCAACAGTCCCGACAGAGGTACCACCATATTTTTGAACAAAAAGCGCCATGCATGCACCTAAATCGTTATAGAGCAGCCTCGACTAGAGCTGTTACAGACTCCAGTGTAGCAGGCAGAGCCGCTTGATCGGTACCACCACCCTGAGCAAAGTCAGGACGACCACCGCCTTTTCCGCCTAGCTTAGCCGTAAGCTCTTTAATCAAATCGCCAGCGCGAACCTGACCAGTGAGATCTTTAGTCACACCTGCAGCCAAAGCAATCTTGTCATCAGACACTGTTGCCAATACAACAACACCGCTACCCAGTTTGTTTTTCAACTGATCGATGGTATCCCGCAAGGCTTTAGGCTCTACACCCTCTAACTGAGCAGCTAGCACTTTAACGCCAGAAATTTCCACTGCGTTACTGATTAGATCAGCACCCTTAGCAGCAGCCAGCTTAGCTTTCATCTGCTCAAGCTCTTTTTCAAGCTGACGATTTTTCGCTTGCTGGTCTTGAAGTTTCTGTTCAAATTGCGCTTTTTGGTCAGCAAAATAATCCAGCGCTACAGGACCAGTAACTGCTTCAACACGTCTGATACCGGCGGCCACACCACCTTCAGAAGTAACTTTCAGAAGACCAATGTCACCTGTACGCTTAGCGTGAGTACCACCACAAAGCTCGATAGAGAAATCATCACCCATCGAAAGTACACGCACTACATCGTCGTATTTCTCACCAAATAGAGCTGCTGCACCTTTCTCTTTGGCAGCTTCAATTTCCATGATTTCTGTTACGACTTCTGTGTTCAGACGGATCTGATCGTTAACCATCTTCTCAACTTCAGCGATCTGCTCAGCGCTTACCGCTTCAAAATGAGAGAAGTCAAAACGCAGACGCTGATCATCATTCAATGAACCTTTCTGTTGTACATGCTCACCCAGAACAACACGAAGCGCTTCGTGCAATAAGTGAGTTGCAGAGTGGTTCAGCGCGATCGCCTGACGGCGTTCGGAATCAACTTGAGGAGCAACCTTATCACCCACTTTCACAGAACCATTTTCAACAGCACCGTGATGCAGGTTGTTTTTACCCTCTTTCGTACAGTTATTAACCGCAAAGGAACCGTTAACAGCAGCTAATACACCTGTATCACCTACCTGGCCACCGGATTCAGCATAGAAAGGTGTTTCATCAAGAACCACCAAACCTGTTTCACCTGCTTTAAGCTCATCTACAGGCTCACCTTCTTTAAATAAGGCAACCACTGAAGATGCTTCGCCAGCCAGGTTTTCATAACCGGTAAAGTTAGTTTCACCGTCCAGTTTGATAGCATCGTTGTAATCAACTGAGAATTTGCCTGCCGCACGAGCACGCTCTCTCTGAGCTTCCATTTCACGCTCAAAGCCTTCTTCGTCAATTGTGAGCTCATGTTCACGAGCAACATCAGCTGTTAGGTCATGCGGGAAACCGTAAGTATCATATAGCTTAAATACTGTTTCACCTGGAATAACAGTGCCATCCAGATTATCAATCGCTTCCTGCAGCAAACGCATACCGTGATCAAGCGTCTTCGCAAACTGTTCTTCCTCTTTTAGAAGAACACGTTCAACCTGAGCCTGCTTCTCAGCTAGTTCAGGATAAGCTTCGCCCATCTCTGCCACCAACGCGGCTACCAGCTGATTAAAGAACGCACCTTTAGCGCCTAGCTTGTTACCGTGACGTACAGCTCGACGAATAATACGACGTAAAACATAGCCTGCGCCTTCGTTTGATGGCAGCACACCATCAACAATAAGGAAGGAACAAGAACGGATATGGTCTGCAATTACACGTAGCGATTTATTATCCATATCTGTTGTACCAACAGCCGCAGCAGTGGCTTTCAACAGATTCTGGAACATATCAATTTCGTAGTTAGAGTGAACGTTCTGCATAACCGCAGCGATACGTTCTAGGCCCATACCTGTATCAACAGATGGTTTTGGAAGTGGTGTCATTTCACCATCAGCACTACGGTTGTATTGCATAAATACAACGTTCCAGATTTCGATGTAGCGATCACCATCTTCTTCAGGACTACCTGGAGGGCCACCCCATACATCAGCACCATGATCGAAGAAGATTTCAGTACATGGACCACATGGCCCTGTATCACCCATTGACCAGAAGTTATCTTCATCCAATTTGGAGAAACGCTCTGGATCTACGCCAACTTCCTCTTTCCAGATACGCTCAGCTTCTTCATCAGAATGGTGAACTGTCACCCATAGGCGCTCTTTTGGAAGGCCTAGCGTTTCAGTCAGAAATGTCCAAGCAAAGTTGATTGCATCTTTCTTGAAATAATCGCCGAAACTAAAGTTCCCAAGCATTTCAAAGAAAGTATGGTGACGCGCTGTATAACCTACGTTTTCAAGGTCATTGTGCTTACCACCAGCACGTACGCACCGCTGGGAGCTTGTCGCTCGTGTGTAATTGCGCTTATCAGTGCCCAAGAACACATCTTTGAACTGTACCATCCCCGCATTTGTAAACATCAGGGTAGGATCATTAGCAGGAATAAGGGAGCTACTTGCTACAACCTCATGTCCTTGCTGGTTAAAGTAATCTAGAAAAGCCTGACGAATCTCGGCACTTGTCATATATTTCATTAGATGAACCGTATGCGTATCCATTCTGGTAAAGCCATCAGCAAGCCTCACTTGCCTACCAACAGCGCAAAATCACCACAAATTATGGGCGCGACATTATATATCGTGAGCGAAAATTGTTCGAATCTTTTTCAGAAATGGGCCTATTCGTACTAAATAGACAAAGAATAATCTGTTTGATTTCAGATTAAGATAGGTAGCGATTATCTGTATTGCGAAGAAAAAACCTGCTTAACTTCAGGCAAAGAAAAACCTAACCCTTTGAAATATATAACGATAACATCTCAATATTCATCGTTCGCGACTTGCTCTATAGCAAACTGAATCTCATCTATGGAAAATCCACGTTGACTCATAAAGCGCATGCGCTTACTGCGCTCTTTAAAGTCTTTTCCAGCTAGAGGCTCTCTATATTTACGCCGATAAAGCTCCTCAGCTTGGACAAACCAATCTATATCTAAATCCTCTAAGCAACTAGCAAGCAATTCCGAAGCTATACCTTTCTGTTTTAAATCAAATCGTATTCTTATAAGACCATGACCTTGCCCCACTCTCATGCGTACAAAGCTTTCACAAAAGCGCTGATCTGATAGGTAGCCTTCCTCCTCTAGACTTTGTAATACGCTATCTAGATCCGCCCCCTCGACACTACGAGCGAGCTTCTGGCTTAATTCTTTATAAGAATATTCCCGCCGTGACAGTAACTGAATTGCCTTGCTCCATGCTTCTTTATTAGGATTCTCATCCATAACCAACCCTCTTTAAACGAAAAAACCTCCATCTATAGACGGAGGTTTTCCTGTGCTAGCTTAGCGCCTTAAATCAGATCAAGGCTTTCAGTTTTGTCTTCGGCGTCCCCTTCATTAGGTGTCGGAGTTGAAAGCAAGCGATTACGTAGTTCTGTCTCGATTTCATTCGCAATCTCAGGATTTTCTTCCAAGAACTTAGATGCATTAGCCTTACCCTGACCAATCTTATCGCCATTGTAGGCATACCAAGCACCCGACTTATCAACCAAACCTTCTTTAACACCTAGGTCGATAACTTCGCCCATATGGTAGATACCTTCACCATACATAATCTGGAACTCAGCCTGACGGAACGGCGGTGAAACCTTGTTCTTAACAACCTTCACACGCGTCTCGTTACCAACGACCTCATCACCCTTCTTAACAGCACCGGTACGGCGAATATCCAAACGAACAGATGAGTAGAATTTAAGCGCATTACCACCTGTAGTCGTCTCAGGGTTACCAAACATAACCCCAATCTTCATACGAATTTGGTTAATGAATACTAATAAGCAGTTGGAGCTCTTAACATTACCCGTCAACTTACGTAGCGCTTGAGACATCAAACGAGCCTGAAGACCAACATGAGAATCACCCATATCACCTTCAATCTCTGCTTTCGGAGTCAAAGCAGCTACAGAATCGACGATAATTACATCAACTGCGTTAGAGCGAACTAGCATATCTGTAATTTCTAGCGCTTGTTCACCTGTATCTGGCTGTGAAACCAGCAGGCTATCTACATCAACGCCTAGCTTCTCTGCATAAATAGGATCTAGCGCATGCTCAGCATCAACGAAGGCACAGGTTTTACCCTGCTTCTGAGCTTCCGCTACAACCTGTAATGTCAGGGTTGTTTTACCAGATGATTCAGGACCATAAATTTCAACGATACGGCCATACGGCAATCCGCCTATGCCAAGTGCGATATCTAGACCAAGGGAGCCAGTAGAAACAGATGGAATCGCTTCACGAGGCTGATCCCCCATACGCATCACTGCGCCTTTACCAAACTGCCTTTCAATTTGACCTAACGCTGCGTCTAATGCTTTTTTGCGATTTGCGTCCATCTTCGACCCTACTTTCTCTAAATTCATATTGTGCGCATCTTAATTACCGCGCAAAACACTGTATGTATGGACAGTATTATTTCACAAGTTTTCCGGATTGCAACCCTCAATCAGATAAGTTCTGCAAAATCCCTTCTAACGCCACGCTAACTGCTTGTTTTCGAACTGATTCACGGTCACCTTCAAAACAGTATTTTTTTGTTCTAACTGATTTACCTTGCTCTGCCCACGCAAACCATACAGTACCTACCGGCTTGTCTTTACTTCCACCAGCCGGCCCAGCAATACCACTGGTCGCAACTGATATATGCGCATCACTATTTTCGAGAGCACCCATAGCCATTTGAGTAACCACTTCAGCCGACACTGCTCCATATTGCTCTAACGTATCTTTTGATACTCCAAGCATCTTTTGCTTAGACATATTACTGTATGTAACAAAGCCACAATCAAACCAAGCGGAACTACCAGGGATTGCCGTTATCTCCTGAGCAACCCAACCACCAGTACATGATTCAGCTGTTGCGATAAACAAATTATTTGCCTGTAATTTTTCAGCGATATCCGTCAGCGGTAATTGCATACTGATCCACCCTATTCAAACTATTTAAGCCGCTTTATTTACCGTACAATGCCTCAAGTTAAGTTTGCGTAACAACTCTTTATTTCATCATTTAGTAATTAATATCTCTATGACCAAACAAGCAGCGACTACCCACACCCCAATGATGCAACAGTACTAAACACATAGAAATCAACAACCTAATAAGACCAAGCAATAAAAGCTACATTTTAGGCTACACTTATCCGCGAATTCTTATGAAGCCCCATGAAAGAAAATGGCGCCACAACTCATGCAAACAGCTTCTAAATCATTCCCTACCCATTAATAACCATTAGCAGCAGCTCCACTTGACGACTTAAGATAACTATTCCAAATTGCTTCATCCGGCATCACATGCAAATGAAGTAATAATATGAAGAGGCCTACAATACCCGCATTATTTTTTGAATCTATTTCGACCTGCGCCGAGAAGCTAGAAATATCAGTCAAAGATATTTTACATGCAGGCAGAAACAACAATCTTCAAATCTGGGTAGACAAATCAGACCATGCCTACTCAATAAGAGGTATTAATGTCGAGTACATGGAGGCCACTCAAGATTACTCAACCAACGCCAATGGTTATCCAAATACACACTTCGACATCGACGGCGGGAATCAACGTATTGAAACGGGCTACAGCTTGGTTCACCCGAGAGACCTATCACAACTGATTAACCACCCAGAGCAACCATGTACTATTTTTCAATTCCAAGATCCCAGCAATATCGATAACTCTTTCATATTAGAGACACCTACTGAGATCTTGGTTAGTGAATTAATAATTAAGAAAGAACATCTATACAACCTCGCAATTCCTGCGACTCCTCAACAGAACAAAGAGAGCTACATCAAATCCATCTGCCACCATAATCTATTGCCAAGTAAGATATACCAAGCCTGCGTTCTGTATTTTGCTTTTTTCTATGACAGACAAACTAAAGAGCAGCCTAGTGAAGAAAGCCTTATTCAGTTTTTCAAATTAAATCCAGGCCTTAGCACTGTTATCCAACTCAGCTTAATCACAAGACTCAACGCACTGTGCTTTGAAGCATACACAGGCATCAAGAAAACCTCCCAAGCGACCCTTAATAAAGGGTTCAATAGAAACCTATACACCGTAGATTTCTCAAAACTACCAAAACCCATTCAAGCAACCATAGATGTTTATTATGAGTTCTGGTCCCACTCTGAAATTTTCACAACAAGAAAATACCCAAGCAGAGAGATTATTGCCGATTACCTCAAAGAAAAACACGGCATCATGGAAGGCCGGAAACTTAAAGCAATTATTTCTATTGCACGACCTTCACACGCATCAAACAAGCCTCCCAAACGATCCCGCCCTTTCATAACCCGAAGCGATTTTGAAACAGCAACTTACCACAGGATGGCCATCAATGTTTTTGGACTGGACTCCTCCCAGCACAAACACGATATTTTATTTGAACCAGATCTTCATGATGAACATGTTGTCTTATGGGAGCTTAGAAACATAAACAAAAAACTTAGAAATTACTTGCCCGCATATTGAGCCACCATTTCATTCCAAAAGCTTTCTCTCATTCATATCATTCGCTCCATATTCAGACAGACATGAAACGGAGCAGCTATGTCAAAGCTACTGACACTAAACCAAGTTTCCCACCAAATCGGTTTTAGCGAATCTTCCATCAGAAGATATCTAAAGGCAGGAGAATTTCCATTGCCTCTAAAAAAGGCAGAAACATCCGTTGGCACGCGGAAGAAATTCAACAATGGGTAGAGAACCTTCCTCGAATGGAACTCGAACAAGCCACGCTTAACTTTAACTAACACAAATCGAGAGAAACCAATGATTGCAACGCTAAGAGCACAACTTCCGACAAACCTCTCGAAGCTTAAAAAAGAGCTTCGTAATGACAAGCTATATAAAGATCTAGATGACCGCCTAGTTTCCGGTATAGCAACCTTACATTCTACACGCGAACAATTTCGTATCACTATTTACGAGATTCACGAGGAGAAACACTGGAATAAAGTTAGCGACACTTTCAACCAATTTTGTAAGGTGTACATACCATTCTTGAACCGTTCAACAGTTTTCCGCGAGCTCAACACCGCGCGTTTCGAAAAAGCAAACAGTTTGAAGTTTGGGACTGTTTCTGAAAGCTCGTTACGCTCCATTAAGTTCAAGACCTGCTCTGACAAAGAGCTTCGTTGGATATGGAAGAACGCGACGAAGAAAAAGAAAAAACCTACCGCCGATGACATAAAGCAATCATTCCAAGAGCTTCAAAAGCGACGTGAAACACAAAAACTGCTTGAAGATAAGAGTGCTTTAAAAAAGGTTATCAAAAAAGCTGAAGGCAATGATCTTGCTGAGCTTCTGCACCTAGCGATTGATGCCCTAGCAAACAAATAAGCGACAAGTGGTAAGTCGACAATTGGCGACTTGCCACATGCATCCTACATAGAAAATGAGATTATCAAAACATGAATTCCTTCAAAAAAATCGAAAACATTAAGACTCTAATAGAGTGCAATGACAGTATTCCATGCCTATCCCCTGCACAGACCAAGCTAGGTATTGATGGCCTAAGCTATTGCTTTCCTATTCCTGATGATAAGGAAACTGTCATCTTAAAAACCTCCAAATATATGCTCAAAAGTAAGCTTCTAACCAAAGCAGTAGACCGGCCAGATCTATGGAAGCGCTACAAACACTGTTTCCGCATGACATTACCCAATGGAAGTGGTGCCTGTATCACGATATGCCTTAAACCAAGAAGTAAGAAAACAAAGTCTTTCAGCTATTTGGATTTCAACCCATCCAAAATGACTAAAGATGATTGGTACGATATGCATAGCATCATGATGGAGCTATTTAACGGCGAGCATTTATCATATATGAAATACGGCCATTACAGCCGTGTAGACCTATGTATCGATCTTCTGGATATCAACATAAACCAGATAATTGCAGAAGCACTAGGCACCACCAAATTTAAAATATATGGTTCAGGAAATGCATTTGAAACACTCAGCTTCGGCGCCAAAGGTAGCAGGAAACAAATTTCTATCTATAACAAATACGTACAAATAGTGGACACTACGCCAGGCCGGAAAACTCTCGAAGATTTTGACTTTAGCCATGATGAAAAAACCCGTATTGAACTAAAACTACGGCAAAAAACTTCTCAAAAGCAGCTCAAGGCAATACCTGCCCTACTGAGCACTTTGAATGTAGCGTTACTAGATACCGTACCCGACAAATTGAACGCTGATGAACAAAATTTCATTGATGCTGTTTCAATCCACGGTCTACAAAAAGTAATTAAGCGCTATAAAAGTAGCAAAACACGCAAGAAAAGAAGGGAACTTATAGACAAGATAATCTACGCTCAGATTAACTTTGATCACCTAGTGGATGACTGGCCTAAGCTATGCCGAAAAATAAAACGCAGGCTATTGAAACCACCTCGGTAAAAACAAAAAATGGAGGGCTATCTAGCCCTCAACTCAAACTACAAAATACTCCACACAGATACTCTCATGCTGCTATCAAGCCCCTCCTCTAGCGCATAACCACAGACTATGTTCTGAGCCTCGTTTCCAGCACCTACTACAGCCTTCACGGCAGACGCCAGACTAATACCGGATCCAAGAACACTATCCACCTCTTCAACTAGGCTTAACGTGTAATTACACGATCCCACTGTGACCACAACAAAGAACTGACCATCGCTAAACGGTATATCCAGCTTATTCAAATAAGGCTCTACTACGGTCAGCCAGAATCCTGTGAAACCTGCCTTTGATTCGCTGGTAATAGACGCATAATTGAAGCTAAAACTTCGCTGTTCGATAGTGCCAGCCAGATAGGCCATAACGTTACTATTGAGGAAGAAAGTTCCGATCGGCCAAGGCTCAAATTGTACCTTCAACATGTCCAACAGAGCCTGCAGAAACTCATCAGGGCGATCGAACTGCTGAGCTTCATGAAACGGCAGCTTTCCATCCTCAACATAATAATGACGCACACCGTTGCTCACCTCTGGGAAATCATGTTCTTTCAGTAGGTCCATCAGTTCTCGAAAGCCAGTATCTATCTTGTCCATAGCGTTAAGGAAATCGCAGGTATCAATCACAGTCCTAATCCCTTGCCTAAGCTGTCTGTTAGTGTTCTCATAGCCTCTGTCTGAGCATTCACATGCCGCTTGTCATAACGCGTGGTGGTATTAACATTAGCGTGCCCTGCAGCCTTAGATACCAGACTGAGATCATTTCCCTGCTCTAATAACAGAGAGATATAGGTCCGCCTCAGATCGTGTGGCCTCAAGCCCTTAATGCCAATTGATTCTCCCTGTTTCTTCACCAGCCTGTAGACTGAGTTAACGGTAATCCGCTTATCCGACACACCTTGCTTGAGCACCTTGGTAAAGAATGGTGATGAAGGATCAGTATCACCCCGCTCAATGGCCCAGCGTTTAAGTCGTTTTAACGTTACGCCGCTGATGTCATGGTACCTGACCTTACCGCCCTTACCCTTGATCGATACGCGGCGCCGATCAAAGTCAAAGCTATCGAGGTTAAGCGCAACAACCTCTGAACGACGAAGGCCCGTAGTTATCATCAGCATCAATACCGCAGAATCTTTGACACCTTTCGGCCCCTCAGCATCAGCTGCTTTTCTAACTAGCTTCCGGCTTTCTTCCAGGCTGAGCGCAATACCACCTTTCTTAGCTGTACCACGGACACTTTCCAGTTGGCAGATACGTGCTAGATGTTCTGCAGAAACCAACTCCATTTTGAACGCGGTTCTCACTACACCACGGATAGCAGCCATCGTTGTGTTAATCGTGTTAACAGATTTTTCTTCTTCCTGAAGCTTGGACCGAATGAAGACCAGCTGTTGATACTCCAGCTTATGCCAGTCAATTTCATCAATACTTTCTTCACCGAGCAACTGAGCCACTTGCGTTAGCTGGCTTTTCATAGAACGTCGACCTGACGGTGCTAATGCCATCAAATAGCAGTTCACTGCTGATATTTCTTTTGCATTCATAATATTCCCCTTACAACAGGCATTAGTGGGCCAAGGCACACTAAGTACCTGTAAAAATTGCGTTAGATTGAGTTATTAGTCGCGGAGGTAAACGAGGTAGGTTTCGTAGACGCTGAGCTGGTAGTAATGCTCACCATCTTCTTCAGAGATACAACAGTCAGATCGCTCCAGTTTTTCTAGGTAGGTGGAATCAAACAGCGTTATCTCTTCATTATTAATACTGCAGATTACTGTCCAGTGGTTGCTCATACCTTTCAGGCGCGTAATGACCACACCTCGATCATCTGCTCGCTCGAAGAAGTTTGAGATTGCCCGCCAGTAGGTGAATATAGTCCAACAAGGCACATTAGTATCGTCAACGAGCGCCCGAAAGCCGATGCTGTATTCAGGGAACACCATATTCATTAGAGTTTCTAATTCTTCACCTGCCAGACCATAGGTGACACGAGCACTACGCTTTCCTTTACGGAATTCAGTCACACTTGCCAAGCACTCCGCAAATAGTGAGCGCTGTTCCTCTTCGCTCAGCTTAGGCCTCAAATATCTGAGTGCGTTAATCAGAGCATACTGACCGCAATACTCATCCAGCTCACCTTGTGTTAGAGGATTCACTTCACACATAGCTGCTCTCCTCTACCGAGATCTTCACGTCAAACACCCCCATCTCTGTGTAACTACAGAAGTTCTGTTCCCACAGTCTGTAATAGCTCTCTACACCGTGTTCAGTGATTGGATAAGCGTGATATTCATTCTGGAATCTACGTTCTGAAAAATCGAAATCTGAAGACTTACCAAGTTCAGCGAACGGCTGAATACCGAAGTAAGTAAACTCGGTGATGTACTGAACCTCACCACTCTGATCAATACTGATTTCTACTGGTCGATAGCCTCCAGTTTCCGCTGAATATGATGGATCTCGAAAGTTCAAGATCACCGGACCTACACACGGTTTATCTGACTTCAGTAGCTCATCATGCAAGAGCTCTACAAGCTTGCTGCCAAGCTCGAATGCGGTTGTTTCTCTTTTGATAATCATATCGATACCTTTTTATAGGCGTGCGAATGCCTCCGGCTATACCGGACAGAGTTCACACAGATGAATTTATTAAAGGAAGGAGCAGTGTATTAACTTGGACACTGCACTAAGTTGGTCGAAAGAATCATCAATAAAAGCTAATGATTCTTATTATCATTATATCAAATTCCAGCTTTTCCTACGAGGATTACTCCTAATGAGGTGAGGAAAAGAGCAGCCTCAGATACCATGATGCGGTAACTGAGGAATAAGATTCATGTCGAGAATTGTAGAATTTATGCTTGGAGAAGCACCTGATCATAAAGGCCGGTACATCAGTGATCTTTGGCAGCTAGATCATTTCTGGCTGGAACACACACATGACTATGTTCAGTGGCTATTCCCAATAGATAAAACCCACAAAAGGAACAGCTTCGCTCCCTACCTTACATTTGGGGACATGGAGGCGTTCAAATCAAACATTCAGCTTAAACAACAACTACAGTCATACCGCGTAATGCTAGATTTCTTTGGGTTAGAGGAACATGAAGACCAAATAATTGCTCAACCAAGCTTAAATATGCGACAGCACATCTGGCTGAAACGAGGTGGGCACAATCACCTGAGAATATCCCGCATCATTCAAAGTTTGGCACTGTGTTCAAATCTAGAGCAAGCTAAAGCATTCCAGCACGCGGTGATCGCTATCGGTCAAAGCATGGGACAAGTATCAGAAGAGAGCCTCCGTTATTGGGCAACAGCTATTCCAAAATAAAAAGCCACGTTAATAACCATTAACGTGTAACTTGCATTGCTCATACCCCTTATCAAACAAGTAGATAGTTCCTAACCACATAAAAAGCATGTTAATCTGATAGCTAGGGAAACGACTCTTCTACATCAAAATTTCTATGGTATCTAGAAACGTAAGGTTGGGTCGGGAAATTGGCTCTACTACCTTATAAATGGATATCACATGCACCTAAGGAAGGCTCTATCAGTTCTATCAAAATCTTCACCGTATTCAGTCTCCACTCTAAGAACTGGTGTTCCGGACCAGCAGCAGCGCTCGAAAGACTATCTGTATGTAACGTCTGACATAGACACGGAGTTCAATGCAGGTCTAGAAAACTCACAAGAAGGAGATTTGTTATTTCTGTGCGGTAGTTCAGGTGACGGTAAGTCTGAAATTCTAACCAAAGCATGCAAAGATCCAAATTTCAGCCATATAAAATTTCATCTCGATGCTACACATAGCAAAACGCAACATGGTTCAGCGATTGACTGCTTAGATAATTTATTTGATGAATACAATTCCTCCGGTTTTACACTAGCGGTAGGAATCAACATTGGGATGATGCAAAAATTCATCAAATTTGGTTCAGAGAAACACCAGAACATTAAAGATCACCTGGAAAAGTTTCTACAAAACAGACACATCAAGGGATTTAAGACGGGAAAGGCTTCATTTTATGATTTTGAAAGTTATCCAAGGGTAAGTTTTGAAAATGAAGAGATATCTTCAGCATTTATCAAAAAATTCTTAGATAAACTAACGGCCCCAGAAAACGGCAACCCTTTCTGGGAAGCTTACATAAAAGATGAATCTCTAGGCCATTCACATGCTCAAAACTTCAAACTGCTAAGCGACGATAGAATTAAAAAGGGCATAGTGAATCTGGTCGGTTCAATCAGGCTATACGATGAGCAATTCCTGGTCCCACGAACTTTTGTTGATTTTATCTACAAACTAATTACGACAGATAATAGTGACGGTCTAATTGGAAATTTATTTTCCAATCTCGACAATGATATTTCATTGAAAATTTGTTCCCATGACCCAATCAAGAAAAGAAGCAGATATCTAGATGATTTTTTATTATCCAAAGCTACAAAATCATTAAATCAAGAAACTATTGATTGTTCATATTACCTAAATACTATTTCCGGGATAAATCTTTCTAACTACGGCCTAATAAGGCTAGCGAGCATAGTTTCAGATTCCATAGCAGAAAAATTTCCTGCAAGCTTACTATCCAGGATTCACTGTAATTCTATTCAAAGCAAGTATTTATCGCTTCATAGAATTTTCAAACTAGACTTAATCAGTGAAAGTAATGAAGACATATTATCGGAAATAATAGACGATAGTTTTTTGCCTTCTGTAATAAAATATATCAATCGATCTGCACCGATTGATCTCAACGGCTACATTATATGCAGGGATCTTGATGGCTTTTTCGTCTGTAACAAGCTAGAAATTTACTTGGATATTGAAGAAATTGAAAATTCAAAATCCGTAAACCCTGAGTTTCTTACTTTACCGTTCATAATAAATGATAAAAACACGATTTCTCTAGATTTAGATATAAATTTACTTTCGCTAGTTGAAAGAATAAAAAGTGGTTTTCTTCCAAATAGAAATCTCCTTAACTCATATGCAAAACTAGATGAATTCATCCGTGACATTATATTAGCGTCCTCCAAGTCAGAAGAGGTCAAAGTATATAAGAAAGATGAATTAGACATTTTTTATGCTGAAGCAAGAAAAGGAAATCGAGGATATACTCTAAAAGGAGCTTGCAGTGTTAAATAACATACAAAGTTCTATAGAACTCTTTAAAAACAAGAAAAGTTATAGCAACAATGCCTCTAGGTATTTACCAATAGGCCCGGACGTCCCTAAAGATCAAAATTTAAACTGGCCTTTGGTGTATAAAAGTATCTATGAAAAAGTTCTTGGTTTAGAGCTGGCAATAGAAACTACTGACCAGTTGTTTGAGTCTATTCTTGACGATATGTCATCGCAGCGTAAGACTCGAGAACTTAAGAATCTAGTAGATGAAGTGTATCTTAACGAGGCCTCTTTATCGCTATTTTCTCCTTACCTTCAGCTAATTTGCAATGATAAACCTAAAGCTAGAACCAAAACCGCAATTTCAATATTTGGTTCGATGTTGTCCGGTATGGAGCCTGCCAGCATAGATTTTTCAGGCGTTAACTTTGTAGAAGAACTTATTAACAACTGTATAAAGAATCGCTGCAATGAAAACTCAGGCCAGATTACAGATCACTCTTATCTACCATTTATGGCTGACTTGTTTAAAAATGATATAAAGCTGCTATCCTCAAATGCAAATTGGTTATCAGAAGATTTCTCCCACTTTATTGAACTTTACACATTCTTATATCTAACCCAGCTATCTGTACACCTAGGTTCTATAAATTCAAGGTTTACACAGCCTCAGAGCCGAGAAGTTTTCTTTATCCTTGAGACAGAGAAAGCGAGTAAAGAAAGGCATGAGTGTAATATTAAAGGTTATAAAAGCATATTAGCTAACCATAACGGTCTAGGGTTAGACGTATTTTCACATTTGGGGTATTTAGAATTACTTTCTGAGTTGCCGATCTGGCAGTTAACAAACTCCAACATCCCATCTCAATACATCGATAATATCAATGAGCTGAATGAGCTCATTTGTTCTAAGTTCGAAATTGATTTCAATGGACGGCGAGCTAGCATAGAAGAATCCATCAATGATGGTCTCTATTATCATAAACAGCTGTTCAAGAAATCCAGTAAAACATCAACCAGATCTGATGCAAATGACAAAATAGTCACCACATTCAAAGATGTCTTTGCAAAGAATTTCAAGTCAGATAGAAAGTCTGCTGGGGGCTGGTACTTTCAATTAAGTACAAAAACTGCATTGCTAATAACCAACCTCATAATCGGGAAAGAAAAAAAATTACTGATTGACGATGTAATTGAGGGCTTTAGAAAAAGAGGGATTTATTTTGATTTAAAAACAAAAAGATCTCTTCTTAAAATCTACGAAAATATTGGAAACATTGAAAAGCTAAGCGATAGCGGAGATGCAGTTTATGTCAAAAGTACCATTTGAACAGTTCCTAGTATCTCTGTTATGTGAATATATTGATACCAACACGGAAAACGAGAATAAGTTTCATTATGTCTGTTCTAATCCTGAGCAGTCGAAGAGGCTGTATAACGCCTTCAACGCTTACAATGATGGTTTTAAAGAGCTACGCATCGATGATGTCCCTGTTCAATATGTAGAGACTGATAATAAATTCAAATTATTGGTAATGCTCCACCTAAATGGTGAAGAGGCTAGAGACACATACAATGAAGACTTCATTGCCAATGTTAGAGATGCCCTTAATGATATTGAACGTGCTGTATTATTCGTTATACACAACAGCTCCTTAGATACTATTCTCACTAGTTGCCAAAGTTTAAGCTCTCCTGGACAAGTATATACTCCTGAATATGTACATAATCAGTTAACTCCTTACACAAAGGAGCACCCTTACCCCACCCTGATAGAAGTGTTAAGTGATAAGCAGCTTGTTGACGTATTGGCACAAAATTTAAGTGTATTTGGCTGCTCTTCTTTATATGAATCTATCATAGAAAAAACCGTCGATTTTCAGAGACAGGGGCTATTCCAAGACAAAAGATTGTTTGATGTAGAAAGTAAAAGAGAAATTCTTGGCGATGTAAAACCAAACTCCACACTATATGCTCAAATCAGCAGCCATGTATCTAAATTCTCAGATAATGAGCCAGAACTTGTCGAGCGGCTTGAAACTCTCGGCCTTGGTGAAAAATTCATTCGTGACAACTTTACAGGAAAGAACCAAGACACATGGAAGTCTCTTGACTATAGCTCTGTAGAGCAAGAACTACTCAAAAACAAAGACCGAAAAATTGACTTGAGCTCCATAGAGGTAAATGGGAACAACCACACCACATACAAACGTGAAGGGAGCTCAGGAGCCAAGTACAAGAAAATTTCTGTTCTCATCGAGGAAGAACCTGGCTTATTAGACCTCAAAATACGACTCAACAAAGGGGACCCTCTCTTAAGATCAGATCAAGTAAAAATTGTTGGTGATTATCAGGAACACCACACAGGGCTTAGAGTTAGTAATCACGAGCACCAGAGCATCATTGCCACTCAAATTAATTTTGACGGTTCCCCAAAGACGTTTCAAATTAAGTTAAACCGACCAAGTAGTTCTGAAAACTTCCAGTTTAACTTTCTCTTGATCAACAATTCCTCATTTAACCTACATAGAGTTTTTGAAAAACTCAGTATTGAGTTTAAACGTAACAGAGGACTCGTCTTAATTGAAAATGTTACGGCCCCAATACAGCTTCGCCCTGAAATTAGCTCCGAGTGCCTAGTTGAGCACACGACAACTAGTGTAAAACTGACTGAATTTGGATCCATCAACTTTGGCCCGTATCTCGAGAAAGAAATTTCGTCAGAAATCACTCTTGAACATCATGGAAACAATTTACCTGTCCGTGTCACAGGCAAAGTCTCTTTAGATGCTGTAAAACTGCCTGGTGTCTTGGATACCAATAGGGCAAAGCAAATCCAAACTATTGAAGGGAATGCTAAGTACAACAGCGACACACAGCGGGTTATCGTCGCAGGCAAGGAAAAGGAGTTATCTGTCAATGCCAAGGGAATCTGTCGAATTGAGCATCTACTGCTTGATCAAGAATACCTTTACTATGACGAATCAACAGGGTCAGGGCTATCCATAGAATCAATATCAACTGATTTCCCTTCAGTTGCCCTTGCTTATAGAAATCTTTATGAATGGCTTAAAAATAACGAAACAATACTATCACTTACAAGCTGGCCTATAGAACTTCAAAGAATTGTCAGCTCTCTACTTGATCTTATTCGTGAAGAATTGGGAATAATTCCTGAAGGATCACTTAACGCTAGATATAGAAATTTACTTAAATTCGGCGTTTTTCATGGAAGCTTTGAGAAAGAACAGCATCCCACAGACTGGTTAACACCATACCATCCTCTTTGCCTAGCATATGCATATCAGCTAGTTTTAAAATCAAATGATGGTGGAATAGCAGAACTACCAGCAACTACTTTAGATAAGCTGACACCATCGGGCCTGCTGCCTATCATTTATGATCCAATTTATGATTACGCCTTTACCACCCCTCATTCTCAAAACAAGCTGTGGTTAAAGATCACTCCTCAGAAGAAAAGTAATATCAGCTTCGTAAGTAAACTAGTCCATGAAAAAATCAACGATTTTACAAGTTGTTTCGAAATGTTGTTCCGGGACAACTACGATTCTCCTCTGATTATAAACTCGATACACAATCAGACAAACCAATTCATCTTTAAGGGCATCGTTGACTACTACAGGAAGCAGAAACAAAAAGCGAAGCATATACACGTAAATTTATATGATGACAGCTTATACGAAACTTATTTTGACTTTTTTGCTGAGGCAAGTGATCTAGATAGACAAAGAGATTTAGTTCGAAATTCAGAAAAGGAAAAGTCGGACGTTACAGATGAGCTTTTGGCAATTCTTCGTGAGAAGTTAACCTATAGCAAATCAACTGGATCTTCAAAGCTAAAGTATTCCCATATTGCTTTCTTTAAGAATAATGAAAAGGTTGAAATCAAGGAAAAACAAGTTAGGAATGCCAAGTCAGGTATTTCATGTCAGGGACTAATCTCCGGTGAAGCATCTTATCTCGAAAACAACAACTACTACACAGGTTTCGGCTTAAATGGCATAGAAGATAGCAATCACCTGGTTGCTATCGCTGAGAAATACAATTCACTTCTCAAACCTATGAAGGACCCATCCTCATCTTACATTGAAGGTGTAGTACCTGTATTAGCCGTAAAGGACAGCTTCAAAGACCAACTGACAGCGTCTTATGACACTAGTATATGGACTTGTGTTATTGATCCAAAAGTAACTTTAGATTTCTTCGACGATAAAAACACAGTTTTAGTGCACTACTCCGATCAATACACAAACTCCGTGGCATATGATGCAATCACTGTATCTTCAAGGATTTCACTTTATAAAGGGCTCTTAAATGATAGCACTAATGAGTTAATAAGCTCATTCAACGCAATCAGTGGTCAGTGGCTCCTAGATATAATTAAGGCTGCTGGCAAACCTCAGTCAAAGTTCAACGAGAAACAGTTAAAAGAAAAAGAAGGTATAGTCGCTGCCTATAAATTCTTAGCCAGCTTTTTCTTACACAGTGACATCACTTGGGTTCCATTATCTATTGCGGAGTTAATACGAGTTACCGGTAATGTTGGCTTAAAAATTAAAGAGTCTGATTTCTCGGTTCGCCTACAGAATAAAAAGTCTGGTGTGATGAGTGATGACCTACTGTTTGTGGGATTAAAAGGTCAAGCAATCTACTTATTGCCCCTTGAAGTGAAAACCAGAGAGAAAGGCAACGACTTTACAAAAGCTATTAAGCAGGCCTACGAACTATCTAATCACATGGTCAAGCTGTTAGCCGCTGATACTTTCAAAGGTCAAGTTTATAGATCTCTGTTCATTCAACACGTTATGTCGCAGATTGAGCGTTTCAAATTATATAAAATATTCCCTAGTGACTATTTTAAGGAAATTTCAGAAAACAGAGAGTTATATCAACAAGGCACCTATGATATCCACTCAATCGATAATTATGTATCTGCTATTGTTATTGCCTTTAACAACAGCAAGGAAACCTCGCGCCTCACGGTCGACATCGATGCCGCAACAAATGTTTTAACCCTAGAAATTCCTTTTGGTCTAATGAAAGCCCTGCAGACACAGGACCTTGAAACGCTTTCAAGTAAGCTAACCAATACGACTGAGAGGCCAGAACTAGCACCTTACATACTAACCCAGACAAAAAGCACTGCATCGGTACTTGAAGATAAACCGAGCTCTTCATTAGAAAGTGAAAAAGCTAATGACCTTGCTTCCGAAGCAACAAGTCCTATTAAAGTAAATACGGCCCTTAACGAAGAGACTCCCCCAATAGCTGAACAAGATGTCGTCCCACCCCAAGAACCAACAGAACCAACAGAACCAACAGAACCAACAGAACCAACAGAACCAACAGAACCAACAGAACCAACAGAACCAACAGATGATGGGGCAACTCTATTTGACTACCCAGAGGAATTCGCCGATTTCATCTACTTACTTACCGCCAAGCTTAACCACCCTGTTTCTCCGGATGATTTACTAGCTTTAACCGAACGCGATATTAAAGGTCTGATTGGAGATGACGAGCTTGCTTTACTCAGTTTCTATAGGTTAAAAGATTGGCTGACAAACTCTGGAAATCATAGTGTTCACGAGCATCCAAGCATGCCTAACAGTGAAGATGAGAACACCGTTTTCCTGAAAGATCTATATTTACCTCAAGAGTTCGTAGCTCTATCCAATGTGATACTCAGGTCATATGAAGAAGATATAACTGTTGCGGAAGTAATTACTCTCCGCGAACCAGAGCTTTTGAAAATCAATGGCTTTGGCCGAGGGAAACTTGAACAATTTGATAAACTCAGGGAACTACTAGAATCTGAAAACCTACCGACTATGGGCTCATCAGGCCAAGCACTCCCAAACAAACCTCAGGATAAAGGTGAGCATGTAGTTTTTCTGAAAGACATAAATATCTCACAAGAATTCAAAGCCCTAACTAACGTAATTTTCAGATCATTTGGTGAAGAAGTAACAGTTGCTCATATCATATCTCTACATGGACATGAGCTTTTGAAATTGAATGGCTTTGGGCGCAGTAAGCTAGAAAAATTTGAGAAGTTAAGGGAGCTACTAAATAGCGGAAAATTCTCAATCTCGAGCGCCGCAAAAGCTAAGTATCTTATAGAAGATTTTGATATTTCTTTACCTGATCTAGAACTCGAGTTGAGCGACAGCTTAGATGCATATTTAGCCGATGCTAAAGAACGGGAAAAGGAAGTCTTTACTCGAAGACTTGGCATAGGTTGTGAAAACTGTACCTTGGAAGGTATTGCACAAGATTATGACATTACTAGAGAACGAATCAGGCAGATTGAGAAAAAGGCAAAACAAAACTTTTTATCAAACTTAACAGTTTCTCAAAACGTCATTAAAGCAGTCACTCAGGCAAACCTCAGTGAACTTAGAGAACCGTTATTCGCTCACCTACGGAAAAGGTTTTTTGCGGATAAGCAATTTTATATGTTCCTTGAGCTATGCTGTGGCCTTGAAGAGAATGAAATCCGCAGTATCACCACTCCCAACTTATCAAAGGACGTTTTCCACGAATTCTGGGTACTTCACAAGTCCCCTGCTCTACTGGAAGATCTCACTTGGTTTTTACATGAAAATTTGAATATCGAACTTGCTGTTGCTGAAAATCAGGTGCTCTGCTGGAAAGAAGAAGGTGTCCTAAGTATAGACAACGATTTAGTTCACCCACTTAAGCTACCTAAGGTTGAAACAATCGCCAACACTCTGCTTGAATTTCCCTTAGGAGAAACTTGGTCAAATATTCAGAATAGGGCTATAGAAAAGGCAATTTGTACCGCTGAAATAACAACTCTTCGACTAGAACCATCCATCATGATGGCCTGCGATAGGGAACATATTTACCAAAATGGCAGGGGGTCATATCGCCACTTGAGTTACTTAAATCTACACGGCGATGATATTCAGCATGTATTAGAAGTCGTTAAAGGCAAGCTTCAGGAATATGCCTATGAAAATAGGGATTCTGTAAACTTGTCTGTGGATATATACGATCAACATAAATTTTCACTGGACTACTTTGAAGTACGATATGTTGTAAGGACCTATGGAGAAACTAGAGGGATTTTCTTTAGCGGAAAATCTAATGCCGACACGGTGAGTTTGAATAGGAATTTTAACCTTGCATCACAAAAATCGGTCCTTGCTGAGTTATTCAAAGAATCACTACAACCTCTGAATAAACATACTGTCGCAGATAAAATCAGAAGTGGAACACTTGGTCATGCAGCTTTCTATCTAGATACTCTGCTCACAGAAGAAACTATAGTCCGAGTTGATGAAACACATTACGCACATATAGATAATGCATTTTCAGGTCTTGATATAGTTGCAATATTGGACCATGCGAAAGCTTTCATTGACAATGAGCATAGGATCATAGAAGGAGAAAGCCTGCAAACATACTTAAATCGACAACTATCATTAGAGTTGAATAAGTATTTATACCTTTCCCTTCTGAAAATTCATGGGCATGACGCAGGATTAAATCTGTACTTCGTCCAAAATTTAGTATCTAAAGAGCCAATCAATGTCGCAGGTTTAGCTGAGATTTGTCGTCAAGCCCTTGATGAAACCACTAATAATTCCGATGCACTAGAGCTAGTAAAAACTCTAGTTTGCGCCCACACTCACGTTATTAAACGCTGCTTCCATCAAAATTTAGTCAGAGAGCATATCAACAAAGAGCCTTCTTCAGACGATAAAATAATGCATGAGGTGTCGATTAGGCCTGAAACTCCAGAGCCAGAGCCAGAGCCAGAGCCAGAGCCAGAGCCAGAGCCAGAGCCAGAGCCAGAGCCAGAGCCAGAGCCAGAGCCAGAGCCAGAGCCAGAGCCAGAGCCAGAGCCAGAGCCAGACACAAGTGAACTCTCTCAAGACTTTGATATCAACAATTCAAGGGTTCTTCTGGGAAAAGCGCTTGATACATTTCAAGACATCTACTGGGAATATGGAAATACACAACTAGCCAATAGACATCTGATAGTTTTTGGTAGATCTGGCCAAGGCAAAACCTATTGTATTCAAGGGCTGCTAATGGAGATGTCAAAAGCTCACTGTAATTCACTTGTTATTGATTATACAAATGGCTTCTTACCTAACCATTTGGAAAGTGAGTTTAACGCAGAGGTTGATCCACAATCACATTTCTTAGCTCAAAAGCCGCTAGGGATATCGCCTTTCAGAAAACAAAAGCAAGATTTTGGCGGCGTGATCCTTGAAGAACAAAATCATATTGTTGCAGCGCGAATTGCTTCTGTTTTCAATCAAGTTTATTCGTCCATTGGAGAACAACAATTAGCAACCCTAATGAATACCATTGAAGAAGGGGTGAGTGCGCATGGAGCTAATTATGATTTTTCATGTATGTTAGATGATTTACGTGAAGATGGTAAAACAGGGGAAGCCTTGGCCAATAAGCTATCTCCAATGGTCAAGTCGAAGCTCTTCGACAATTCCAATTCTCAAGGCTGGAAACGCATTTTCAATGATGCAGAATCAAAGGTAAATATCGTCCAGCTTGCTTCCCTTTCGAGGGATATAATGCAGCTTGCGACTGAGTTTACGTTATGGGATCTCTATGCATATGCTTGCAGTTACGGTCAAAAAAATAAGCCTTTACCAATTGTTCTAGATGAAGTTCAAAATCTTGACCATCGCTTAGAAAGCCCTTTAGGTAAAATGCTTACAGAGGGGCGGAAATATGGCATTTCCCTCATTCTGGCAACACAAACCTTGAGCATGTTAGCAAAAGAAGAACAAGACAGGCTGTTTCAGGCCTCACATAAGTTATTCTTTGCACCCGCAGAGACTGAAATACAAAGCTATGCGAAGTTACTTGAACAAGCAGTTCCTGGCTCAAATAGAAAAGCTTGGTTAGAAGAGTTAGCCAAGCTTCAAAAAGGTGAGTGTATCTCAGTCGGGTTACATAAAAACCATTCAGGCCATCTAGTTCAAAGTGCTAAAACACTTAGAGTAGCAGCTCTAGCTGACCGGAATTAGTTTGGAATAAATAACTGACTAGTGATTCTGAAAAATATTTTTGAGAATCTATTGCTGCATAGCCATGCATCTCCCTCAATACCTCGAATGAGCAAGAGAAACAGAGGCTTATGCAGCACATTCGATAGCTGGATAAGCTTAAAATATTGTAGTTCGATGGAGAAAATAAGGTTTCATTATGTATTGGAAAATCTTAATAAAGGAGCTCTGGGATGTCCCTTTTTTAATCATAAAAGACCCAAAATTTGTTCTATTCGCATTCGTTATCTTGTCGATTGGGGGCAGCGGTATTTGGGCCCCATGGCTATTTAATATAGATTTGTCCGGAGTTTGCTACCTCGATGTCGGAAAGGACGAAGGCATTATTTCCGCACGCAATGCCATTTGTGATTTCACAAGTAGAAAAGATGTGTCACTGTTCCAGAATTTTCCTGTTTTCATGTTCAACCTTGGTTTGCTGGGGACTTTGGCAGCCCAATATTACATAACCGAGAAGAATCATCAGGAGGAAGCTGATGACTATGAGCTAGTCAAAAGGGAACTTTTTAAAGTGTCCGGACTAGTGACCTGGTTTATAGCATTAGTCTTATCATTTTTAGCGCTTAAAGATCCATCCGGTTTCTCTTATGGTGTTTTAATTTCTTTTTGGTTGACCATTTCCATATGGGCCACTATGAACTATTCAAAACCTGATTTCGGCCTAACTGGCTTTTCTTCAATTTTAGGAGGCGACAACGTGAAAGCTGAAAATATTGAAGGGGCCGGTATAAATCTCACCGATAAGGCTCAGGAAGAAGATACAATCGGTGGAAAGGGACTAGAATGATGAGCGATAAAATAGTTTTATACGCCCTCGAGGTGGTTCAAGAATTCCAGAAGTTTTATTCAGTTAAAATTAAAGCCAGTTTACTTCGAGAGCTATGCTATACAAAACACGCTGAAAAGACGGATGGAAATCTAGACGGAATTCAAAGGACATTTAACAAACAACGTCTAGTTGATATAGGGAAGTTCATAGACAGTAAAGATGCTGCTTTTCCGAATCCGATTATCGTGTCTGCAAACTATGACAGCAAAGATCGTATGGCTGACGAGGATAAGAAATGGAGAGTTGAAGCTGTTGAGCCTAAGCAAGGCCTCTACAAACTAATAATACCTACTCGAGAAGAGCTATGTTCAATAATTGATGGGCAACATCGGCTATTCGCCTTCGACTATGCTAAAACAGAGAACCAAAATATGGATCTAATGTGCTCTGTATATTTAGACATGCCGCCTGCATACCAAGCATTTATGTTCTCTACAATTAATCTTAATCAGACCAAGGTTAACAAAAGCTTAGCTTATCATCTTTTCGGTTATAGGCTGGACACTGACAACCAAAAAATGTGGGTGCCTGATACATTAGCTATATATATTGCTAGGCTATTAGACAAAGAGTTCCTCCCCTTAAAAGGCCGAATAATTTACAGAACAAAGCAAGAAAAGATGACCAAAGACTGGAGCCTATCAACAGCGGTAATTGTGGAAGGTGTAATTTCACTTATATCAAAAAACCCGAGAAATGACCGCTACACGATAAATAGTAGAGATGCCGATGGGTTAAGGGGTAGAACAGTTCTAAACGATGACCCATCTCTTCCTCTACGCAGCCACTATATACAGGGAAATGACAAAGCCATTCTTCAAGTCATCCAAGGCTATTTTCTTGCAGTTGAAGCCCTTTTCTGGAAAGAGGATCAGATATCTGCAGGCACTATAATGAATAAAACTGTTGGGGTTTTAGCATTATTTGAATATTTAAAAGAGGCGCTATGCAGAAACGGAGTCAGCCAGAAAACCGTAGATAGCTTTACGCCCCTTTTTGAAAAAGTGTCAGAAATTGATTTCACAAACACTGACTTCTTCACTCCTAATAGCAAAGGAAAAGGTAGAATAAGAAATGTATTAAGTATCGTTTCAGGGTTTAAGAGTATCTCTGATATTACAAACGATAAAGATGAAATTGAACGATACAAATCTATACTAGGAGAGGCCTCCTAAATACCTTTTTCCTCTTATACAAAAGCCGAAAAGTCATGTAGAGATCGGTGATTCCGAAGTGCTGAAATCCCGTCCTCTACATGTGAGGCCCAAGCTTGTTCCAACTCTTTGGAGCTTAGCTCCGGATAGTGTTTTCTTAGCAAGGTTTCTATTACCAACTCCAACTCCCCTAGCCACGTAACCTTATCCAAATTTAAACTCCCATCTAGATTTACAGGCTCACCTGTAAATCTAAACCCACTTTCCATCGACCGTAGGAATGCAACACGGGCGGAAACATTAGGATTTATCCCTGTGTAGTTTTTCAAACGCTTTAGCTGCTCTTCCGTCTGCTTTTTGAGGTGCATTCTATTAGGCAGCATTACACAGCCTCCTTCTGTTCTTCACTCCAGAAATATCCTTCTTTTAAGCTAGAAGACTTAGTTCGTTCATTAAAAATGATTTCGTAAGCATGAGAGATATCTTCTTCTAGATATTCAGAGAAATAGTGATTATCTATCTCGGTATCTGTAGAAAGGATAACTACTTGATGGCTCGCAAAAGGAAAGTAGTACTTAACAAGTTTATCCCTATGGTGCGAATCTAAACGCCCAAGAGGAGTATCGATGATGATTGGCAGCTTACGCCCCGATGTCCTGCCTAGCGCCTCAAGTATTGAGATTGCGTAGATCTGCTTTTCTCCCGCAGATAACTCTTTTCGATTAATGGCGTTATCATGCTCATCCACTAACTCGACATCAAAAGTATTTGGATTGATTCTCGCACGAATTTGTAGGTCCTCTTTACGAGCAAGCTGGCAATAAGACTTAATAAACTCCGATTCAAGTTTCTTCACTCTTGAGAGAGTGAGTAATTCACTAAAGCGATCCAGTAATAGAAGTGACTGCTGAGCATTACTAACGGCTTCAGATGCGTTCACTAGTGAGCGGTGCTTATCATGAAGCTTCTGTTCTTTTCTAGCCAGCTCAATAGCCTTGCGAAAGGCTCCCTTTGCCTTTTCTAAACTCTGAAGGTATTCAGTTTTTAGCTGGAATCGCTTTCCATCCAGTTCGCGTATTTTGTCAAATACACTCTGTAGCTGTTCTTTCTCCGGTGCTCGCTCAATATTTTTCGATGCATTATCAATCTCATATTCAACCTGCGTCAATCGTTCTCTCGCAACTTCAAATCTAGGTAATGAGTTTAGTTCTGCATCCCGAGCTTGCTGCTCTAGGCCTCGATATTCTCTATCAGAGAGATCCAATGCAACATTATCTTTAGGTACCTCTCTCATATGACTATCAAAACACTGACTGACTAACTCCATAGCAGGCTGCATTTCTCTACCTAATGAGTTTAAAGACACCTTTAGTTGCTCAAATAGCCCTTCGACCTCTTTCCCAAAGCTCTGTTTCTGTTTAACTTGAACCTCTGCCTCTAAATCAGAAAGCAATTCCTTCAATGCATTAGGAGCAAGCGCCAATGGAAGTACCCCTTCAAATTCCGTTCGGATCTCTTTTTCGAGCTTCTGTTTCTCTTCTAGAAGCTCATCAACTCTATGCTGTTCACTTTCCCTAGTCTTGGCCCAGGCACCACCATCAGCATTAAGAGTATCTTCCAACTCTGTTATTTCTTTATCAGTTAGATCTATTTTTGCTGCTTTTAGATCAGCTTCAAACCGAGCACGCTCTGCTATTTTTTCGAGCTCTTTGCGTTCGTCTTCAAGTACCTTAAGCTCCTGATTTATTTTCGCTGGCATGGTTTCAGCACCATGTCGCTTAAGATATATAGCTAGGTCACTTTTCAGTCGAGCAATTAGATCAATACCAAGGAGACGGCGAACCGCTGTTTGCAGGATTGAGCCTGAATCGTCTTCAGCTAAATCCGCTATTTTTTCACCATCAAAGAAAAACAGGTCAGCAATTCCTGCGGGAATCAGCTCATTTAAGAAACCCTGACACTGCTCATAGTTAAGCTCACTTCGAGAGGTACCATCTTGACTTAAGCTAAGGCGATCTTTCTGGCCTTTTTTCCATGAACGAATAAGGCTGTATTCGCTTTCCTGGCCATCTTGAGTAAATGTAAAAATCAGCTCAATACTTGCTTGATCTGGCTGACCGCCTTGGCCATCTCCCTTATGAATCAATGCAGTGAGTTGGTCTATATATTCACTCTGGCTCAACGCACGAGAAAAAGCCTGACGCCCATAGAGAACAGTGCGAACAGCAGACAGAATTGATGTTTTTCCTGCGCCGTTAAGACCACCAAATAGAATGATTGGCTTTGCATTATCAAAACGATCATGGGTTGGCTCAAGGTTTACTTCGTGGACTCCACGAAACACACGGAAGTTATGCAGTACTAATTTCTTTATAATCATACTAATTCATCCTGCTTCTCTTTCTGCAGGAGCGCATCAATTTTGCTGATCTCGACTTCGTACTCAGAAATTTCTTGCTGATGTAGATCATACTCATGCTTAGCTTGTAGATGAGATTTTCTTGCTTCAATCTCTTCTAAGGAGCCCCAATCTTGCTTTAGTAACGTGCCAATTTTATTGAATACACCACTTCGACGACTAAGCCCTTCCATGGAAAGTTCCAGCTCTATTAACTTCTTAATCATCTCAGGCGCTATATCAAACTCATCACCTAATTGTTCAAGTAATTTAGAGTCATCAGCATCAAATTTTGGCCTATCATTGTGACTCCAGCTCAGACGTCTACCGTAAACACGCCGATAAATTGCAGGTAACGAGTCTTCCCAATCTGGTTCGTTTGGATCGTTAAACCACTCCTGCCTAATTTCGTGCAACTCTGGTTCAGTGATGAGCGTTATCTCATGGCCCTTTTCATTTAGCTGCTTTTCAATAGTTAAAAGCTCTTCGAGCCACTTCTTTCGATACTTTAACCAGTATGGTCCCGGAATATGCTTTCTCTCAGTTTCTAAAGCTTCACCTTCTTTGGCATTCTGATAGATCACTCTCCCGTCTCTTCTCTTAAAGTTCCGGAATGTTGACTTCTTTTCAGGGTCCCCAGTGGAAGCAAGAAAGTCTCGATATTGCAGAAGGGGAAGCATCCATTCTTCGCCGTTTTCAATAAGACCTTCCATCGCTTTGTCTTTAGTAACTACTGTACATGTCCAGCAACCAAATCGTGAATTACCACAAGAAGGTGTACTGTCATCTATAACGAGAGGGCATTCTCCTTGATTAGATGAATGCATGTACAACGTCCACAACGGAAGGTTACTGGTACCCCAAGGACTTTCCCATTCATCTACAAAATCAGAGTATTTGTATGCTCCGCGCAATAATGCCCAAACATCATTCACCCCCCAGGTATCTATGGGTGTGTATATAAAAGCATTTGCTAGTGTTGTATGACGAGCTAGCCTCGATCCATCCATTTTATGCTTAGCAATTACTTGAGCTCGAGATGCACTTTCAGCACTACGAGACCCCAACACAAGAATCACTTCGTCGAATTGAGCTACCTTTTGCTGAATAAATAGACTAACAGGGTCGATCTTGATTCGCTCAGTGCACCAGCGAAACTGACGTGTCGGGGCTGGATACCCCTTCCCCAAAAGACTCACCCAAAAGGTATCTTTAGTTTCAGGAGTCACCAAGTGGGTTGTAATTGGAAGCTCATCCCGACGAGCTCCATCTGCAATTTGCTTTAACGTACCCGTGATCATATCTACCACCACAGGTGTCTCTACAAGCGTATCGGAGGAAACAACAAAAACCTGCTTTTTACGCTCTTCTGGCTTCAAGCCAAGTAGAGCCAGGTACACCAGAGTCATTATTACAGTAGAATCTTTTCCTCCACTGAAACCAATGACCCAAGGCCGGCTATCGGAACAATAGATTCGCTGAACCTCTGCAACATACTCAGCAAGAGGCTTACCCGCAAAAAGCTCTTTATTGATAAACTCTTCGTAGTCATCTAAATCATAGTTATTAACTAAATTACTCATTGCTCTAATTGCCCTTCCAACGCATTTTCCTCTGGCGTTAGCTTGAGGCCCAGCTCCAATTTAAGAGCATTACAAGTAAGCTGAATACTAGTATTCGACTTACTTAACTTGCCATGTTGCATGCTACGTTCGATCCACACTGGATTGGCCTTTCGCCAATCAATTTCGTTCAACTTTTCTAATTTCTTCTGCCATTCATCTGGTGATTCACACAACAGATCTTTACCTAACATACCCAATGCATGTAATCCGACCCCATGAGCATGTATGTACTCTTGACGAAGCTGAGCAGGTGTTACCTGTTTGCTGATTGCTTGCTGCCAGTCAGGCATGTTAGTGAAAACCGCTACCCAATATTGAGTAGCAACTTCTTTATCTCTATCGCTATAGCCTTCTTTAATTCCTTTACTTAACAGGGCCCTTGTAGCCTGTTTAATACTGGATAAGGTGAATAGTTTGTTACTCATCACAGAGATACTTGATTTCTCCATCTCTGTCATACCCTTAAATGGAGCAATCTCAGTCGCAAGATACCTTGCTAAGTGTGATGCTGGATCTCGGTGATCATATAGGGTTCCTAATGAAGGGCTCGGTTTCACTGCATATTTATTTAGGTCAGCGAACATCTGTTGGCTACGGATAAGCCCTTCATCGACAAAGAACAATACTGGGATGTTGTCATGACCAAGTTCAGGACGTTCTTTTACAGCCTCTTCAATTGCTTTACGCCTGTGCTGGCCATCATTGATCAGGATCTGGGCATCCATAGGAACTTTAAGTGTCCCCATGTTGCTTGCCCCCTCAAATTCTTCAAAGTGCACCTCACTACCAACAGAGGCTGTCAGTGCTGAGAAAACATAGTCGTCTGGGTTTTCAAGCAGATAGCGGACCATTTCGGGAATACGGGACTTATTTAAGGTTCTCTGCGCTCGTAATTCAGGAGGAACTTCCTCTTCATCATAGACAAAGATTCTCGGGATAATTCGCATAGGACAAGTAGCTATGAAGAAAGTATTTCCGGCTTGCAATCCTCTCACCGCCGGGAAAGCGTAGCAGTAGCTAGAGTTATCTGTGTTGCTCATTCCGTTTCTCACTATGACGTAATACATAATATTTTACGTCATTAGATAACGTCAGGCACCATTATTTCCGTGTTTTATAGAATAAAACCGGTACCCCCTGATCTCCTTCCCCTGATCACTCAAAATCTTTATTAATTCATTTTTTGGAGGCCCGATCATCCCTTGAATAGAAGGAATAAGAGCTTGGAGGCGTTTATCAAAGGAAGCCTGCTTCTCATAATCATCAAAACCGTCATCAATCAGCTTTGACTTCAAGTAGAGAGGTGGAGGAATGTAAGAATCTACATAATCGAAAAAATCCACATCCTGATCTCGCATTTTAATTTTAATGCGCTCCATAAGAAGAGGTAGCGGGGAACCATCAAAGCCTTCATAGACCATCAAGCTAACTTTGCCAGAATGGATATGGATCTTAACCAAATCAACTTCATCAAGATCACCATATAATTGAGCTGCACAGCCAACATAAAGACGCAAAGGCAAGGGTAATAAATCAAGGTACCTGATGTGCAGGATAAGAGATTCACCATCCAACAAACATGCAGGAAGCAATTTCGATGCTTCTATGCTCGTACTTTCGATAAGCTCTACATCCGAGACAGAAAATAGCGCTTCCTGGGCAATAAACTGTGCTTCACGAAAAGCTCCAAAGAATGCTTTCACATCTCTCTTAATTGTTGCGGTCAACTGTGAATACGCTTTACGCCCCTGAAACATAGCTAACGCAAAGTATAGAATTAAGTCTTCTTTTCGATACTCCACCGCCAAGTCAAACTCTGCTCTAAGTTGAGTATCTTTTATCAAGTGGTTAAATAACCGTTTTCCAGACCCAAAAAGCGTATTCACTTGAGATAAGCAAGAATATTCATCTATTGCAGGCAGCCTCCCTAGCAATAGGCAAACGGCCCAGAAATCCGCACAGAGCTCTTTATTGTCATCAATAAGGAGCTGTATCTTCGAGCTTTTTTGCCTTGGCCGTTCAGACAACTGTCTCCAATGGTGGTGTCTGCGCTGCCGGTTACTTAGAAACTCTTGCTCTTCAAATTTATCCTTGAATACATAGAAAACCCCAGGCCCTACTGCGACTGCACTTTCATCTAGAGTTTGTTCAATAAAAACCTGGAGTTCCGCTTGCGAATAATACTTTTGAAACGTGTTTCTGGAAGTAATGACTCCATCTTTATATGGTTTAAACTTTTGTATGTGACTTTCTGAAGCAAGCATAGCTGAGACAACTAAAAGGCTATCAGCTAGTTCATATGCTCGAATTAGGGCTTCAATGCGCTCATCTTTATCTTCTACCACGTTAATAACGAAGCCTAGGTTTACTATTTGAGCGGGCAATATATCCGCATCTGGTCGATGAGCTGGATCCCAACCAGCAGCATCAACCCCATGCGCCTCAAGTTCACGCAAATCATCCCCAAGCCCGCACCCATAATCGAAAACACTATACTCCCCTGATAAATAGCCATGCTTAGCTAAGGTCTTCATTGGGGTGGATAGGCTCTGCCTTTGAATGGCAGTTTTATAGCGATCTACACTCTCATCATTTGAGCCGTCTATGGCCGCAGCAGCACGGAACAACCGCCCATCAACTAAGGAGTATCCGTTTTGCTCAATTAACCTTAGCCACGAGTCTAGAAAACCTATTCTTCTAGGGTTCTCATATAATCCCGCGAGCTCTCCTTCTTGAGTTATATGCGAAAAGGCTTCGAATTCTGGGTGGCTCGAATGAACAAATAGTTCCTTACGATGAAGGATGGGTGGATTTTCAGCTCCACTATAATCCATCTCTTTTTTAGTTTTAGTTTGTAAATCGACAGTGGAACTCTTGTGTAGAGATGGATATGAATCTTCAACAAACCTGGGGTATGTGAGATAGGAAATACGAAAACTCTTACGGTAGAATTTTACAACATTCCACTCGGGGTCAACTTTACCGGCTGAAGCAATTAGGAACGTAAAGTCTTTTAGCTCTTGTCCGATGAACTCTAATGCAGACCGATGAAGATAGATGGTATCGGGCAGTTTCTTCCCCGTCTTAAGTTCACTAACCAGCTCTTGGAAGCGTACGCTATCCATTCTCAATCCACATATTCAATAAAACGTTCTTTATTAATCGTTTTCGGTATTAACCTTCCGCTGGAGTAACTCATTACAGATACTTTCCCACTTAGATCAGGTCCATAGCTGACATGAATTGGTCTATCCTTCCCATAAAAATAGAGCCTATCAAACTCACAATTATCAATAATCCAAGAAGCCACCTTTACTGAGCTAACGCCATGCACGATAAAATCACATGCAAGACCATCTCTTTTGCAAATTCGCGTCCCTCGACTATTCAATTCATATGAAGAATGCTGATCGAGAGAAGGAGAGATTCGTGCCACTCTTCTTTTACGGATCTCAGATATCAATTCCCAACTTACAAAGCCATAGGTCAACGAGATAGGTCCAAATTGCTCATAAACGTTATCTAGTATGTTAATAGCAAGGAGACTAATAGCTTCAATAGAGGATTCAGATTCAGGAATATTTGATAGATTACTCTCACGCTGCGACTCTCCACAGCAGATCAGATTCTCATATGTAAAATACTTACTACATTTTTCCTTTAGTCCAACCATATTACATCCCGGTCTCTATACGGAGAATTCATCGCGTTAATACTTACTAACGAGGTTTTCTGATAGGGCATAGAAAATGCCTTGAAGGATGCTTTGAAATTTATGAAACGTATTACTTAGTTCGCAGGTTCAAATGACACCTTTAGCTCGAATCCGCACGCTTTGGCATATTTCTTCAGAGTATCAACTTTGGGAGCCACACCACCACGCTCCAGTCTACTGATATTACTTTTTTTAGTATGCATCTTATCTGCAACCTGCTCTTGGGTAAGGCCCGCAGCTTTACGCATATTCAAAAGCTGATTGATGAGTACAAACTCACCTTCCAGCTCATCATACTCACGGCGCACTTCCTCATTCTGCAGAGCACGCTCTTTTAAATTTTGAAGGCTCATTTCATCACCTCTTTCATTCTATTCCGCGCTAGCTTCAATTCAGACTTAGGCGTTTTCTGAGATTTCTTAACAAAGGCATGCAACACAATAATATTGGGCCCATCCATATGGCAGAACAAACCCCGACCAATGCCCTCTTTTGCCTTTCCGCGAATTTCAAACAATCCATCACCCATAGACTCAGTGTGTGGAGATCCCAAGTTTGCACCATGTTCTTCAATCATCTCTAAAAGCCTTAGCATTCGAGCCTGAATCTTCGGTGGCATTTCTAAAATGGACTCATCGACACCATCATAGAATTCAATATTCCACTTATTCACTGCACCCTCTTAGTTATCATATGCGATAACCTAAAATTATTGTAGAACATTTTTCAACCACCAATTACTAAAGAGCTATACAAGCAAACCATCCATATGATCAGACCACTTTTGTAGCCAAAGACGACTCTCCTTTTCGTATTTATGAAGATCATAAGTACCTTCTATACCTTTACGGGAATGACCAAGAACAGCTTCAGCCACTTCACTTGGGCAACCTAGCCGCGCCAAACCGGTTCTAACGGTTCGGCGAAGATCATGCGGAGTCCAGTGATCAATCGCCAGCATTCTATCTGACTGCCTCAAGTGCCATGCTTGCTCAGTTAAGGACTTTTGCTGTATCGGCTTACCAGTCTTCTGTGAAGGAAAAGGGTACTCACCGGTTATATTCTTAAGCTGTTTAAGATAATCCAAGGCCTGCTGCGGTAACTGAACAAACCTCTCTGCCTCATTCTTTGCTGTACGTAGATGCCAATAGCCTTTTTCAAGATCTATATCATCCCAACGGGCATCACATATTTCCCCAGTTCGACATCCAGTCCACAGCGTAAATTTAAGAATATTTTTCTGAGTCGGTGTAAATGCAGAACCTGGAAGCCACTGAAGAAATTGCTTCAGCTCTTTGTCTGTAAGTATCCGTTTACCCTTCTGAGAAGTTAGTTTCACTTTAGCTTGGCGAAGGCTCGACTTAGCCAATAAGGCAGGATTGGCAAAGTCATCTGGAAATTTTTCTAACCCAATTGCAAATTCATAGGCAGCAGTAAACTCTCTCAGGACATTGCCCGCCTGGACATTCGCCCCCCTATCAACGATCCCCATAATTAAAGCGACAACATCCTTGCGGGTAATTTCATAGGCAGGTAGATCCCCCAGGACACGAACAGCATCACCTTCTAGAGTTCGACGCACTTCCCTTTGACCTTTACGCTTACGAGCACCTTCTATGCGTTTGCCGTCAACAACTCTATCTTCGATATAGTGCCGCAAGTACAGCTCAACCATTACATGAACTGTGAAGCTTTGAGTCTCAGTTATCTTGCGCTGTTCTGCTTCAGCCTCTAACTGCTGAGCACGCTCTTCTTTTGCCTCTGTAGCAGGGCATTTACCTGATTTACGTAAAACCTTGAGTTCCTGCAAAGTCACTCGGGCTTGAGCCAATGAAACAGCTGGATAGTTACCAATCTTTATCTGTACCAATTTTCCTGTAACAGGACTGGTATAACGATAAAAGAAAGTTTTAGTTCCAGACCTGCCACACTTAATTCTAAGACCTGAATTTTCTGCCGTATCTGCTTTAACTTTATCTCCAGGTTTCATCACCTCGATGGCTCTTGGCGATAGCGGTTTTGGAGCTGATTTGGTAGTCTGCATCGTTCTCTTATAACTCCTCAGAAGCATATAGGTATCTAAGTTCAGGTTCTTGGTCGGACAATAAAAAGTGTAACCTTTTTAGCACATAGGAACCCCAAAAACAAAAAGCTACACTTTTGGTTACACTTTTTAATGCACTTAAGTGACACCTCATGAAAGCTTATGATTCCTTAAGAGACAGAAGAAAAATCACAAGATACTGTTTTATATAGATAAAATCATATAATTATGAATAAAAGCGCAAGTAAAACAACGGCCAACAAACCAGAACACACACCTATGATGCAGCAATACCTACGCATCAAAGCACAACACCCTGATCAATTGGTGTTTTATCGGATGGGTGACTTCTATGAGCTGTTTTATGACGATGCCAAAAAAGCGGCGGATCTGTTAGACATATCTCTTACCGCCCGCGGCAAATCTGGCGGCGAGCCTATCCCTATGGCTGGCATCCCTTACCATGCTGCGGAGAACTATGTTGGTAAAATTGTTCGCGCAGGTGAATCCGTGGTTATTTGCGAACAGGTAGGTGATCCCGCTACTAGCAAAGGACCTGTAGAGCGTGCAGTTGCTCGAATCATCACACCAGGTACAGTCAGTGATGAAGCACTTCTTGATGAAAATAGAGATAACTTACTGGTAGCTATCAATCAGTCTGGCGACACGTATGGATTGGCTATTGTCGATATCGCTTCAGGTCGATTTAGCCTGATGGAAATTGATAATCAAGATACGCTTATGAGTGAGCTTGAGCGTTTACGCCCATCTGAAACGCTTTTCAACGAAGATAGCCAGCTACATGACGTATTAAGCCAACGCAAAGGCCTGCGCCCGCAATCCCCTTGGCACTTTGAAGCAGATACCGCCAATGATCTTTTATGCCAGCAATTTAAAGTCAAAGATCTAAGTGGCTTTGGTTGTGATCATCTAGCAGTCGCAACAACTGCTGCGGGTTGCTTATTACAGTATGCGAAAGAAACCCAGCGCACTTCACTACCTCATATCAGACGCATTCAGATTGAACAACATAATGACTGTGTAGCTCTGGATGCGGCGACACGCAAAAACCTTGAACTTGATCAAAATTTATCTGGTGGTTTTGATAACACTCTCGCCAAAGTGATCGATAAATGCCGCACCCCAATGGGAAGTCGCTTATTAAGGCGATGGCTACACCGCCCGATTCAAGACAGAGCAACGCTATGTGCACGACAAGCCTCCATTCAGTGGTTGATTGATAACTATCACTTCGAAACGGTTCAAAGCACACTCAAACTCATCGGTGACAGCGAACGCATCTTAGCCCGTATCGCACTCAGATCAGCACGCCCACGCGATTTGGAACGATTAAAAACATCACTTAATTCCTTACCTTTACTTCAGCAACAGATCGAAGCAGCCAATGCTCCGTTAGTAAACGAGTTATCTGAGCAAATCTCAGAATTTCCAAACTTGGCAGAGCTGCTAACCAAGGCAGTGATCGAAAACCCGCCGGTAGTCATTCGTGAAGGTGGTGTAATTGCTGATGGCTACGATGCTGAGCTAGATGAATTACGCGGCATTAGCGAAAACGCTGGCGCTTACTTACTAGAGCTAGAACAGAAAGAGCGGGATCGTACCGGTATTGCCACTTTGAAAGTCGGTTATAACCGTGTACACGGCTATTTTATCGAGATAGGCAAAGCACAAAATGCTGAATTGCCGGCAGAATATATCCGCCGCCAAACACTTAAGAATGCTGAACGTTATATTACGCCGGAGCTGAAAGAGTTCGAAGACAAGGCTCTATCAGCAAAAAGTAGAGCACTCACCCGTGAAAAGGCACTTTACGAAGCGCTGATAGAAACGATTGCTGAAGAGCTGGCTGATCTTCAAGATTCTGCTGCCGCTATCGCAGAGTTGGACGTCCTTGCTAACCTTGCAGAACGTGCTGCAACGCTAGATTACGTGCCACCGACACTGACAGATACACCGCAAATTAAAATACAGCGCGGCCGTCACCCTGTCGTGGAAACTGTATTAAGCGAACCTTTCGTAGCTAACGATCTAGACTTGGATACTGAGCGAAAAATGCTAGTGATTACCGGCCCAAACATGGGCGGTAAATCTACCTATATGCGCCAAGCCGCGCTTATTACTCTGCTTGCTCATATTGGTAGTTACGTTCCCGCTTCAGCCGCAACAATTGGCATTGTTGATCGTATATTTACCCGTATGGGATCCTCAGATGACCTTGCAGGCGGACGCTCAACCTTCATGGTTGAAATGACCGAAACAGCTAACATTATGCACAATGCAACAGAACGCAGCCTTGTTTTGATGGATGAAGTAGGCCGCGGCACTAGTACATTTGATGGCTTATCTCTCGCTTGGGCCTGCGCAGATAATCTTGCCAGAGAAACTAAGGCCTTTACTCTGTTTGCTACTCACTATTTTGAATTAACTAGCTTGCCTGATCAGGCTGCTTCGGTCTTCAACGTTCACTTAACAGCAGTAGAGCACAATGATCACATTGTCTTTCTACATGAAGTCAAAGAAGGGCCTGCGAGCCAAAGTTATGGTCTACAAGTAGCGCAGCTTGCTGGGGTACCTTTACCTGTAATCCAACAAGCAAAAACCAAACTAATGCAACTTGAACAGGATGTGGCGGTTAGCACCCAATTGAGCACCCCACCACCTCCAGTGCAAAATGACATGTTTGCAGCACCGGAGCCGAAAGCCCTGAAAGAGCTAAAGAGAATATCGCCTGACGACCTCTCTCCAAGAGAAGCTCTAGACATTCTCTATAAACTCAAAGAACTTGTTTAAGTTTCACCCACAAAAAAACCGCCTATTGGCGGTTTTTTTTTCGAAGAGCGAAATCAAGCCTACTGTTGCAGTAAGTCCTCTCCACTCAAACCATTCTTTTCTACAATATCACGAAGTTTACGCAGGGCCTCAACCTGAATTTGGCGTACACGCTCACGCGTTAAGCCAATCTCCCGGCCAACCTCTTCCAGCGTACTCATCTCGTATCCTCTGAGCCCAAATCGACGTGACAACACTTCCGCATGCTTTTCAGGTAGAGCATCCAGCCATTTATCCAAGTTACCACTAATATTTGAACTTTGTAGCAACGTTGCAGGATCTGAAGATACTGCATCAGGGATCGTATCAAGCAAAGACTTGTCAGAATCTTTACCCATTGGCGTATCCACAGAACTAACACGCTCGTTAAGGCCTAACATCCGCTCAACATTTTCAACCGGCTTATCTACCAACTCTGCAATTTCTTCAGGAGAAGGCTCATGATCTAACTTTTGCGCTAACTCTCGAGCCGCTCTTAAATAAACATTCAGCTCTTTCACAACATGAATAGGTAAACGAATAGTACGAGTCTGATTCATAATCGCTCGTTCGATTGTTTGTCTAATCCACCATGTTGCATATGTCGAAAAACGGAATCCTCTTTCAGGATCAAACTTCTCTACGGCACGAATTAACCCTAAGTTCCCTTCTTCGATTAGATCAAGCAGAGTCAAACCACGATTGATATATCTACGTGCAATTTTCACGACTAGACGTAGATTACTTTCGATCATGCGCTTACGCGCAGCTTCGTCACCTTTGAGTGCGCGACGAGAAAAGTACACCTCTTCTTCCGCACTGAGTAGCGGAGAGAAGCCTATTTCATTTAGGTAAAGTTGGGTTGCATCTAAGTTTTTAGCATTAAGAAGGTCTTTATGAGCCATACTACCGCGCCCACGACCACTATTTAGAAACTCAGGTTCTTTTTTCTGAGGAGTTCCATCTGTATCCTCATCACGAGTTTCTTCTGTCAGCTCTTCGCTTTCAACAGCGATATCCTGCACATCCGTTTTGCAGTTATTATCGATATTTTCCATTGCCCGTTCCCTTAACCAATCAGTGCTATCACGCGTTTATTAGTTATTTTTATTATTCTATTGTTCTTATAATTATTATTTCGGCAGATATCGCAGAGGGTTTACCGGCTTACCATCACGACGTATTTCAAAGTGGAGCATCACGCGATCCGCGCCTGAATTCCCCATCTCCGCAATTTTCTGGCCTTTATCAACCATATCATTTTCTTTGACTAAAACACGACTATTATGTGCATAAGCGCTTAAAAACTGCTGATTATGGTCAACAATAACCAAATTACCATAACCTAATAAACCACTTCCAGCATAGACAACTCGGCCTTTAGCCGCAGCTGTGACCTTAGTACCATAAGCGGATGCTATATTTATTCCCTTATTGACAGCACCTTTTGTTTTAAACGTAGAAACGATCTTTCCGGATGCAGGCCATCCCCATTTAATTGGTCCCGAAGCAACTTTTGGAGGCTTAGTCTGAGCTTTAGGTACAGGCTTTACAGCTGTTCTTTGCTGCTCAACTTTGGCAGTTGTTTTAGCTGGCTTAGCCGAAGGTTTTGGGGGCGTAGCAGACTTAGAAGCTACTTGAGGTCTGGTATTCTGGGGTTTATTCGTCGCTTTTTGACGACTAGACACTATTTGAGGCTTGGGTGCGATGATAGAAGCATCGCGTACAATAGATTCTGAAACCGTACTTTTCGGTGCCGGTTTCAAGCTAAGCTTTTGACCAGGATAAATATTGTAGTTACCGGCAATACCGTTTCTTTTTGCTAACTCGCGATAATCCAAGCCATATCTAAAAGCAATAGAATATAACGTATCGCCTTTACGAACCTGATATTGGTTAGGTTGAGGCTGAGCAGAAACAGGCACCGATCGTTCGCTCACCGGCGCATAGGTTTTTCCTCCACATGCAACCAGCAGAAATGAGCAATACAGCAGCAGATAACCTTTTAAGCCCACCAACCTACCCCTCAGACTCTATGCCTCAGACCTCCGGCCCATTCTTTCGATCAATAACACCGCTACAGCACCAACAATCATTAATCCAACAGCGTATATAACAAAGGAAGGCTGTCCCGTCATAGATTCAAACGAAAATGGAGATATATTCTCCTGAACGAGAGGAACCTGCTCTCCGTGCCTATTAATGGTGTAAGCGGTTGTATATTTCCACGGCCATACTTTATTCAGAGAGCCCAACATAAAGCCCCCTAACAAAGCTAAAGTCGTCGTTTTAAATGAACTAAACATCCAACTTAAAACACGAGAGAAGCTCAATAGACCAACCGCACACCCTGCAGCAAAAATACCTAGGGTAAATAGCTCAATATTTTTGATTGCCATCAGAATAGGCGTATACATACCTAGTAGTAGAAGAATAAAACTACCTGAGATACCCGGCAAAATCATGGCACAAATGGCCACCATTCCGGCCAAGAAAATAAAGAGCGGCGTTGCCTCAATTGTGGTCGGCGCTATAGATGTGATCATATAGGCAGCAATAGTTCCGGCGATAAACGCGGTATAGCTATTACTATCCCACTGTTCTATATGCCTGCAAACAGACCATACTGACGCCAATATCAGGCCAAAGAAGAACGACCACAATAATTCAGGATATTCAGCCAGCCAAAAGAGCACCACCTTTGCAACAGTCACCAAGCTGACAAAGATACCTAACACAAGCGTCAGTAAAAAAGTGCCATTTACATGCTTCCAAGCAGCAATAGGGCCTTGTTTAAACAACACAAACAAAGCTTCTGGCCCAAATTGCTTTAAGGAGTAAATAAGCTCTTCATATATACCTGTCATGAAGGCAATAGTACCGCCCGATACTCCTGGCACTGCATCTGCAGCTCCCATCATCATCCCTTTGCCCGACAATGCTAGATAGTCGCGCCACGTTCTTCCTTCTTGCTTCAACTTACTACCTCACCGTACCGCTTAACAATGGTACAAACTTCACACAATCTAAAATTTCAGTGCTGAATTCATCTTCAGATAATCTGATAACCAGATTCAACTTTTGGGAATCACTACCACCTACAGGAATAATTAAACGGCCACCAATAGCAAGTTGCTGCTTAAGTTCTTCTGGTACACTTTCTGGTGCACAAGCAGCCAAGATTCCATCATAAGGCGCTTTCGCAGACCACCCCATGCCACCATCTGTATGCTTCAACTGTACATTATTTAGACCAATTAATTTCAAACGCTCCCGCGCTTTATCCTGCAGTGGTTTAATACGCTCTACACTGTAAAGCTGGCCTACCAATGGTGCCAAAATCGAGGTTTGATAACCAGAACCCGTACCGACTTCTAGGACTTTTTGTAATGGTCCTTCTGACAGTAGCATCTCTGTCATTTTGGCAACGATGAACGGTTGCGAAATAGTCTGGTTATAACCAATTGGCAGAGCCGTATCTTCATATGCCCTATGAGCCAAGGCTTCATCAATAAAAATATGTCTTGGTGTATTCCTCATCACATCCAGAACGCTCTCATCCTGGATTCCCTGATCTCTTAATCGATTAATCAAACGATCCCTTGTTCGCTGCGAAGTCATTCCTATTCCGCGTAATTGCTGATCGTTCAAAAATTACTCTCCAACCAATCACCCACATTATCCATGCCTGAATATTGCGTCATATCTGCATGCAAGGGTGTAATAGAAACACATTGTTCTTTTAATGCGTAAAAGTCTGTTCCAGGGCCCGCATCAGCGGCAGGGCCCGCTCCAGCAATCCAATAACGAGTTTTACCACGAGGGTCTTCTGTTGCGATGGGTTTACCAGCACAGGTTCTATGACCCAATCTCGTTACATGAATACCTGCAAAGTCATTCTGTGAGCAATCGGGAACATTAACATTAATAACAGTACGAGGAGCTACATTTAGATACTGTATATTTTCGACCAATTCTCGAGCAACTTGAGCCGCAGAGTCGTAATACGCCGGATGAAACTCTCCAGAAGATATAGCAATGGCAGGGAATCGTAGATGGCGTCCTTCCATTGCTGCAGCAACCGTCCCAGAGTAGATAACATCATCGCCTAAATTAGGGCCAGCATTGATTCCAGAAACAACGATATCTGGCTCAAACCCAAACACACCTGAACTACCTAAATGCACACAATCCGTTGGAGTACCGTTAATCCCAATAAAGCCGTTTTCATGCTCAAAAGCTTCTAAGGGCCGATCCAACGTCAACGAGTTACTCGCACCACTACGATTACGATCTGGGGCAACCACCAGAATATCGCCAACTTCAGCAAGCGCTCTAGCTAAAGCAGCAAGGCCTGGTGCATAGACACCATCATCATTAGAGATCAGTATCTTCATTTATCCCTCATTTCTATCGGGCTGGGTAACATTACAGAGTTCCCGCAATACACTGGTAGCAAATGCACCTGAAGGCAGGCCAAATTCTAGCCAGCATTCGGTTTCATTGATCACATTGATTTCTAACTGCTGGGGCAACAATCTAAGCGATCTTCGCTCTTGCTTTAACGTCAATTGCTCAAGTAATTCACTGACCTCAGACCAACGGCCTACCTGCTCTTGCTCCCATGCCTCAGCTGCAACATTTGGCAGCATATTTCCACCGCCCCACATTGGGCCTGTAAGATTAATCTTTTTACCAGTCAAACGTTGCTGCAATTCATCGGTCGCTTCATTTTCGACAAAGCAGCTCTGACTTCCTTCCAACATCAGCGCATCACCATCAAGAACTGTATTCCAAAGGCCTTGCTCTAGCCTTTGGGATAACACCTGATTGAACAACCAAGAACGAACAGCAGATATGTAAATCCCCTTCTTATTTCTTTGACGCTCCTGATATTCACCGCGCAACAACGCGATACCTTTATCTAAATTACCAAAGTCCCGACCGAACCGTTGCTCGCCAAAATAGTTGGGTACGCCCTCTTGCGCCACATAATCTACGCGTTGCTGCAGCTCATTCATATTAGTAATCTGGCGAAGTCGCAATTTAAAGCGATTCCCCTGAAGAGTACCTAGACGCAACTTTCTTTGATGTCGAACAGCTTTAAGAACCTCGATGCTATCGCCACCAAATAACTTCCAATTCAAATTACGCTTGATTGGAAATTTCGCGCAAAACCATTGCTCAGTGACAGCATGACGATCTTTTTTACCCGCATAACTAACATCTCTAGGGCTAATCTGAGCAAAATTCGCTAATTGCCTGGCAACCCAATCAGTATTTTCACCACATTTACGAATATAAAGGAACACATGCTCACCTGCTCCTTCCGGCTCGAATCCTAGCTGTTCGATAACCTGAAAATCCTCAGGGCAACTGCGGATAACAGCAGAACCAGTGGGCTTTTCATTGAGATATGTGAACTCTGTTGGTAGGGATGTCATTAAATGCTACTTCTCTGAGGCGGGTTCCACCAGCTGGAAAAAGGACTCATCTTCTTTGATCATACCAAGCTCGCTACGAGCCCGCTCCTCCAAAGCAGCATTTCCTTTTTTGAGATCTAAAACTTCCGCTTCTAGCTCACTATTCCGCTGACTAAGCTCTTGGTTAATGCCTAGCTGGAGTTCGATTTTGGCATTAAGAGCCCAAATATCGCGCAGGTTTGCCTCCCCAAACCACAATCTGTACTGCAGTCCGAGTATCAAAAATAATATAAGGGCAACCAACCAGCGATACATAGATTTCTTATAAGTAAAAAAGGGGGCACTAAGCCCCCTTTTTATATCAGACTATTACGTAGGGTACTACGCTTAGCCCTGACCTTTCACTTCAGAAAGGCCATTGTAGATTGCGCCGTCACCTAGTTCTTCTTCGATACGTAGAAGACGGTTGTACTTAGCAACACGATCAGAACGGCATAGAGAACCTGTTTTAATCTGACCAGCTGCTGTACCTACTGCTAGATCAGCAATAGTTGTATCTTCAGTTTCACCAGAACGGTGAGAGATAACTGCCGTGAAGCCTGCATCTTTCGCCATTTTGATTGCGTCTAGGGTCTCAGACAAAGAACCAATCTGGTTGAATTTGATCAGGATTGAGTTACCAATGCTCTGTTCAATACCACGTGACAGAATTTTAGTGTTAGTTACGAACAAGTCATCACCAACCAACTGCACTTTGTCACCGATTTTCTTAGTTAGGTAAGCCCAACCATCCCAATCAGACTCGTCTAGACCATCTTCGATGGAAACAATTGGGTAGTTTTCAGTTAGTGCCGCAAGGTAATCACCGAAGCCTTCAGCATCAAAGACTTTACCTTCGCCAGAAAGGTCATATTTACCTTCTTTATAGAATTCAGATGCAGCACAGTCTAGTGCTAGCGTTACATCTTTACCTAGCTCGTAACCCGCCTTATCGATTGCTTCTTTAATAACAACCAAAGCCTCTTCGTTCGACGCAAGGTTTGGAGCAAAACCACCTTCATCACCAACCGCAGTGTTTAGGCCTTTTGCTTTTAGAACAGCTTTTAGAGCGTGGAAAATTTCCGCACCACAACGTAAGCCTTCAGAGAACTTGTCGAAGTTTACAGGCTGAACCATGAACTCTTGGATATCAACGTTGTTATCCGCATGTTCACCACCGTTAAGGATGTTCATCATCGGTAGTGGTAGGGAGAACTGACCTGGAGTGCCGTTAATCTCAGCAATGTGAGCGTATAGAGGCATGCCTTTTTCTGTAGCTGCTGCTTTAGCCGCTGCAAGAGATACCGCTAGGATTGCGTTTGCACCTAGGTTTTCTTTGTTTTCAGTACCATCAAGCTCTAGCATTTTATTATCTAGCGCGCGCTGATCTGTTACATCCATGCCCGTTAGCGCTTCACGGATAACACCGTTAACCGCTGCAACCGCTTTTTGTACGCCTTTACCTAGGTAACGGCCTTTATCACCATCACGCAGTTCTAGCGCTTCGCGAGAACCCGTCGACGCACCAGAAGGCGCACAGGCAGAACCAATCACGCCAGATGCAAGAATTACATCAGCTTCAACAGTTGGGTTACCACGAGAATCCAGTACTTCGCGGGCTTTGATATCAGAGATCTGTGCCATGGGGAAATAACTCCAGAAATTTTACGTTCTGGGGGCGCCTCGCCCCCAATCCTTAATTCGTTTTACTGTTTAGCTTGTTGATCTATTGCAGCTTGAATGAAGCCTTTGAACAAGCCATGACCGTCACGCGGGGTTGATGTGAATTCAGGGTGGAACTGACAAGCGACAAACCAAGGATGATCTGCAACTTCAACCACTTCAACCAGCTCACCATCAACAGAACGGCCAGAAATTCTTAAACCAGCATTTTCAAGTTGTTCAACGTAGTTGTTGTTCACTTCATAACGATGGCGATGACGCTCAGTGATCTCAGTATTACCGTAAGCTTGAGCAGCAGTAGAACCTTCTGCCAGATGACAAACTTGAGCACCCAGACGCATCGTACCGCCCAGATCATCAGCTTCGCCACGGGTTTCAACACCACCTTCAGAGGTAGCCCACTCAGTGATCAAACCAATTACCTGATGCTCAGCATCTTTATTAAATTCGGAAGATGTCGCATCTCCTAAGCCTGCTACGTGGCGAGCAAATTCAATAACCGCAACCTGCATACCCAAACAGATACCTAGGTATGGCACTTTGTTTTCACGCGCATAGCGAACAGCAGCGATTTTGCCTTCGACACCACGTTCACCAAAACCACCTGGTACTAGAACAGCACTTGCGCCATCTAGAATTTCAACACCTTCACGTTCGATACGCTCAGAGTCGATACATTCGATGCGAACTTTTTTCTTCAATGCGATACCCGCATGAGAGATCGCTTCGATAAGAGATTTATAGGCATCCAACAGCTCCATGTACTTACCCACCATAGCGATTTTAACTTCGCCTTCTGGGTTAAGATGAGCATCTGCTACACGATCCCATTCACCTAGATCTGCTTCTGTGCACTCTAAGTGGAAACGCTCCACTACGATATCGTCTAAGCCTTGCTCAGACAGCATTCGAGGGATGTTATAGATAGTATCTGCATCAGGAAGCGACACCACTGCACGCTCTTCAACGTTGGTAAACAACGAAAGCTTACGACGAGAAGAGTCTGGAAGTGGGAAATCGGAACGACATACCAAAATATCTGGCTGAATACCGATAGAACGCAGCTCTTTTACTGAGTGCTGTGACGGCTTAGTTTTGATTTCGCCAGCTGTCGCAATGTATGGAACAAGTGTCAGGTGCATAAACATCGCACGAGCGGAACCAAGTTCAGCTTTCAACTGACGTACCGCTTCCATAAACGGCAATGATTCAATATCACCTACTGTGCCGCCAATCTCTACTAGGGCAACATCAGCATCACCAGCGCCTTCGATTACACGACGCTTAATTTCATCTGTGATGTGCGGAATAACCTGAACTGTTCCACCGAGGTAGTCACCACGACGCTCTTTACGTAAAACATGCTGATAGATACGACCAGCAGTAAAGTTATTACGTTTGCTCATCGTTGTACGGATGAAACGCTCGTAGTGGCCCAAGTCTAGGTCAGTTTCTGCACCATCCTCAGTAACAAAAACCTCACCATGCTGAATTGGGCTCATTGTCCCTGGATCCACGTTAATATACGGGTCCAATTTCAACATAGTTACTTTAAGCCCTCTGGCTTCCAAAATAGCAGCCAAAGAAGCGGATGCGATGCCTTTGCCCAATGAGGACACAACACCGCCTGTGACGAAGATATAACGCGTCATGCAGAACCTGTTTGATCGTGTTTAAGCGAGGATTTTTTAAGATCGAGATGGGGCTATAGGATAGCAAATCAGGGCTAATCAGACAACGATAAGGGACGCCATAAAAGCGAAAAACCTGAGCTTTCTTTATCCCAGCCATTACAAACACAGATACCGGGCACGGCAACTACGGTTTCACCCTGAAAAATCAATGGCCAGTCAGACTTCACCCAAGGAGGAAGATCTGCTTCTTGGAGCAATTTTTTTACCGATTTTGAAAGCACTTGCCCATGAGGAACACATCGCTCCCCACCCTTGCGGCGCCGCAGCATCAATGGTTTCTGCAGCGGTTTAGCCAATTCGATGGTTAGCTCACCGTCTCCCAATACCCAACAGCCAGCCTCAGATATTTCAACATTATCGAGTAGTTCATAGGATGGAGATACTATATACAAATGATTGCGAAAGCGGCGTAGCGAGTGCTCCTGAATTGAATAAATGGGATTAGCATCCGATTGCGCTTGAATAACATCCTGCTGAATTTGCTTTAACTGCTGCTCATTAAGCAAGAAACCAACCTCGTTATAGACCCAGCGGCGAATCAGATCTAAACGCTTAACCTCAGCCAGATTGCCCCAAACAGCTAAATTCAACTGTTTCTTAGTAACTAAGCATTGACTCAAATCTTGATCTAAATAGTGATTCAACAAAGACTCACTTTTAGTTACTAAGTCCGCATTTTTTTGCCAACGAGCAAGCAATTGCGGCCAACGCTGCTTTAATTCAGGTAATACCTTATGTCTTAAAAAGTTGCGGTCATAATCAATGGAATCATTAGATGGATCCTGAATAAATTCTAGGTCAATCGCAGTTGCCGCTTGCTCCAATTGTTTGCGCGAACAATAAAGCAATGGCCGTAATAGATAACCCTGCCCCAGATCCCGCTGTTCAGGCATACCTTTTAGGCCAGTCAGGCCAGTACCTCTTAACCAACGAAACAGCAATGTTTCAGCTTGATCATCAGCATGATGACCAAACAACACACAATCACCTTCGACAACAAAGTTATTAAATGCTGCGTATCGCGCATCCCTTGCCGCAACTTCAGAGGAATTATTAGGAATCACGGAAACCAAATGATGAACAACACCATGAAGCTCAGCCTGTCTCTCGGAAAATGTCGACCAACTATCTGCCTCAACCTGCAAATTATGGTTGATATGAAGCACGACTATTTGGCTGCGTGGTAACACCTTACAAGCAAGGTGCAGCAATAACTGAGAGTCTAAGCCACCGCTATGAGCAATAACCCAACGGGAGATTGAAGAGGACGAATCAAGGGAAGAGATAAAACGGGAGGTCAGCGCCTTAAACTGGCGCTCACACTCCTGTAAAGCGGTGAGATTGCCTGTATTAGGCTTCACCACCAAAACCGTATGCCATCAAGCGCTTATAACGACGCTCCAGCAATTCATCGGTAGATAGTTCATCTAAGCGACCCAGCACTTCAGATAGGTGACGCTTAAGATTTGCCGCTGTTAGGGCTGGATCACGGTGAGCACCACCAAGTGGCTCACTTACGATCTGATCAACAAGGCCCAACTCAAGTAGACGATCAGAAGTAATCCCCATCGCTTTAGCTGCATCTGCAGCACGCTCAGCGCTCTTCCAAAGAATAGAAGCACAACCTTCTGGAGAAATTACTGAATACGTAGAGTAACTCATCATCATGAGTTCATCGCATACACCGATCGCTAATGCACCACCCGAACCACCTTCACCGATAACAGTGGAAATTACAGGTGTTTTTAGCTGAGACATTTTCGCTAGGTTAAATGCAATAGCTTCTGACTGGCCACGTTCTTCAGCATCAATACCTGGGTAAGCTCCCGGAGTATCAATAAAGGTCATGATTGGCATTTTAAAACGCTCAGCCATTTCCATTAGACGTAGTGCTTTACGGTAACCCTCTGGACGAGGCATACCAAAGTTACGCTTCTGACGCTCCTGAACACCACGACCTTTCTGATGACCAATTACCATTATTGGTCGCTCATCCATACGCGCAATACCACCCACGATAGCCTGATCATCAGCAAAATGGCGATCGCCGTGAATTTCATCAAACTCATCGAACATATAATCGATGTAGTCCAATGTATATGGACGCTGAGGGTGACGGGATAACTGCGATACTTGCCAAGCAGACAGATCAGAGAAAATAGATTCTGTCAGAGTGCGGCTTTTGTCTTCCAGACGCTTAATCTCATCAGAGATATTCAGTTCAGCTGAATCCCCTACCAGACGTAGCTCTTCAATCTTTGCCTGCAGCTCTGCAATTGGCTGTTCAAAATCCAGATAGTTCGGATTCATATGACTCATCTATTCAATAGTAAAAAAATTGTCCAAAGTGTACCTGTTTGCAGCTTTAAGAACCAGACCCTACAAGAGAAAGCCTCGACTCCAAACAGGACAGCTAAATTACGCGAGTTAAACTGACTAATAGGTTAATGAAACAGCATCACTTCCGAACCGCTCCATTAATGCAATCAACAAATCATCGTTAGCCTGAACCTGCCAGTTATCACCCAAAGTTATGGTTGCCTCAGCATCAGGTCTAGAGTAGCGCAACTGCACTGGCAGAGAACCCTCACCCTTATAACTATTAAGTAATTCCTGCAGCTCTTTCAAGCGCCTACCAGCTAACTGACTTTCGTTACATTTTACTTGGATACCTGCCGCATACTGAGCACGTGCCTGAGGAATAGTCAGCACCTTGCTTACACGCACCTTGATTCCACCAGAAAAGTGATCCTCTGCCACTTCACCTTCAACCACTAGCACCGCATCCTTATGAACAAGTTCACGTACAGCATCATAGGTATCTCCAAACAACGTCACATCGATACGCGCGGTGCGATCATCCAAGGTCACAAAGCAGAGATTATCGCCCTTTTTGGTTTTCTTCAGTCTAAGATCAACCACCAACCCTGCCATTTTTTGAGTTTGACCACGGGCAGGCTGCAACTCAACGATACGCTTACCAACAAAGTGCCTTAACTCGGACTCATATTCATCGATAGGATGGCCGGTGAGGTACAAACCGAGCGTATCTTTTTCACCCGTAAGACGCTCTTTATCAGTCCAAGACCTTACCGACTTGTAGTCTTCATACGAGCAGCGATCAGATTCAGCTTCTACCTCACCAAATAAGTCGAACATCCCTGCATCTTGGTTTTTAGCCGCTTGATCGGCAGCTTTCAGCGCATCCGGAATAGCTTCCCATAGAATGGCTCGCTCAGCGCCCAAACAATCTAGCGCACCAGAACGAACCAAAGCTTCTAATACACGCTTATTAAGCTTCTTCGCACCAACCCGCTCACAGAAATCAAATAGATCCGTAAATGGACCGCCATCTGCACGTGCTTCCGTGATTGCCTCTATAGGTCCTTCACCTACGCCTTTAATCGCACCTAGACCATAAACAATGACACCTTCATCATTTACGGTGAACATATACTCACCGGTATTAACGTCCGGCAACGCAGGAGGAATACCCATCACACGACACTCTTCAATGAAGATCACCACCTTGTCGGTGTTCTGCATATCAGAAGAGATTACCGCCGCCATAAACGGCGCAGGGTAATGAGCTTTCAGCCAAGCCGTTTGATAAGAAACTAAGGCATAAGCTGCAGAGTGGGATTTGTTAAAACCATAACCTGCGAATTTCTCTACTAGGTCAAAGATATTCCCAGCTAAGTCACGATCGATCCCATTCTGCTCTGAACCATCAAGGAAAGAGACACGCTGCTTAGCCATCTCTTCAGGTTTCTTTTTACCCATCGCACGACGCAGCATATCCGCACCACCAAGGGTATAACCTGCCATTACCTGAGCAATCTGCATTACCTGCTCTTGGTAAAGGATAATTCCGTAAGTCGGTTCGAGTACTGGTTGCAGTGAATCCAATTGATAATCAGGATGTGGCCACGCCATCTCCGCGCGACCATGCTTACGGTTGATAAAGTCATCTACCATGCCTGATTGAAGCGGCCCCGGACGGAATAGAGCTACTAGCGCGACAATATCTTCAAAGCGCGAAGGTAACAGCCTGCGAACCAAATCCTTCATACCGCTGGACTCAAGCTGGAATACTGCTGTAGTTTCAGCAGCTTGCAGAAGATCAAAGGTCTTTCTGTCTTCTAGATCAATCAGAGCGATATCAAGCGGCTCTTCACCGCTCTTTTCGCGAATACGGTTTACCGTTTGTAACGCCCAATCGATAATCGTCAGCGTACGCAGACCCAAGAAGTCGAATTTTACTAACCCAGCTTCTTCGACATCGCCTTTATCGAACTGAGTAACAAGGCCATTACCCTCTTCATCACAGTATGTAGCAGCAAAGTCCGTCAATTTAGTTGGCGCGATTACAACGCCACCGGCGTGCTTACCTACATTTCGCGTCACACCTTCGAGCTTATACGCCATATCCATGATTTCTTGAGCCTCTTCACTGGACTCAATAAACTCGCCTAGCATAGGTTCCTGATCCAAGGCTTTTTTCAGAGTAATGCCTGGCTCAAAAGGAATAAGCTTTGAAAGTCGGTCTGCAAGACCAAATGGTTTACCTTGTACACGCGCCACATCTCGAACTACCGCTTTCGCAGCCATAGTACCGAAGGTTACGATCTGAGAAACAGCATCGCGTCCGTAAGTTCGCGCTACATAGTCGATTACCTTATCTCGGTTATCCATGCAGAAATCGATATCGAAGTCAGGCATGGAGACACGCTCAGGGTTGAGGAATCGTTCGAACAGAAGGTCATATTCTAACGGATCAAGATCGGTAATTTTTTGTGCATAAGCTACCAAGGAACCCGCACCTGAACCACGCCCAGGGCCTACAGGAACACCGTTTTCCTTACCCCACATAATGAAGTCCATTACGATCAGGAAGTAACCCGGGAAACCCATCTGGATAATAATATCCAATTCAAACTCTAAGCGATCAATATATTCCTGACGCTTCGCTTGATAATCAGGATCTTCTTTATCAAGAATTATCTCAAGGCGCTCTTCCAAGCCATCAAAAGACACTTTTCGGAAATAATCATCCATCAGCATCCCTTCAGGGATAGGGTACTTCGGTAAATAATATGTGCCGATTTCAATCTCAATATTACAGCGCTTAGCAATCGCTACTGTGTTTTGGACCGCAGATGGGATATCACTGAAAAGCTCAACCATCTCTTCTTGGGAACGGAAGTATTGCTGGTCACTGTATTCTTTCGGACGCGTTGGATCTTCTAATGTACGGCCTTGGTTGATGCATACACGTACTTCATGAGCCTCAAAATCTGACTCATTGATAAACATGACCTCATTGGTCGCAACTAATGGGCAGTTATAGGTTTTAGCCAACTCAACAGAATCATGAACGATCTGCTCGTCACCCACCCTACCTGTTCTCTGCACTTCTAGATAAAAGCTGTTTGGAAAGACTTTCATCCAGCGTTCTAAAATTACCCCAGCCTGATCATTTTCAGCCAAGATAGAACGACCAATTTCACCTTTCCGCCCACCTGACAATGCAATTAAGCCCGCTGATTTAGCCTCTACCCATTCAGGTTTCACCAAGGCCATATCCGCTAGAACATTTTGACCCTCAGCATAAGCCTGAGAGATCAATTCCATCAGGTTGAGGTAACCCTCTGCATTTCGCACTAACAAGGTTAATCGGTAAGGCTCTCCACCGGGCTCATCAGTATTCTCCACCCACAGGTCGGAACCGCAGATAGGCTTAATACCACTGCCTGTTGCCGCTTTAAAGAATTTCACCAAACCAAAGAAATTAGTTTGATCAGTCATACCAACGGCGGGCATATGGTCATCTTTAGCGGCATTAACCAGCTCTTTGACTCGAACCAAGCCGTCAACTAGGGAAAATTCTGTGTGAACGCGAAGATGAATAAACTGCGGATCAGACATAAAGCAAACTTTTTAAAGGTTAGGAAAGCAGATCCCGTACGGGCTTAAAACTGCGACGATGTTCTGGTAACGGGCCATGTTCAGCCAGTTTTTCAAAATGCAGAGCTGTAGGGTAGCCCTTATGCTTAGCAAAGCCGTACTCTGGATATTGCTGATCAAGAAGTTCCATCTCTCTATCACGATCGACTTTGGCTAAAATGGATGCAGCACTAATTTCAGGGATTTTACTATCCCCTTTTACAACAGGCTCACTAGGACAATTTAGATCGGGACTTCGATTGCCATCAACATATACAAACTCGGCAGGGATATCTAAACCTTCGACAGCCCTTTTCATCGCTAGCATAGAGGCATGGAGTATATTGATTTCATCAATTTCAGCTGGCGATGCCGAAGCGACACACCATGCCAACGCCTTTTCCTTGATTTCGATGTAAAGCTGCTCTCGTTTTTTCGCAGAAAGCTTTTTCGAATCAGCCAAACCTTGAATAGGATTTTCTGGGTCCAGAATTACTGCGGCGGCAACGACATTACCGACCAACGGACCACGACCGACCTCATCAACACCAGCCACTCTTTTACCCTGAGAAAAATCTAATTCCATAGTACTCATGAGATCACCCCTTTATCTTTCAAAAGCGCCTCAATAGCATCTGCAGCCTTTTCGTCTGCATCCTGATGAAGTTGTTTGTGTATTGCTGAAAACTTATCACGTAAATAAGCTTTGTATTCATCATCTTGCAAACTCTTTAATACTGCAGGGCCGAGTACTTCTGGTTTTACTCGATCCTGTAAGATTTCAGGCACTAAAGCCTCATCAGCCAACAGATTTGGCAAAGAGATGAACTTGGATTTCACCATTCGAGAATAGATCGCATAGGTCAATGATGACATTTTGTAAGCGACAACCATCGGTTTCTGTAAAATTGTTGCCTCAAGAGTCGCTGTACCAGACGCAATCAAAATACTATCAGCTATCGCCATCACATCACGAGAATGCTTCATCACAAGCTGAATATTAAGATCAGAGTATTTTTCTACAATTAATTTATGTAACTGATCATGGCGTGTTTCATTGGCAGCAGGGATAACATATCGAACATTCTCTAACCTCTCACTCAACCAGCGAGCGGTATCTAAAAAGGGTTCTGCCAAATATTTAAGTTCACTACCTCGGCTACCAGGCAACAACGCAATAATTGTCTCATCAGGCTTTACTGCAAACTTTTTCTTACTCTCAGCTACGTTAACACTAAGTGGAATACTATCTGCTAAAGGATGACCAACAAAAGCGACTCGCTGCTGGGTGGGAGCAAAATGCTTCGCCTCAAACGGAAATAGACTAAGAACAAGATCGGTGGTGCGTTTGATTTTATAAATACGCTTCTGCTTCCAAGCCCAAACAGATGGGCTGACATAGTGCACCGTGGGAATTCCTGCTGCCTTTAGCTCCCCTTCCATTTTAAGAGTAAAGTCTGGTGCATCCACGCCAACAAATACATCAGGAGGGTTATCGATGAAGTGGCGAATCAGTTTTTTACGAATACCAAGAAGCTCGGGTAGTCGTCCAAGGACCTCCACAAGCCCCATAACTGACAATCTTTCCAAAGGGTAATGAGAGCGACAGCCTTCAGCGATCATCAACTCACCGCCAATCCCTTCGACAGTGAGATTCGGGTAGCGTTTTTTTAACGCTTTGATTAAGCCACTACCTAAAATATCACCTGAAGCTTCACCAGCTACAATGCCTACTCGTAGGGGATTTGGCATAATCAACCTCAGCGGATTATGCCACGAGTGGAGGATTCAATAGATTGGATCATCGGAACAACTTCAGGGCATTCATTAGCCATCGCCTTTAATTCGGCCAATGCCTGAGCTGTTGTAAGTTTATTACGGAAGATAGTTTTATAAGCACGGCGCAACTGAGCAATTGAATCAGCACTAAAACCGCGACGCTTAAGACCTTCAACGTTTATACCATGGGGCTTGGCGGTATTCCCATTAGCCATAATGTAGGAAGGTATATCTTTGAGTACAACAGTACTGGTTCCACACATTACATGAGAACCGATCTTGCAGAATTGATGAACTGCAGTAAAACCACCAAGAATAGTCCAGTCACCAATATGCACATGCCCTGCAATCGCCGTATTATTAGCCATGATTACATGGTCACCAACAACGCAATCGTGAGCAACATGAGCATAAGCCATAAATAGATTATGACTGCCAATTGTCGTAGTACCTGCATCCTGAACAGTACCACGATGAATCGTGACACCTTCGCGGATAACATTATTATCCCCAATGGTCAGGGTCGTCGGTTCACCCGCATATTTCTTATCTTGGCAATCTTCACCAACAGACGAGAATTGAAATATACGGTTATTCTTCCCGATTTTGGTTGGTCCCTTGATAACTACATGAGGGCCAATAACGGTACCCGCACCAATTTCTACATCAGGCCCAATAATTGACCAAGGCCCTACTTCAACATCATCAGCAAGCTTTGCAGTAGGGTCTATAAGAGCACGGGAATCTATCAAGATTTAAACCTTTCTATCAGCACACAAAATTGTTGCACTACTTACCATATCACCTTCAACGGTAGCTCGCACATCAAACTTCCAGATACCGCGGCGCTCAGAGACAACTGTTGCTTCAAGTTTCAACTGATCTCCTGGCACTACTGGTCGTTTAAAGCGTAGTTTATCTGATCCAACAAAGTAATATATCGAGCCATCTTGCGGTTTTTTGTCCATAGTTTTAAAACCTAGGATACCAGCCGCTTGAGCCATAGCTTCGACAATCAAAACACCAGGCATTACTGGATGATCGGGAAAATGGCCATTGAAAAAAGGTTCATTAACTGTAACGTTTTTAATCGCAACAATGGATTCTCCCTTTTCTAACTCCAGCACACGATCTACCAATAAAAACGGATAGCGGTGCGGAAGGTATTCCCGTATTTCATTTACATCCATCATTTCTTAAGAACCCTTAATCTCAGTAATCTTATCTTCTACAGATTTTAGACGACGCGCTAGGTCATCTAACTGACGAAACCTAACAACATTCTTCTTCCATTTTTTATGCGGAAGCATACCGGTACCAGACGAATAGACACCTGGTTCAGTAATTGATTTTGTAACTAATGACATTGCGGTGATATGACTACCAGCAGCAATATTTAAATGCCCTGTAATTCCACATGCTCCGGCGATGGTACAACCGGCACCAATTTTAGTGCTTCCAGCTATTGCCGTACAACCTGCAATCGCAGATTTTTCACCAATGGTAACGTTGTGAGCAATTTGTATTTGGTTATCTAAAATCACACCATCAGAAATAATCGTGTGTTCAAGAGCTCCGCGATCTACCGTGGTACCTGCACCGATCTCAACGTTATTACCAACTCTAACCCCACCTAACTGCGCAATTTTCACCCAGCTGCCAGCTTCATTGGCAAAACCAAAACCATCTGCACCTAAAACGGCACCACTGTGAATAAGGCAATTTTCACCAATATGGACGTCTGTGTATAAAGTCACATTTGCGTTTATAACTGATTCAGCACCAATAACACAGTCATCACCCACAACCGAATTGGGCCCAATAACAACTCCATCACCGACGACTGAATGCTCACCAACAACAACGCCATGAGCAATAGAGGCAGTTTTTGCGATTCTGGCAGATTCCGCAATATTCGCTGATGCAGCGATACCTTTTAAAGAGCTAGAGGATGGAACAAAAAGCTGACTAACACGAGCATAAGCAAGATATGGATTATCAATAACTAAAGCATTACCTTTAAATAAACCTTGATCAGCGGGAGTCATCAAAACAGCTCCTGCCTGTGTGTCAGATAGATATTTCTGGTATTTGCTATTTGCGATAAAGCTCAAATCCGAAGATCCAGCCTGCTCCAAAGTTGCTAAGGCAGCAACTTTGAAATCACCATCGCCATGTAACTCAGCTGATAGAAAATCAGCTAATTGCTTTAGCGTGTACTCTTTCAAACTCATTCAGTACAGCTAGCCTACTGTTTATTAAGCAGTTCAACTACTCGAGGAGTAATATCAAGCTCTTTTTTCGCAAATAATGTTGCCTGTTTAGCAACGACAACGTCATAACCTTCTTTCTCGATAAGATCACGGATCACTTTATCTAGACGAGGGCGCATTTCTTGAATAAATGCCTGCTCACGCTGCATTTTTTTCTGTTGCAACGCCTGACCATTCTTTTGGTATTCTGCGAACACTTTCTGGAATTGCAGGCCTAGCTTCTTCATTTCTGCTTCAGAAGCTACCCCTTTATTTTTTTTCAACTTTTCACGCGTAGCTTTAACTTGCTTTTCTAGATCAAGCATTTTTTGATCTTCTTTAGCAAATTCAGTTTTAAGCGATTGTCGATAATCTGCAGCAGCCTCAGATGCTAACAATGCCTGCTGAACACCTAAAACCGCTATTTTTTCTGCGTTTGCACTAAAACTCAATGTTGCTGCAGCAAGAAAACCTACTAATGTTTTGAAATTCATCTTCTATTCCTTAGAAAGTTTGACCTAATGCGAACTGGAATACTTCCGTTTCGTCACCTGTTTTATCGTTGAGAGGAGCTGCCAAAGCAACTGACAATGGCCCAATTGGCGTTAACCAGCTCAATCCGAATCCAGCTGACAGTCTCAATTCATCAAGCTCTACACCACTGGTGCAGTTACCAGGTTTAGACACAGAAGAACAATCCGTATCGAATACATTGCCTGCATCAACAAATAATAGAGTTCGCCAAGATGTTTTCTCTTTTACAAATGGTGTTGGGAATATGAACTCAGCCCCACCCGAGATTAATACATCACCACCAAATGGATCATCCTTCGAATCTCTTGGTCCTAAAGAGTTTTGCTCGTAACCACGAACAGTCTTTAATCCACCTGCAAAGAAGTGTTTATAGAATGGATATTCATTACTGCCCAATTCTCCGCCATAACCTAAACGCCCCTTCATCGATAACACCCAGAATCTATCATCGGTTAACGGGTAATACCATTTAGCGTTATACAACGCTTTATAGTAGCTCAAGTCACTACCTGGCAGACCTAGCTCCAATGAAGCGCTTTGTGAGTAACCTTTTGTAGGGAAGAACCCTCTATTTAAGTGGTTAGAACTCCAACGCCCAGTTAGGTTAAAGTTAATATAATCATTACCTTCATCTGCAAGGTACTGATTGATTTCATCTGGAGTCTCTGTCGTATTAGTTTTAATCGTAACCTTCTCAACATTTAGACCAAAATTTAAACGCTGATAGTCATCAATCGGGTAACCAAAGTTGACACCCCCCCCCATCTCATCAGTCGAGAAAGCACTGGCATTGTCTTCATCAAAGTCACGCTCACGATAATAAACATTGAAACCACGACTTACGCCATCGACCGTGTAATAAGGATCAACAAAACTATAAGAGTACTCCGTCAAAGTATCACTATTAGAAATACCTATACCAACCCGCTTACCAGTTCCTAAAAAGTTATCCTGTTTTAACTGAAAGCCTAAAATAATACCGGAGCTTTGGGAGAAGCCTACACTCGCAGAAAATGAGCCTGACTGCTGTTCTTCAACGCGATAATCTATATCAACTAAATCGTTACTACCTGGCACGGGAGTAGTCTCTACAGCGACCGTTTTAAAATATCCCGTTTTCTCTAGACGCTGTTTGGACTGTTCAATCAGCTCATTCGATGCAACCGCTGCTTCCATCTGCTTAAGGTGCTGACGAATAACTTCGTCAGCGGTACGTGTATTACCTCTAATATTAATACGGCGAACGTATGTCCGCTTACCTGGATCAACGAAAAACTTAACTGTAACCGTATTATCATCATGCAACTCCGGTGCAGGGGATATGTTTGCAAACATATATCCGGCATCGCCAATACGCTTAGTTAGGGCATCTTGAGACTCTGTTATCAAACGACGTGAAAACACCTGACCTTCTTCAACTCGAACGGTATCTAAAAGCTCACTTTCCGGCACTACCATTTCTCCGGCAACAGCCACATCACGGATAGTGTACTTTTCACCCTCAGTCACATTCAGAGTAATATAGACATTCTTTTTATCCGGCGTGATAGATACTTGAGTAGAATCGATAGAGAAATTTACATAGCCGCTATCTAGGTAGTATGAACGAACTCGCTCTAGATCACCTGTTAGTTTTTGACGGGCATAACGGTCATCCTTTTTATAGAAAGACCAGAAGTTTGGTAGCTTTAAAGAAAACAGTTCTTTAAGCTCTTCATCAGAATAAACAGTATTACCTACAATATTAATATGCTGGATCGTTGCAACACGACCTTCTTTAACATTGATATTTAGAGCAACACGATTACCCGGTAAGTTTTCGACGTCCGTACTTATACTTGCACCGTAACGCCCCTGAGAAGCATAAACATGCACAAGATCTTGCTTAATCTGTTCTAGTGTCGCCCGTTTAAATACATCACCTTCTTGCAAGCCAGTCTGTTTCAAACCATCCAGCAACGCTTCAGATTCGATAACCTTGTTACCCTCTAGCCTGATCAAACTAACTGATGGGCGCTCTTGTAAGCGCAGCACAAGTACGGATTCATCACGTAACAGCTCGATATCGTCAAAATAGCCAGAAGCAAATAACTTTTTAGTTGCCTTAGTTAAGGATAGTGAATTGACTTGGTCCCCAGCTGTGACAGGGAAATTCCTAAATACGATACCTGGGGAAACACGTTGCAATCCCTCTAAACGGATATCTTCTACAACGAAAGATGATGTGTTTGCCTGAGCAAAAGATACCCAGAAAAAGAGCGCTACTAGAAGTCCAATACCACGTTTCATGAAGTGCGTCTAATCCGTAATAAATAATCGAAACAGCTATTAAAGCCGCATAAAGTCATTGAATAATGCTACAAACATTAGCGAAAGCAGCATAGCCATACCAATTTTCAGTCCAAGGAGCTGAATATTCTCACTTACAGGCTTTCCTGTCACTAATTCAACAGCATAATAAAGTAAATGTCCGCCATCTAAGACAGGGATCGGTAGTAAATTTAAGATACCCAAGCTAATACTTAGATAGGCAAGAAAACTAATATAAGATTCCAGCCCAGATTCTGCTGAAGCACCGGCCACTTTAGCAATGGTAATTGGACCACTCAAGTTTTTTACTGAGATAACACCCTCAATCATCTTCCATATTGAATCAAGTGTCAGAAGCATCATCTGCCCAGTCTTATCTACAGCACGACCAAAAGCTTCAAAAAATCCATATGCAATCGTACGCCTTAGATTATCAGGCCACGATACCGGCTGAGCAGCCGCCCCTATATAACCATATTCACGCCCTTGATCATTAACCTTACGAGCTGGTATCAAAGTAATATCACGTAGAATTTCTTCGCGGAAAACAGTCAGTTCAATTGAACGCTCTGGATTGTCTTTGACAACTTGAACAAATCCATACCAATCATCTACGGGTTGGCCATTTATACTTTTAACAATATCACCTGCAAGCAATCCGGCTTGAAGCGCTCTACCACCGTCAACAACCTGCCCTATCTCTGCCGGCACACTAGGCCTCCATGGTTCCAAGCCCAAAGCGGTCACTGGCGATTCAGACTCTACAGCAACATGCCAGTTAGATACTAATATCTGCACATTATGAGAAAGCGTACTGTTGACTGGCTTAACAACTAAGCTAATTTCTCCACTTTCACCGATTCTAGAGGCTAAGCGCAGGTTCACCTCATCCCATGACAAAGTTGAAAAACCATCTACCGACAATATCTCAACATTGCCTTGTAAACCCGCCTGCTCAGCGACCGAACCAACTTTTACGCTACCTACTACAGGCGCAACTGTTGAAACGCCGTAGACAAACATGAACCAATAAGCAAAAACAGCAAAAATGAGATTTACAAGAGGACCTGCTGCAACAATTGCGATACGTTGAATTACAGGTTTACGATTAAAGGCTTGGGTGAGCTGATCTTCAGGTACATCACCTTCACGCTCATCCAGCATTTTGACATAGCCGCCCAAAGGTATACTGGCAATCGCATACTCAGTACCTTGACGATCTTTCCACGTATAAAAAGCTTTACCAAAACCAACAGAGAAACGTAGAACTTTAACACCACAACGACGGGCCACGTAGAAATGACCCCACTCATGGATTGTAACCAATATCCCTAAGGTAACGATTGTGGCAAGAATGGTATGCAACAGTTCCATAGCAATCTCAATATGCAATTAGATATTGCATACCTAATACAAATAAAGGTGAAGCTGCTGTTAGGCTATCGATACGATCCAATACACCTCCATGCCCCGGGAGTAGCTGACTACTATCTTTAATTCCCCGATGTCGTTTCAGCATACTTTCAAACAGATCTCCAAGAACCGAGATCAACCCTGTAACAGTAGCAAGCACAACAAGAAGGATAACTTGCACCATTTCAAACCCACTATAAAAAGCAAATCCAACAGAGATAACAACACAGACTATCAAACCACCGTAAAGGCCTTCTCGCGTTTTACCAGGGCTCACATTAGGCGCTAATTTTACCCGACCAAAGTTTTTGCCCGAAAAATACGCCCCGACATCCGCACCCCAAACCAAAAGAAACAACAGTAGGATTAACATCTCACCGTTTTCTGAACCTTTAAGTCCAACAAATGCAATCCAGCTTGGCACTAATACAACCAAGCCTACTAAAGCACGTTTCCAGCCAGCACTCCAACCAGTGCTTTGCGGATATTTTACTACCCAAAAAAGCGCGACCAACCAACCTAAGAGTGCAGCTGACAAGATAAGTTCAACAGGAATAGTGGTGTAAGAAAGATGTAGGCCAGCAAGAATAGATGCCACCAAACCCACATAGATGGAACGCTGAATACGGCTTTCATAACCGGATAAATTTGCCCATTCCCAAGCACCCAAGAGAATGACAACATCCATAAAATAAAGAAAAGATGATAAAGGTAAAGCAAACACACCTAGCAACGCTAACGGGGCAAGCACAAGCGCGGTTAATATTCGCTGTTTAAGCATTTTGCTCCGCCTCTACTTGCTCACTAGTTTTGCCAAAGCGGCGCTGTCTACCGCTATAATCTTGAACCGCTGCTTTCAAATGCTCTTTATCAAAGTCAGGCCAATAAGCATCAGAGAAATACAACTCAGTGTAAGCAAATTGCCAGATCAAGAAATTACTAATACGCTGCTCACCACCCGTTCTAATACATAGATCAGGTTCAGGAAGATCGGAAAGGTTAATGCAATTACCTAGCGATTCTTCTGTAATTTCTTTAGGCGTCAATTCATTACTAAGACATTGCTCAGCCAACTGACGAGCCGCTTGCGTGATATCCCAACGACCACCATAGTTCGCCGCAATATTCAGCTGTAAACCATCACAACCAGCAGTTAATGACTCAACATGATGAATTTTATTCTGAAGCGATTCACTGAAAGAAGTTTTATCACCCACAACACGCAAGCGAATGTTATTTTTTAATAACTTCTTTGCCTCTCGATCTAATGCAAGCTTAAACAACTCCATTAAACCTTTGACCTCCAAGGGAGGCCGTTTCCAATTCTCTGAACTGAAGGCAAATAAAGTCAGAGACTCAACCCCTAGCTCCACACAGCCTTCGATGACTGAACGCACACAATCAACCCCGGCTTTATGGCCTGCCAAACCTGGTAATCTGCGCTCTTTAGCCCAGCGGTTGTTACCATCCATAATGATGGCAATATGCCGAGGAGTATTAGTAATAACTTCTGAAGAGTTGTTTTCTGATGACATGCAAATAATTCAGCAGTGCTTTGCAGCACCGCTGCTTCGATCAGATTTCCATTAGATCTTTTTCTTTCTGTTCCAAAAGACTATCCACTTCTGCAACATGCTTATCCGTAACTTTCTGAATTTGATCTTCGCCACGACGCTGATCATCTTCAGTAATCTCTTTCTCTTTCAAAAGATCTTTAAGGTCGCCGTTTGCATCACGACGAATATTACGAATTGCTACGCGCGCGCCTTCAGCTTCCTGACGCGCTTGTTTGATATAACCTTTACGTGTTTCCTCAGTCAAAGGAGGCATTGGAACACGAATATTTTCACCCGCAGTTGCTGGGTTCAAACCAAGATCAGAGGTCATAATCGCTTTTTCGATTACAGGCACCATTGGCTTTTCCCATGGCACGATAGATAGCGTACGACCGTCTTCAACGGAAATATTAGCTACCTGGCTCAAAGGCACATCAGAACCGTAATAGGAAACCTGAATTCCTTCCAGAATGCTCGGATGTGCACGACCAGTACGAATTTTTTTGAAGTTCGTTACTAGGGCATCAACACTTTTCTGCATGCGCTCGGCAGCATCCTGAGTGATTTCATTCAGCATATTTTTCTCCAACCGTTTCACTGCAATCGATCAATGTACCCTCGTCGCTACCTACTACTAGGTTGGCGAGAGCACCTGGTTTATTCATATTAAATACACGCACTGGCATATTGTGATCTCGCGTCAAACAGATCGCGGTCAGATCCATAACACCCAGTTGCTGTTCTAAAACTTCATCATAACTTAGGTGACGGTAACGGCGCGCTGTAGGATCCTTAACTGGATCTGCTGTATATACACCATCAACCTTAGTTGCTTTCAGTACAACATCCGCCTCTACCTCTATACCACGAAGGCAAGCTGCAGAATCCGTTGTAAAGAAAGGATTACCTGTACCCGCTGCAAAAATCACAACATCACCTTGGTTAAGGTAACGCATCGCATTTCGACGGTCGTAATGATCCACTACACCACTCATTGGAATAGCCGACATTACTCGAGTGTTTATATTGCTACGTTCCAATGCATCGCGCATAGCCAATGCATTCATAACAGTTGCAAGCATACCCATATGGTCGCCAGTAACACGATCCAACCCAGCCTCATTTAGCGCTGCGCCGCGAAACAAATTACCACCGCCGATAACCATACCGACTTGAACACCAATCCCTACTAACTGACCGATCTCTAAGGCCATTCGATTCAGGACATTTGAGTCTATACCAAAGCTCTCGTCACCCATCAGGGCTTCGCCGCTAAGCTTCAATAATATGCGTTTATATTTTGATTGTTTCTCGGTGGTTGGCATCCGTATATCTCCACAGAAATTGGGATCAGGAGAGTGTAGCAAGAAAAGAGGGGATTGCGCATGGGTTAGATGCGCAATCCATAAGCTTTAGAGCTTATTAGCCGTTAAGCTGAGCAGCAACTTCTGCAGCGAAGTCTACTTCTTCAACTTCAATACCTTCACCCACTTCGATACGAGTGAATGCAGATACAGTAGCGCCAGCATCTTTTGCTACCTGACCAACTTTCTGATCTGGGTTTTTAACAAAAGCTTGCTCTACTAGGCTGTTTTCAGCCAAGAACTTGTTGATACGACCAGTAACCATCTTCTCTGCAATCTCTGCAGGCTTGCTAGCCATATCTGGCTGCGCAAGAATGATTTCTTTCTCTTTCTCAACAACTTCAGCAGGCATATCTTCTTTGTTAACAACCTGAGGATTAACAGCAGTAACATGCATTGCAATGTCTTTAGCCGTTTCGTTGTTACCGCCTTCAAGCTGAACAAGTGCAGCGATCTTGTTGTTGCTATGTACGTAAGCACCAACAACACCACCTTCAACTAGGAATACGCGACGCACACCGATGTTCTCACCGATTTTCTGAACCAATGCATCACGTGCATCAGTTAGCTCACCAGCCATCAACGCTTCTACGTCAGTCGCTTTATCAGCAAACGCTTTGTCTAGAACAACATTAGCGAAAGCTAGGAAACCTTCATCACGTGCAGCAAAGTCAGTTTCAGAGTTAACTTCTACTGCTACAGCGTAGCTGCTATCGTCTGCAACTTTAACAACTACAACACCTTCTGCTGCTGTACGACCTGCTTTTTTAGCAGCCTTCATACCAGAAGCTTTACGTAGCTCTTCAATCGCTTTCTCGATGTCGCCACCAGCTTCTTTAAGTGCTTTTTTACACTCCATCATGCCTAGACCAGTACGGTCACGCAGATCCTTTACCATTGCAGCGGAAATGTTCGCCATATCGAATACCCCTATAAAATAATCGCGGGTTAATCAAAAAATCCAAAAAAGGGGGCAAGGCCCCCTCTATAAAGTCAAAGAGAATACGTTGCCGTATTCCCAGCAGAATTATTCAGCTGCTTTTTCTTCAACTTCAACGAATTCGTTTTTGTCGCCAGCAGTTGCTTCAGTACCTTCTAGGCAAGCATCAGCTGCAGACTTAACGTAAATCTGGATTGCACGCAGTGCATCATCGTTACCAGGGATAACAACATCAACGCCATCTGGGTTGCTGTTAGTATCAACGACACCGATAACTGGGATACCCAGTTTGTTTGCTTCATTTACTGCGATACGCTCGTGGTCAACGTCGATTACGAACAAAGCGTCAGGCAGACCGCCCATCTCTTTGATACCACCGATAGAACGCTCTAGCTTTTCCATTTCACGCTGACGCATCAAAGCTTCTTTCTTAGTTAGCTTTTCAAACGTACCATCCTGGCTCTGACCTTCCAGATCGCGTAGGCGACGGATAGACTGACGGATAGTTTTGTAGTTAGTCAGCATACCACCCAACCAACGGTGGTTTACGTATGGCATACCTGCACGAGAAGCTTCTTCTTTAACGATTTTGCTAGCAGCGCGCTTAGTACCAACGAAAAGAACTTTGTTCTTGTTGGAAGCCATACCCTGGATGCTATCTAGTGCACCGTTAAGTGCAGGTAGAGTGTGCTCTAGGTTGATGATATGAATCTTGTTACGAGCGCCGAAAATGAATTTAGACATTTTCGGGTTCCAGTAACGAGTCTGGTGACCGAAGTGAACGCCTGCTTTAAGCAGGTCACGCATAGTAATTTTAGCCATTATATTTTCCTAAAATTGGGTTAAACCTCCACGATCCCCAACATCCAACCCGAAGGCACCCTGAACATTGTGTCGGAACGTGTGTGATATATATTTTTGCTTACGCAAATTGAGCGCGGATTTATACCATAACCACCCAATAATTTAAAGCCTATTTCTATTCCTGCAGCAGGATTGCTACAATCACCGTCAGTTAAATTTTAATACACCGCTTCTAGCGGTTTCACAGGACAATTGACAGCTTATGAGCATCAAAATTAAAACACCTGAAGAGATCGAGAAAATGCGCGTTGCAGGCCGCTTGGCTGCAGAAGTTCTCGAAATGATCGAGCCATATATAAAACCAGGTGTCACCACAAATGAGCTGAACCAAATTTGTCATGACTACATTGTGGATAAACAGCAAGCGATTCCGGCACCGCTCAACTATCACGGTTTTCCCAAATCCATCTGCACTTCAGTTAACCAAGTTGTCTGCCACGGCATTCCAAATGACAAGAAACTGAAAGATAGTGACATTATCAACGTTGATATCACGGTAATCAAAGATGGCTATCACGGCGACACCAGCAAGATGTTTTTTGTGGGCAAAGAACTTCCTCATGCCCGTCGTCTAGTCGATATTACACTGGAATGTATGTACAAAGGCATCAAGCTAGTTAAACCAGGCGCACGCCTTGGAGATATTGGCCACGTCATCCAAACTCATGCAGAACAAAATCACTATACCGTGGTTCGTGAATACTGCGGCCATGGCATTGGCGCTGAATTCCATGAAGAACCTCAGGTTCTGCATTATGGCAAAGCAGGTACGGGTGAGATCCTTGAAGAAGGCATGATTTTCACAATCGAGCCAATGATCAATGCCGGTAAGCGTCAAGTTAAACTATCCAAGAAAGATGGCTGGACCGTTGAAACAGCAGACCGTCGCTTATCAGCACAATGGGAACACACAATTTTAGTAACTGCCGACGGTTACGAGATTCTAACCCTGCGTTCCGATGAGAACATTCAGTAAGTCATTTAACTGCGAGCAATAATTAAAGCGGGTAATGCTAAGATGTCGACCACCCTCCACCAGCAACTAGCCGAAGAAGAGATCATCGACATCGATGATTTTAGAACCAAGTTAGCTGAAGCAACTTCCCCTATTCCAGTGTACAAAGAGGCTCTTTGTACCATCAAAACCAGCCTTGACGATCGCTTTAAGGCCGGGGAGGACATTCGCAAACTAATCTACGGCCGCGCGTGGGAAATTGACCGCATCTTACAAGTCGCTTGGTCTCAATACCCATGGCCTACAGATAAAATCTCGCTTATCGCTGTTGGCGGCTATGGCCGAGGCGAACTACACCCGCATTCAGACATTGACCTACTTATCTTATTAGATGATGAGGTCAATGCTGAAGATCTACACGATTCAATTAGCGCCTTTTTGACCACCCTCTGGGATATCAATTTAGATATTGGCTCCAGCGTTCGAACACTCAGCGAATGCTATAAAGAAGCTCAAAGCGACATTACGATTGCGACCAATCTGATTGAATCTCGCACGCTAGCAGGCAACCCTGATCTACATACCCAAATGTATGATCGTGTGACTTCTGAAGGCGCTTGGACTGATAAAGAGTTCTTCCTAGCTAAGCAAAAAGAACAGAAAGAACGCCATAAGAAGACCAATAATACCGAATACAATTTAGAGCCTAACCTTAAAAACTCCCCTGGCGGCCTACGTGATTTACAAACCATAGGCTGGGTATCCAAAAGACATTTTGGTTCTACCTACATTCGCGACTTAGTTGAAGATGGCTTTCTGACAGAGACAGAACTAGATATCTTAAATAAAGGCGAACTGTACCTTTGGTCTGTTCGTTATGCTCTACATATGCTCTGCAACCGTCGTGAAGACCGCCTGCTGTTTGACCATCAGCGCACATTAGCTGAGTTCTTTGGCTACAAAGATGAAGAAGGCAAGCTTGCTGTAGAACAGTTCATGAGCAAGTACTACCGTATTGCCATGACCATGTCAGAATTCAACGACATGCTACTGCAGCACTTTGATGAAGCGATCCTTCGTGCCGATGAAGAACAAGTGATAATCCCTCTGAACAATCGCTTCCAAATCCACAACGATTATTTAGAAGTCACCCACGAAAACACATTTGAACACCAGCCTTTTGGCTTGATGGAACTGTTTGTCCTTCTGGCACAAAACCCATCCATCAAAGGCGTACGCGCTTCGACTATTCGCTTAATTCGAGACAACCGTCACAAGGTTGATGAAGAGTTTCGTAAGGACATTCGCAATACAAGTCTCTTTATGGAACTGCTTCGCACCCCAGAGCGCGTTTCTACCGAACTAAAACGGATGACACGATATGGGATTTTGGGCCGTTATCTGCCTCAATTCGGCCGTATTATCGGTCAGATGCAGCACGACCTATTCCATATCTACACTGTTGATGCGCACACCATGAAGGTAATTCAAAAGTGCCGCCAATTCAGACATCGCGACTATCGAGAAGAGTTTCCGATATGTCATCGCATTGTAAATCAGCTACCTAAAATCGAGCTGTTATACATTGCAGGTCTTTTCCATGACATTGCCAAAGGTCGTGGTGGCGATCATTCAGAGCTAGGGGCTGAAGACGTACTCGAATTCTGCGATGAGCACCACTTAGGCAAGTGGGATAGCCATTTAGTTTCCTGGCTAGTACGTAACCACTTACTTATGTCCATGACAGCTCAACGCAAGGACATTTCAGATCCGGAAGTTATCCACACATTTGCGCAACAAGTACGAGACATTGTGCATCTTGATTATCTTTATGTACTGACTATCGCCGATATCAATGCTACCAACCACACGCTGTGGAACAGCTGGCGCGCAACCTTGATGCGTAAACTCTATACCGACACTAAACGCGCTCTGCGTCGTGGCTTAGAGAACCCAATCAATAAAGAAGACCGTATCGAACAGATTCAGCACGAAGCTCAGATTCTATTGGATCGCCAAGGTGTAGAAAAAACCGATATACACACCTTATGGTCATCAATAGGAGATGATTATTTCCTTAGAGAGACCGCCCAAAGCATCGCTGAACACACCAAGGCAATTCTAGAACATACAAAAGCAGATGAGCCGCTGATCCTGATTCGCCAAACATCTCACCGTGTATTTGAAGGCGCAACAGAGATTTTTATCTACAGCAAAGATATCAAAAACCTCTTTGCAGCCACTGTAGCAGCGATGGATCAATTACACCTCAACATCCAAGATGCACGTATTATTGTGACAGATAGCGGCGAGGTCCTTAACACTTATACAGTGCTTTCAGATGACAATACGCCATTGTCGGAGAACCCGAGTCACCTACAGTCAATCAAGCAACGCTTAATTGAAGAGCTAGATGACCCAGATGACTACCCGGACATCATCCAGCGACGCGTTCCACGCCAGATGAAGCTATTTGCTACACCTACACAAGTTTACGTAAGCAATGATCCATCTGCTCAACAGACCGTACTAGAAGTGATCACACCCGATCGCCCAGGTCTACTTGCTCGCATTGGTGGCATTTTCGCAGAGCACAACTTGTCTGTACGTAAAGCGAAGATCGCAAGCGTCGGCGAGCGTGTAGAAGACTTCTTCTTTATCACCGACGAACAAGGCCTGCCAGTCTCAGATCCTGACTTATGTCAGACCCTTCAGGATCAGATCTGCCAGCAGTTGGATGAACACATCCAACACGAACGTTAATAGAGCCGTAGCCTCAGGTAATCGAGGCATTAAGACAAAGTGAGGAAAACATGGATCAACAAACGCAAAATGAAATCGAAGCGGCTGTATTCCGTCGTCTACTAGAGCACTTAGACAACCGTAAAGATGTACAGAACATTGATCTAATGATTCTGGCGGGTTTCTGCCGTAACTGTCTAAGCAAATGGTACAAAGCCGAAGCAGAGAAGCGCGGCCATGAAGTCGATTACGATGCTGCGCGTGAATTGGTATACGGTGAGTCTTACGACACTTGGAAAGATAAATACCAAAAGAAAGCGACACCAGAACAGATGGCAGCATTCGAAGCGACTCAAAAATGATCGCTTAACTATTAAAGCTTAAGCAATAAAAAAGGGAGCAACGGCTCCCTTTTTTATTGTCAATTTAGCGGCTAATCCAGGCTCGTTGAACCTGATTGAGATCCACCTCTAACGTGGTTGCATAAGTATCTTCTTGCACGGGATAAGTCTTCACAACTCTTGCTCCTCTAACAATCCCAGAGACAGCAGCCTTAAACTGATCGCTCTGCAGCACCATATCTTGCACTGAAGTAGTACCAAACAGATACTGACCATGAACAACACCAGCCAACTCTTGATAAGCACGTAGCTTAGAAGCGCGCATCGCCATTAAAATTTTATGCTGGCGGTTTTTCCCCGGTTGCAAGCTGATCGGCGCATAGCCCGTCGCTCTCACCCAATTCGGCTCTTTCGGTTCTTCAACACGGGTTGGAAAATTAACATCCGGTAACGCTTCAACCATATCAATGGTCGTCTCAACTGCCGTTTCACACCCCTGAAGAAGTAAAACTGGCGTCAATAAAAACAGCCCAGCCAATTTACGAAAAAAATTTGTGTATGCTTTTTTCATTTGATGATTTACCTAACCGGCCCACTTCCATTTTCGATAATCAAATCTTCATTTAACGCTTTGAGAGGATTATACCCTGGCAACCCGCCCTCTAGACGTGCGTTACTTACATGGCTCTGTCCAGTTGCCAACACCTGTCGAGTCGTTGTATCAATGACTCGTGCATTTATGACCATACCATCAGAATGTTGCGCATAAGTTCCTGTCACCAAGAAATATAATTTGTAGCGTGTTCTGAGGCCTGACAGATTCTGTTTGGATAGCGGCTGTTTGGTTGATGTTGTTAAACCCGCTGCACGATAATCAATTAAGTTATAACCATGCTGTTGCAACTGATAAATAAACGCCTGCTCTATACGTTCACCAAAACGTCCGACTTTGCGTTCATTATGTAAATTTGTGAATGGAATGACCGCCATTGGAAATTTTTTAACACGATTTTGCTGCAAACCCGTTGTCATCTGTACAGCCATTTGCTGAACAGCCTCACTGAGAGGGTCCAAACCGTTTGGAGAAACATCAACTTGCACAACCTCTCGCTGCAACATCGCACGCTCTTTTTCCAACAGCGCTTCTTTTTCAGCAATATGCGCTTTTTCTAGCTTATGCAGTTCTGCAACGACTTCAGGACTCATACTTTCAATATGCACGGACTCAGGCCCAGCATCTTTATTCGTTTGCTGCATACAACCACTTAAACATCCGATTGCAAACAGCAGTAAAATATTTTTCATCCTGATCTTCCAAACTAAGGTTACGCACCACAATCTAACATAATCATCTAGGTATAGGGAGCAATACAAAACGCGACCTTATACAATGATTTACAATCACATTGTAATTGCATACTGTCAGCTTTAAGAGCCCTGGGATAAGATGCACACGGCTCCAACATCTGTTATTTAAGTTATCTACATATAGTGTAAGTAATCGGTCAACGGTGAGATATGTTTAATCTAGTGCAAAAATTAATCTTAGCCTGCCTGCTTCTATTACCCCTTTCAGCTCAGGCAGTTATTGTTGAAGCTCAAGGTCAAGCTATTATTGCCAACAAAGATATAAACTCCGCTAGAGAAGCAGCAATTCGAGATGCTTCCCAGCAAGCCTCTATGCAAGCTGCTGTGTATATTTCTAGCAGCCAAGTCGTTCGAGATGGCATTCTAGAAATCGACAACATGCAGATCAGCACCTTAGGCCAAGTATCCAATATTGAGATAGTGGATGAGAAGGTAGTTGGTAATACTTTATTTATCCGTATTCGGGCTGATGTACTGATTGATCAAGGGTGCCACAACGGCGTAAGCAACAGTTACACAAAATCAATTGCCGTTACCGCCTTCCCATTACTAAAACTTAAACAAGCCAACCTAGGTGGCTTAGGCAGTGTGAGCAGTGTTTTTCCTGCTCAAATTGCACAACTGATGAATAACAAACAGTCTTTTGTTGCTCACAACGCCGGCCGTCTAAACCTTCATCCACAACCAGAATTCGCCCCAACCAATCAGTTGGATGACGGCGCCCTTTCCAGCATGCAACAAACAGCGGGCCAGCTAAATGTAAACTATGTTGTCTCCGGTGTTATCCGCGATATGTCGATGATGGATCCTCGTACTCATGCCGAGAAAAATTTCCTAATCGACCTATACAACACCTTGGATTACAAAAGCAAAAGACACTTACGAAACTTTGAAATAGACCTATTTATCCATGACGGTATGACTGGCCATCTTGTCAGCCAAAAACACTACCAAACCGCTGGCCTCTGGAATCTAGATCGCACAATTAAGACAGGCTTCAATACTGCTGGATTCTTCAAGCAGGATTATGGACAAAAAGTTAAACAGCTCCAGCACACCATTCTTGAAGAGCTTCAAAACGAATTACTTTGCGAGCCTTTCTCGACCTTGATTACTCAAGTTGAAGACCGAAATATCTGGATTAACTCTGGTAAACAACAGGGCTTGAAACGAGGCGACAAACTTACGATCTACCGCAAATCCACTTATTACTCGCCAGATATGAAAGCGACCACCCAGTTAACCAATACTAAGCAAACCTTGGTCATCGATGACGTACAAATGGGGTCAGCTTCAGGCCACATGAGCAGCGCAGCCGCTTCATTCAATATTAGGCCGGGCGACTTAGCTATTGCTCGCTAATGAAGTAAAAGATAAGAAAGGAATGCACTCGAGCCTAAAAAGCTCGAGTGCCGTATCAATACTTAGCGACGCGTTCCGCTGATATTGATCTCTACACGACGGTTCTGTGAACGGCCCGCAGAGGTTTTATTATCAGCAATAGGATAACGTTCGCCATAACCACGGGCATTAATACGTAAACGCTCAACCCCCGCACTTACAAGGTAATCACCTACGCGAGCAGCACGGCGCTCAGAAAGTTGCTGGTTATATTCAAAAGAACCAGAACTATCTGTAAAGCCATCAACATTCAATTCAGTCTGATCAAACTTAGCCAGCACCTTAGCTACAGAGTCCAATACAGGGTAGAAACTACCTGCAATACGATCAGAATTCACAGCAAATGTAATATTGCCCGGCATAATCAAACGAATGGAATCACCGATACGTTCAACACGCACTCCTGTACCTTCCAGTTCCTGACGTAACAAAGTTTCCTGTTGATCCATGTAATAGCCGATACCGCCACCAACAGCACCACCCACAAGCGCACCCGTCAAAGCACCTTTACCGCGGTCGCTTTTGCTAGAAACTGCAGCACCAAGCACAGCACCTGCAACAGCACCAATACCTGCACCCTTCGCAGTATTACCAACCTTCTGCTCACCTGTATAAGGATCTAGTGTTTGACAACCCGTTAGCAGAACACCTGTAACGGCTACAGCAATCAGTTTTTTCATGCATATCTCCTAAGATTCTTGCGCTCCCTGAATTCGGCCATAGTATGACTGAATATTGGCTGACTAAAAACAAATAAAATACGTCATAGATGCTAGTCAGTACGGGTAAACACCGATAAAATAATACGATTGTAATTTTTATATTTGGCCTATATCTACTGCCGCTTAAAATACGTTATTGTGTAGCGATTAGATAGAGCCCTTCGATTATCAGTAGTACTGCCCTTTGAGGAGATACAATTGTCCCAGCTTCCTGTCATTGTTGGTTTTGGTGGTATAAACCCTGCTGGACGTGCCTCATTCCACCACGCTTATCGCCGATTAATCATCGATAAGCTGGATACTCAATCTCGCGCTGAGACATTAACCGATCTCGCTATTTTGACTGGCCTAGCGACTACATCTGAAGGCCAATATCTAAACCAAGATGGTGAAGTTTGCGCTGCGGATACGCTTATTGCGTCTTTACAAGAACAACTACTCAATAGCACCCTGATCCGACAGATCGAAGGGAGCTGCTTTGACGTCAACAACGTCATGTTTAATAAGCCAGCAAGCATCAATTTAGGCGAGGAAACTTTAAGATTCCAGTTACGTAAACGTCAAATGCCGCAAAGCATTCCAAGTAATTGGCAAGTGACAGAGACATCTTCTGGGCAATTTGATATTGAAATCACAGGGAAATTAGAAGCAATTTTGCCGGATAGCAAAACAGCACCTGTTCAATCAGCAGGTCAGCTACCTAGCGGCTTCCAACCGGGCAAACTTTATCAATCTCGTAATCACCCACGTAATCTACAGATGACGGTTTTTGCAGCATCGGATGCGATCTCTTCAAGCGGCATTCCATTTGAACGCATCAGCGCTTACGTTGCACCAGACCAGATCGCAGTCTATGCCAGCAACTCTATTGGCCAATTAGATGATTTTGGCTTTGGTGGTTTAACTAAATTCCCAGCGATTGGTAAGCGCACAACATCGAAACAGATGCCCCTTGGCTATGCGCAAATGCCAGCAGATTTTGTGAATGCCTACATCCTCGGCAACGTAGGAACTACAGGCGGCGCGCTAGGTGCTTGCGCAACTTTCCTTTATAACTTACGTAGCGGTGTTAATGATATCCGCAGCGGCCGCCGCAAAGTAGTATTAGTGGGTGGCAGTGATGCCCCAATCACACCTGAAGTAATCGAAGGCTTCCGCGCAATGGGCGCCCTCGCTGAAGATAAAGATCTTCTTGCTTTAGATAATCTTGCTGAACTCACCAGCGATGATTACCGCAAAGCGTGTCGCCCATTTGGTAATAACTGTGGATTCACCATTGGCGAGAGTAGCCAATTCGTATTGCTGATGAGTGATGATCTCGCTGTTGAGTTAGGCGCGGAAATCTATGGTGCTGTACCAGAAGTATTTGTTAACGCCGACGGTCATAAGAAATCGATCTCCGCTCCAGGCGTGGGTAACTACATCACTCTAGCTAAATCAGCCTCTTTGATCCGCTCCATGCTAGGTGAAGAGTCATTACAACAGCGCAGTTTTGTTCAGGCCCACGGTACAAGCACTCCACAAAACCGCGTTACCGAATCTCATGTTATCAACGAGACAGCCAAAGCCTTCTCGATTGATAACTGGACAGTTTCTGCAGTGAAGTGCTATCTAGGCCACTCCCAAGGTACTGCAGGGGGGGATCAATTAAGCACCTCTCTAGGTACGTGGAAATATGGCTATATCCCAGGCATAGTAACGACACCTGCGTTTGCTGATGATGTTCATCAAAGCAACCTTAACCTGAGCAACCAACACCATGAAGTTGGTGTAACAGGTATGGATTCTGTGCTGCTTAACTCTAAAGGCTTTGGCGGCAACAACGCTTCTGCGCCTGTACTAGCGCCGCATGTTGTGCATAACATGCTTAAGAAGCGTTACAGTGCTACACAATTAAAAGAGTATCAGAACAAGCTTGAGCAAACCCGTGCTGTCGCGAGCGCTTATGACCAAGCAGCAATTCTCGGTGAAGCTAAACCAATCTATCGCTACGATCACAACGTCCTTCAGGGCGAAGATCTTAAAATCTCTGATACACAAATAAAACTTCCAGGCTATGCAAACCCAGTGAGCTTAGAAGTTAGCAACCCTTTTGAAGACCTTTGCTAAACAAGGAAATGAGTATGCGTAATGCAGTGTTACTTTTGATTGCAGGTTTAAGTTTGAGCGGCTGCATGAGCATGGACTCGTTGTCTCTAGGCAAATCAGAGCCAACCGAGACTGACTATTACCTGATCGATACTAAATTTCGCTTCTTCTGCCTAGGTAACACTAAGCAGTGCCGTGACATGACTAAAGTAGTCTCTTCCCGAGCTCAGCTAAAACCTATTGAAGAAGCCTACGGAATGCCGGTGAAAGGGCCTAATTACCCAGTATCATTGACTCGCATGCTAATGAACCCTGCGGATGGAAGCTACAAAAGCACTCCTGTAGGAGATACTGGACGCTATTTTAAAATTCCAGTAAACGACAAAACACTGACAGCTTGGAACACACTTAGCGATATTGAGAAAGATCTCTATTAAGCAGCTGAAAACAATAAACGTTTTACTTGCTGAGAGGTGATCTCCGCAACCTTTGTTACTGAGATATTTTTTAGTTCAGCGATCACCTCAGCCACCCTTCTCACTCTAGCTGGCTGATTAATCTCTCCCTGATGCCCAGCCAAAGGCATATCCGGCGCATCCGTCTCTAGCACGAACGACTCTAGCGGCAATGCCTGTACAAGCCGCCTTACTTTCTTCGCCCGCTCATAAGTAACGGTTCCGCCAATACCCAATTTAAAACCTAAATCCAAGTATTGCCGTGCTTGCTGTTCACTTCCAGAGAAAGCATGCACAATGCCGCCTCGCTCTAGCTGAATTAATCGCAACTGTTTCAACATCTGATCATGCGCTTTACGAACATGCAGTAAAACCGGCAGGTTAAACTTCTTCGCCAAAGCCAATTGTTCATTCAAATAGAGTAATTGTTGATCTAGATTGGCCTGAGGAATAAAAAGGTCCAGACCTATCTCACCTACAGCACAGACCTGTTCAGTCACCAACAAGGTTTCTAAAAGTTCAAGATCTGCCTGCGTGTGCTTTGCCATAAAGCAGGGATGTAAACCAAGCGCAGCGTGGAGATTATGATCCGACTTAATCAGACTCAATAAGTCTTGCCACCTATCAGCGATGACACCAGGAACGACAATATCGCGCACTCCAGCAGCTCTTGCCTGAAGAAGGATCTCTTTACGAGAAAGATCAAATTCTGAGAAGTCTAAATGACAGTGGCTATCAATAAATTGCATAGCATTAGATTAGGGCGGGAAGTAAATGGCTGCAAGCCTAGATGCTTGCAGCCATTTATTTAGTGGTAAGTGGTTTAGTGCTCGCGTGTAGCGCGGAAAGCTACATCAGGCCAACGTTCTTCAGCCAAACTCAAGTTCACGCGTGTTGGTGCTAGGTAAGTCAGAAGACCACTGCCATCGATTGCCAAGTTATCGTGATTCTTTTTCTGGAATTCAGCCAGCATTTTATCATCATCGCACTCAGCCCAACGCGCAGTCTGCACACTGATCGGCTCGTACTTACATTCAACCTTGTATTCATCTTTCAGACGGAATACAACAACATCAAACTGCAGTTGACCCACCGCACCCAAAATTAGGTCATTGTTTTTCAGCGGCTGGAACAACTGCACTGCACCCTCTTCCGATAGCTGCTGCAGACCTTTCTGTAGCTGCTTCATTTTTAGTGGGTCCAATGGGCGTACACGACGGAACATTTCCGGCGCGAAGTGAGGGATACCGGTAAACTTAAGATCCTCACCAGCTGTAAACGTATCACCGATCTGGATCGTACCGTGGTTATGCAAACCAATGATATCGCCAGACCATGCTTCCTCGACGTTCTCACGATCACCCGCGATAAAGGTTACCGCATCGGCAATTTTTACATCCTTTTTGATACGTGCATGACGCATCTTCATGCCTTTGCTGTACTTACCAGAACATATACGCATAAAAGCAATACGGTCACGGTGTTTCGGATCCATATTGGCCTGAATCTTAAAGATAAAGCCACTGAATTTTTCTTCAGTCGGTTCAACTTCACGGGTGAGCGTCGCACGTGGAATTGGCGCAGGCGCCCACTCAACAAAATCATTTAGCATCTCGCGGACACCAAAGTTCGCCAAAGCCGTACCAAAGAAGACAGGGGTTAGCTTACCCGCCATGAACTCTTCTTTATCAAATTCATGAGTAGCACCACGAACTAGTTCAACTTCATCAAGGAAGTCTTCGTAGATATCACCTAAAAGCTCTTTAGCTTCATCACTCTCAAGACCTTTAACCTGAATATCTTCAGGAATAGTATGTCCTTGGCCCGGCTGGAAGACATGAATCGTATCGGTATAAAGGTTATACACACCTTTAAAACGCGGCCCCATCTCGATTGGCCAAGTAATAGGCGCTGCAGCAATCTTCAGAACTTCTTCGATCTCGTCGAGGAGCTCAATTGGATCACGAATTTCGCGGTCCATTTTATTCACAAACGAGAAAATTGGCGTATCACGCAGACGACAAACTTCCATCAGCTTAATGGTTCGATCTTCGACACCTTTCGCCCCATCCACGACCATCAACGCAGAATCCACTGCCGTTAATGTACGGTAAGTATCCTCAGAGAAATCTTCGTGACCCGGAGTATCCAGCAGGTTAACCATGCGACCGTTATACGGGAACTGCATCACAGAAGAGGTGATCGAGATACCACGTTCCTGCTCCATCGACATCCAGTCAGATGTCGCCATACGATCGCCTTTTTTCCCTTTTACGCTACCCGCTTGCTGAATCAACTGTCCGAACAACAACAGTTTTTCAGTAATGGTCGTTTTACCCGCATCGGGGTGGGAAATAATCGCAAAGGTGCGGCGTTGATTAACTTCTTCTTGCAGGATACTCATGGATAAACATCATTTATGGTGACAGAAAGCAGGCATTATACTCCGACTGTGACAAATTACCTCCACTGCGACATTTTGCCTCGCCAGTTTTTCACTACTCTACGGTATAATCCTCTGATGGCTAATCATCGCGATAATTTAATTCAGCTTTCTTACATCAGAACCGTCACCCTATTCGGGCAATGTATCGCGGTAATCTTTGCGATTTACGGCTTACAGGCCGATCTCAATGTCTGGTTAGTAGGTACAACACTCGCCGCCTTAGCGCTGCTAAACGTGATGACCTACGCTCGCCTTTTTTCACCTTGGCCAGTCACAGAGCCTGAGTTTTTCACTCAATTAATCGCAGATATGGCGTTGTATGGCGCGCTGTTATTTCACATGGGGGGAGCAACAAATCCCTTTATATTCTTACTGCTCGTCCCACTGATTATATCTTCAGCCACCATGTCGAGAGCTTATGTCTGGTTGATAGCCTTCATGATCATCGCCATCTATAGCTCTTTGCTGTTTTATTACGAACCTCTAGTTCAGCTGGATAACAGTCATCAGCACCGAATTATGGAACTGTTCGATATCCATATTTTAGGTATGTGGATCAACTTCCTCTTAACGGTAATTGTTGTAACTTATTTTATTGTCCGCATGCGCCAATCCATGCAGATACAGCAAGAAACACTGGATCAAGAACGCGAGAAACGCATTCAAGATCAACAGCTTTTATCGCTCGCCAATATGGCTGCCGGCACAGCTCATGAACTGGGAACGCCATTGAGCACCATGCAAGTTTTACTCAATGAACTTGAGCATGAACACTCTGAAAACCCAGAGCTAGTGGAAGACCTACAACTCTTACGCCAGCAAACTGAACTTTGTGCACAGCGCCTTAAACAGATGAGTCAAAGCGTGAAAGAGGAGCAGGCGACTGCCCAGCAAATGTCCACCATGGCATTGGTAGAAGATGTTATTGAGCAGTTTATGGTTCTTCGTCCAGAAGTGACTCGTACCTTCACTGTACAAGGTGACGGAGAACCTCCTTCATTAAACTGTACAACATCACTAAAACAATCCCTATTAAACCTGCTAAATAACGCTGCAGATGCAGAGCCCGAAGATATCAATATCGAGCTAGACTGGGATCAACAGACAGTATATTTCCGCATCTACGACAACGGGCCGGGAATTAGCCTTGAACAGAGCAGCAATTTAGGTAAACCTTTTATCACCACAAAGGGTAAAGGTTTAGGGATAGGACTATTCCTAACCAGCACTACATTGGCTCGTTATGATGGCGATGTAAGACTCTATAACCGCCCTGAAGGCGGTACGTTAACCGAAGTGACTCTTCCGATAAGGCATGCAGATGACTGAACGCTTTTTGATAGTTGATGACGATCCGGCATTCACCCGCGTACTCTCACGCGCCATGACACGTAGGGAGTTTGAAGTTCAAGTTGCACGTAGCGCCGAAGAGGCCGAAAAGCTGATTCAAACGTGGACTCCGGACCTAGCGACCGTCGATCTTAAAATGGATGGGGACTCTGGGCTAATACTGATCCCCAAACTTCGACAACAAAATCCTTCGATGAAAATTCTAATGCTGACAGGCTATGCAAGTATCGCCACAGCAGTAGAAGCGATAAAACTGGGCGCGACCCAATACCTTCCAAAGCCTGCAGATGCCGATCAAATCCTGACCGCCTTGAACAAGATTGAGGCAGATGCTGAAATGGAAGTGACTGAACAACCCATGTCGGTGAACCGCCTAGAATGGGAGCATATCCAAAAAGTACTTAACGAACATGATGGTAACGTTTCAGCTACAGCTCGAGCACTTGGCATGCACCGAAGGACCCTGCAGCGCAAGTTATCTAAACGTCCAGTAAAACGATAAAGTGCTTTACTGATCGTCTATATAAACCTTGGCATCGAAGGTACGCACCCAATCAGGATGAAACACCAACATCCCAGTAAGAAAAATCCCGTTCATCAAGCCCTCTGGGAACATAATAAGCGGTAGATAACGTACATATTCGTGGATAATTTTCTCGACCGTATATACACCGTCTAACACTAGAATCGCACTAGCGGATAAGCCTGCAACAGCGGCGGAGAGGCCCGCACCTAAAAAACCACAGACGAATAAGAAAACAAAAAAATTCTTCATCATTTTAGCTTCGACAAAGCGATAGAGAAGCCAAGTAGACGCGACAGGCAGCAGTACAGAACACACGCCACTTAAAAGCAAACCATCCCAGCTCTCCTTCCCCACTACAGCCATCCCAATTAGAGCAACAGTCGCAGAGAGTATCGCCAGATCCCAACCAAACACTAAGGTCATAATGGTCAAGCCTAGAAAGTGGATACCTAAACCTGGTGAGATACCTGCTCTCATGGACCACAAAGCCATTAACAATGCAGTGGCGCCAAATAGCATATGCTGCAGTGTACGATTATCTTTCAATGCCCCCCAAGGAGCATTCCTAATGGCATGATACATAACCATAAAATAAATGATGGCACCGCCAATCAGCCAATATGAATGTAATAATCCTTCAGAAAAGCTCATATTTTTCTACTTTTTAATGATTAGGACACATTTTACGTTGAAGATTAATTATCTACTTATATGATAAAGGGATACGGTATTTCTTTTGACGTGTATCACTTTTTCCTTAACCAATGCGGAGAATAAATGAACATCCTTGTAGTCGATGATGATCGTTTTATTCGTGAAATAATTAGCGCCGTTATTCAGGACGCCAATCATACACCTATTACCGCCTCTCAAGGAGACGAAGCCTTAGTCGCTTTAGATAAGGGTGGTATTGATCTAGTTTTAACTGATGTCGAAATGCCAGGCCTCAACGGTTTCGATCTCACGCGCGAAATCCGCAACCGCTTCCCCAATGATTGGTTCCCTATTATATTCCTCAGCGGTCAAAGTGATGAAAAGCACTACGAAGAAGGCATTGATGCTGGCGGTGACGATTACCTCACAAAACCAGTCAGCCCGATTGTGCTTAAAGCCAAAATATTAGCAATGGAGCGCATCGCTAATATGAAGAAAGCACTCGATGCAGCTAACTCTCGCTTAGAAAAACTCAGCTCTCAAGATCCGCTTACAAAAATATCTAACCGCCGAGACCTAGAGACAAATTTATTAAAAGAGTGGAAACGCAATAAGCGAGAGCAAAATGAGCTAGCTGCAATAATGCTCGATATAGATTTCTTTAAAACCTATAACGATCACTATGGCCACCAGCAAGGGGATGAATGCCTTAAAGCAGTAGCAAAGCTATTGAAAGGTGAACTTAATCGTTCTCATGATCTTCTAGCACGCTACGGCGGTGAAGAATTTGTCATTATTCTACCAGATACTAATATCGAAGGTGCGGAGAAGATTGCCAGCAATATTGTCTCTTCACTAGCTTCTAAAGCGATCCCACATGTGCAATCTCAAACAGCAGAACATGTGACTGTCAGTATGGGTATTAGCTCAACTGCTAATAATGCAGAAACGCCTTCTGGGCTCCTTAAGCAAGCCGATCAAGCCCTTTATAAAGCCAAGGAAAGCGGTCGTAACCGTAGCTGTACTTTTACTCTCTAATTTGTAGTTCCCAGAGTTAGCCCCATTAAAACAGCACTCTCACGTTGATCTCCGTGAACTGGAGGGTAGTAATTTTTACGCAACCCTTCAGTTACAAAACCACTTTTTTCATACAGCGCTATCGCAGCTAAATTAGACTCCCTCACCTCCAGCATCACTCGATTAACGCCAGCTTCATGTAGCTGTTGAGTTCCCTGAGCTATCAATTGTTGAGCATAGCCGCAACTTTGATGGGCTGGATCTACGGCTATCTGGAGCAGTTCCGCTTCATCCAGTACTTGAGAAAACATGACATAGCCAATTAAGTCCGGTGCATACAAACCAAGAGCGGTAGATCGCTCTGATTCTATTTGCTTTAGGTATTGTTTAGCCGACCAAGCGCCATGGGTGAAACAGGCTTGAGCAATACGCTCTATTACTGGCAAATCCTTAGCCTGAAGGACATCAATGTTCATAGGAGAAGTTTAAGCCGCGCTAGATTTCAGGTCTAACCAGATTTGGCGCTTAATTCCTGGTAGCTGCATCGCCTCAGTCAAACTGTAGGTCGCTATCGCTTTCACGCCAGATTTAATCGTAAAACTGATACCTTTAAGTTCTTCTAGGCTCTCTTTACGATCCATCACCATTTGAGCTGCAGCTTCACCAAAGAGAAGAACTGTTTGTACCTCTTCAGTTTGCAGTTCTTTTGACAGCTTATGCTGAACAGCACTTAGCGCCTGCTTATAACCCTGATCTAAGGTTTTGCTAGCAAACATCGGCCAAGGAAGCATAAAAGCAGCTTCAGCAGGACCTGATCGACCTAAAGCAGCCACGATGGCAGCAGCCAACTGTTGATAATTGTTAGCAAAATTACCACCCTGAGGCGGTAGACTATCCACAATCAACACACTGCCGATCCGCTGGAAGACAAGCTTAAAGACTGGTGCTTCATCCTGTTCCTGCGTTTGAACCTCATCAGGCTCAGCAACTACATCAGAATCCTCTGCGATAGGAACCACAGGTTTAGAAGCAGGTTTGTTAACCTCTTCTGACACTAAACCTAAAGCAGCGCGTGCTTCCGACATCCCCTGCTGCATAGTTTCAGGAGATGACTTTCTAGAAACAGGTGCTGAGCTGGCTACATTTTGCTGCTGAGAGCGATTTGGAGAATCGAAAGGAATTTCTGGAGCGGGATACTGAAAGTCATCAACCCAATCAGGTGATGGTTTCGCTCCCGCTAGAGAAGCACAAGGTAGCCAGCTGGATATGCCCATTGCATCCAAATATTGATGCCTAAGCTGTTCTTGCTCCATAGCTACTACCTTGTCGTTACTTTACTTAAGAGCTCAATCCTCAATTAAACCTGAGGGTGAGCTTTTTGAACATTTGCATCCAGCATGTTCAATGCATGGATGTAGGCTTTTGCAGATGCGATGATGATATCAGTATCCGCACCAAGACCATTCACGATACGGCCTGCATTTTCCAAACGTACCGTTACTTCACCTTGGGAATCTGTACCTTCTGTCACAGCGTTTACAGAGTAGATCTGCAAGCTCGCACCAGAATCTGCAATCATCTCAATCGCTTTAAAAGCAGCATCAACTGGACCACCGCCCGTCGCTTCCGCCGTTTTCTCTTCGTCACCCACTTGCATCACAATCTTGGCAACAGGCGTCTCACCTGTTTGTGAAGTCACAGATAGGCTTGTTAGCTGGAACTGCTCACTGCTTGCTGTAGCGCGAGTGTCACTCACTAGCGCCACTAGATCTTCGTCAAAGATCTCGCTCTTCTTATCAGCAAGCTCTTTAAAGCGAGAGAAAGCGTTATTTAGTTCAGAGTCTGTCGCAAATGTTGTGCCTAGTTCTTCTAAACGTGTACGGAACGCAGCACGGCCAGACAGCTTACCAAGCACCATACGGTTAGTATTCCAACCCACATCTTGAGCGGTCATGATCTCGTATGTTTCACGGTGTTTAAGAACACCATCTTGGTGGATACCAGACTCATGTGCGAAGGCATTTGCACCCACGATTGCCTTGTTAGGCTGAACAGGGAAGCCCGTCACACTAGATACTAAACGTGATGCCGGAACGATTTGAGTTGTATCAATATTCGTTTCCACGCCTAGCGTATCTTTACGGGTGCGGATCGCCATCACGATCTCTTCTAGAGAAGCGTTACCCGCACGCTCACCTAGACCGTTTACTGTACATTCAACCTGACGTGCACCGGCACCAACTGCAGCCAAAGAGTTAGCAACAGCTAAGCCTAAATCGTTGTGACAGTGAACCGAGAAGATTGCTTTATCGGCGTTTGGAATGCGCTGGATAAGCTGACCGATTGTATGAGCAAACTCACCCGGTACCGCATAACCAACAGTATCTGGGATATTAATCGTACGTGCACCAGCATCGATTACTTTCTCGATGATACGGCACATAAAGTCCAATTCAGAGCGGCTCGCATCTTCTAGTGAGAATTCAACGTCATCAATTAGGTTACGCGCACGCGTTACTGCTTTGACAGCTTGCTCAACCACTTGATCAGGCTGCATCTGCAGTTTGTATTTCATGTGGATAGGTGACGTTGCAATGAAGGTATGGATACGACCCATTGCTGCATTCTGAAGTGCTTCACCCGCACGGTCGATATCGGCATCAAGCGCACGAGATAGAGAACAAACGCGACTTTCCGTCACAGCTTCTGCAATCGCTTTTACCGACTCAAAATCACCCGGGCTCGCAATAGCAAAACCAGCCTCAATTACATCAACTCGCATCTTCTCGAGCTGCTTAGCTACACGCAGCTTTTCATCACGCGTCATTGATGCACCAGGGCTTTGCTCGCCATCACGCAAAGTTGTATCAAAAATAATTACACGATTGTCATTGCTCATAAGGTTTGCTCCAAACCGACTCACCAGCGATCAATACTTACAATTATCGCTGCTCTCTAAATTCTTTACAAAATCTGTATTCAAAAAAAGGACAGGAGAGCACTATACTGTTCAAAAAGCAGGGATAGTTTTCAACGCTATCGACAATAAAAACCAGTCTTAAAACTTCGCGTTGCTTTACTCTCTTGATAGCTCATAGCTACAGGGATTTGTGTGGTAATCCAATGCCCACCACTATAACGCCGGGCGGCTGTTTTGCAACCCGTGTTTTCGGCAAATAACGAACAAGTAGAGAGATCATGTCCACAGAGTTTGATTATCAAATCAACCGTAAAGGTACAGCGAGTCAGAAGTGGGAAAAATACAGTGATAGCGACATTCTACCTATGTGGGTTGCTGACACTGACTTTATGTCTCCGCCAGCCGTGATTAAAGCACTACATGAACGTATAGACCACGGTGTTTTTGGGTACACAAATGTTCCCGTTGAGCTTAATGAGCTGGTTATTGAAAGGATGCAGAACTTTTACGACTGGGAGGTCAACAGCAATGACATTGTTTGGTTACCCGGTTTAGTTTGCGGTCTAAACCTCGCTTGCCGCAGCCTCGGTGAAAGTGGAGATACAGTTTTAACCCCTAAACCTATCTACCCGCCTTTTATGTCGGCTCCACGACTCTCAGATCGTGAGGTTTGTACACTACCTATGCAGGACATAGATGGCCGCAAGATCATCGATTTTGATGCGTTAGAGAATGCCCTCACCGATAGAACACGACTGCTACTGTTTTGTAACCCTCACAACCCCGGTGGTACGGTCTATCGCAAAGAAGAACTCGAACGCCTTGCAGCGATTATTATTAAACACGATCTGTATATCTGCTCAGACGAAATACACTGCGATTTGATTCTCGAACAAGGGCTACAACATACACCTATTGCCTCACTCAGCCCCGAGATCGCGGCAAGAACGATAACGCTCATGGCGCCAAGTAAAACCTTTAACATCGCCGGTTTGGGTTGTTCTTTTGCCATTATTGGTAATCCAGAACTACGTAAGAAATTTATGAACACTAAGAAAGGTGTAGTGCCTGATGTGAACCTACTTGGGTACACTGCCGCTATTGCAGCTTATCAAGAGGGCGAAGAATGGAATCAACAACAGCTTGATTACCTTCGCGCCAATCGTGATTACCTACAAAAGGAGATCAATCAGATCCCAGGTCTAAAGCTCGCCCCAATTGAAGCCACCTACCTTGCTTGGATTGATGTATCAGGAGCGAAATTGACCAACCCTGCACATTTTTTTGAGCAAGCTGGTATAGGTATGTCTCCGGGAAGAGACTTTGGCGACAATAACTATATGCGTTTGAATTTCGGCTGCACACGAAGCACGCTCGAAGAAGCCGTTCGCCGAATTAAACGTGCACTGGTCAATGAATTACCAGCCTAAAACCTAAAGATCCGACTTAGACTCAATCAGTGTAAGAGCGCGTTTCAATTCATCAAAATACTGCTCCGCTGAGAAATTCAGCGGAGCAAAATTTCGATAATCCCAACCATCCTGTTTAGACCTAGCTGGATTATTCCAATTGTGCCAAGCAACGATATCTGAATAACAAGATTGCTTTAGGTTTAACTGCCAACAATCTATATCACCACAGTTACACACAAATGGCGTCAACACGATCTCACTATCAGTACAAGCTCGCTGTAACATCTCTTGATTAAAACCACAGATGTAGGCGCCACTAATACAGCCTGCAAAAGCCGCTTCATAATCACGCACCCAATCAAGTAGTGGCTGATCATCAACCCAAATATCACAATAGTGCCCAAGCTGGCTCTGATAACCACCGTAAACCAACTTAAACTCTTTCATCGATTCACTTACCCTCCCTTAAGCACGCGGCAGATCAAAAGGGATAACATTGGCTAAGGAAGATTCCTGTAGCGCTAACATCAACAACCGATCAACACCCAAGGCCACGCCAGCACAATCAGGCATCCCTACCTCCAGCGCATCCACAAGACGAGTATCAAGAGGACGCTGTGGCAGATCCAATGCAGCTCGTTGCTTTTGATCAGCTTCTAAACGACGCTTTTGTTCGACACTATCTGTCAGTTCGTAATAACCATTCGCTAACTCAACGCCTCTGACAAACAGCTCAAACCTTGCTGCAATAGTAATTCCCGCTGCATTTTTTCGCACACGCGCTAATGCAGCTTGGCTTTGTGGATAGTCCATCACAAAAATGGCATCGACCTGTTCAAGCTGTGGTTCGATGACATGAGACATCAACAAATTCAACCATGTATCTGGATCAGAGTCTTCTAGCTCAATATCTATATGCTTCCGCGTTTCTTTAATTAGGTCTTCTAAAACGACTTCTTCCGGTCTAAAGCCTAAATAGCGGAAAAACAGATCCGAGTAGGTGATACGTTCTACCTTATCCAACTGTAAGACAGGCTTAATCAAGGCTTCAATTTCATCTATCAGACCAGCATCATCAAAGCCCGGGCGATACCACTCCAACATAGTGAATTCGGGATTGTGACGACGACCGTATTCGCCATTTCGAAACACCTTACTCATCTGATAGATCGGCCCGCTACCAGCAGCTAGCAAGCGTTTCATGGCATATTCGGGGGATGTTTGTAGATATAACTTTCGCCCTTCTAGGCCTACCGTTTCTCGGTAATCAACCTCTATGCTGTCGATAAAAGGATCGCTCACCGCACAGTTAGACATCACAGGAGTGTCAACTTCCAATACACCGCGCTGTCTGAAGAAATCACGAATATAACCGAATAACTCGCCGCGTTTACGCAAGTTGTCTATTGAAGCTGAAGGCTGCCAATCACTCATGCTGAACTTACTTATTCCATCTAAAATCAATATACGTAACTGTATCAGCTAGGCCCCTTTCAATAAAAATTAAATCGATGGACCCATATACGGAACTGTCTATCCGTTTGGTTACTTCACTTATCCGCTTCTACACTTAAGAACACTATGCATATCACCGAATAACGGTCGCTGTAGAGGTATGCAACCATGACGACAGCTAAAGCTTGCTCTTATTGCAATCCAGATGGATGGCAATGTACCGAACCCGCCAATAAATCAGGCCTATGCTACTGGCACGACCCTTCTGTGGATAAAAGTCAGGATGAAGGCATAAAGGACGCTGTGGAAAAATGGGCTAAAGCCGGCAAGCCTCTTGATGGATTTCAGTTAGCACGCGCGCAGTTGGAAGATATCAATTTAGTAAACCGTGGTAGCAAGCGCGGCTACCAATGTCGGGAAGCTGACTTTTATCGTGCGAATCTACGCAATGCCCACTGTTTTGGATTAGACCTACGTGGTTCATCGTTGATGAAAAGTACTTTGGCAGGCGCCAACCTTCATTGTGCCCATTTAGAAAACTGTAACTTACTCGGTGTAGATCTAAGCCGCACCCGGCTTGAAAACATTGAATGGGGAGACGAACTCCAACAAGAACGCAGAGCGCTTGAAGCATTTCAGCAAAAGAAAGTTCAAGACGCCGTATCTTTATGTCAGGAGGCCGAAGAGGTCGCACGGATAATCCGCAAACAATGCGAGAAAGAGGGGCTTTTTGAGATTGCTGGTCATTTCTTCAAGAAGGAGATGATCTTCAGGCGCTACCAAATGCCCATGTACAGCTCTCGGCGAATTATCTCAAAAGGGGTCGATCTGTTTTGTGGTTACGGCGAATCCCCTATCAGGGTCGTAATGTTTTCAGTCTGCCTGATATTGCTGTGCGCACTGGTGTATTTCTTTCTCGGAACAACCGCATCCAATCCCATTTATTCAGACAGTACCGGAGCTACAGCCATTTTTTTGGAATTTCTCAATGCTATCTACTTTAGCGTTGTGACCTTCACGACACTAGGCTACGGGGACATAGCACCTATTGGGCTTGCAAGGTTTGTTGCAGCTGTTGAAGCCTTTTTAGGCAGTTTTACAATGGCGCTTTTTGTGGTGGTGTTCGTCAAGAAGATGACAAGGTAGGAGAAATAAAGCTAGGAGAGGAAAAGGGACAGAGTGATCTGCCCCTTAACAACATTACGCGCGAGAAACGTATTCGCCCGTACGTGTATCAATTTTTAGCACTTCACCTTCATTGATAAACAAAGGAACGCGTACAACAGCGCCAGTGCTCAATGTAGCTGGTTTAGAACCGCCCTGAGCAGTATCGCCCTTAAGGCCCGGATCTGTCTCAGTTACTTCTAACTCAACAAAGTTAGCTGGAGTCACAGAGATTGGGTTACCGTTGAACAAAGTAACCGTTACAGAGTCCTGCTCTTTCAACCATGGCTTAGCTTCAGCAACTGCGTTTTCGTCCGCACCTACCTGCTCAAACGTATTTGGATCCATGAAGTACCATAGCTCACCATCGTAGTATGAGTATTCCATAGTCGTATCCATTACATCAGCCTGCTCAACGCTTTCACCTGATTTAAAGGTACGTTCCCAGATACGACCGGACATTAGGTTACGCAACTTAACACGTGTGAACGCCTGACCTTTACCTGGTTTTACAAATTCAACGTCAACCATTGCGCATGGATCGCCGTCGATCATTACTTTCTGACCATTTTTAAACTGGTTAGTAGAAATGTTGCCCATAATGTTCTCTGTATCTCTTGTAAGTTTTTCTCAACCAACAAACCCTGTTGATCGTAAAATTGACAGACATTCTACTTGAAAGGAAAATGCGAGCAACTTTCAGTCGTAATTCCGTACAAAAACATCATGAATTCTATTTCTAATCCGATTCCCGTCACGGAAGAAGCCGACTGGCAACAGCTCCTGAGTCGCACGATTGATGACCCAGCTGAACTGCTCAAGCTATTAGATCTCCCCTCGTCGCTACTCAATGGCGCGCAACAAGGGAACGACCTATTCTCACTAAAAGTGCCAAAGCCATTTTTACAACGGATTGAAAAAGGTAATCCAAACGACCCTTTGCTACGCCAAATTCTGCCGCTAGATGCGGAAAGCGCGGATATTCCAGGCTATGTCACCGACCCTCTTGCCGAGATGTCTGCAAACCACAGTGATGGACTTATCCACAAATATCACGGCCGAGTACTGCTTATTCTCAGTGGAGCTTGCGCAGTAAATTGTCGCTACTGCTTCCGCCGCCATTTCCCTTATCAAGACAACCGCTTAGGTTCTGAGCAATGGCAACAAGTACTTGAGTACTTAAATACAGATAACAGCATTACCGAAGTGATCTTTTCAGGAGGCGATCCTCTAGCTACCTCGGATAAACGCTTGCTCAGAATGATTACGGATTTAGAAGAGATTCCTCATCTAAAACGCTTAAGAATCCACACCCGTTTACCGATAGTGATCCCGCAGCGAGTAACCTCCGAGTTAACCACTCTCTTTACCAATAGCCGTTTCGATATCGCGATGGTTCTTCATGCCAACCATGCTAATGAACTGGATCAACAGGTTCAGCAAGCTAGCGCATATCTAAGAACAGCAGGCGTTACCGTCTTAAATCAAGCGGTATTACTCAAAGGCGTAAATGACAGTTTAACCGCGCTAACTGAGCTGAGTGAAAAGCTCTTCCATTTCGGAATTCTACCCTATTACCTATTCACCCTAGATCCGGTAAAAGGCGCTGCTCACTTTGATATTCCTGACGATCAAGCCATCGCGTTGCATCAACAGCTGCAGGCAACATTACCGGGTTACTTAGTACCAAAACTTGCTCGCGAGATCCCTGGCAAGCGTTCTAAGACACTGCTGTTCTAACGAAAGGAAACTGAAACTTTTTCATATTCTTAGCTTCACCCTTTGATTCCCTCGACTGCGGCCGATAACTCTCGAATGGAATAATTAGCACTAGAGGGTGAAGCAATGCGTATTGCTGCTTCTGATATTGCACTGGAGAGTGCAGCGCACCAATCGACCTATACTGAAATTAGAGAACATCTAACCGAGGGTTATGTTCGCGCTGGCGATGCTTTCAATAAAGAAAATTTGGTCGAAGGTAGCCACAAAGAGCGAGTGGTAAAAGAAGTAAATCAAAGCACTCAAGCTGATGACTCAACCTATGCCGATTTCCGCAAACAGATGGAACGGGAAAATGTCGGTAAATACAGCCTTGATCAGCTAATCACAAAGACGACGGGGAGTAGCTCAAGTCTATTTGAGCTAAACCCAGAAGATAAAGTCAAAATTGAGCTTCTAAAAAAGCTGTTTGAGAGCATGACGGGCAAAAGCTTCAACGTCGGCATGTTAGATGCGCAAGCTGTAGGAAATAGCGGTAACAGTGCTACTACCGGGCAAGTGACGACATCCGCCAGCCAACTGAGTATTACTTCTGGCGAAGCCCTAGAACACGGCTTTGAATACAGCTACAGCGAAACCACGACCTCGACCGAGCAAGTCCAGTTTCAAGCCCAAGGGCAAGTGCGTACTGCAGACGGTCGGGTTATCGATCTCAACCTACAACTCAATATGAGCCGCTCACTCAGCGAGAATCACAGTTTTCAAATTCGTTTGGGAGCAGCGCTTAAAGATCCTCTAGTGATCAACTTTTCTGGTCAAGCCGCCGAGCTTAGCGCCGATACAATTGAATTCGATATAGACAGCGATGGTGAGCTGGATACCGTTCATCGCCTTGATGATGCTAGCGGCTATATCGCCCTCGACAGAAACAACAATGGCTCAATTGATAATGGTAACGAGCTGTTTGGCGCACAGTCAGGTAATGGCTTTAAAGAACTCGCGGCCTACGATGATGATAACAACGGTTTTATCGATGAAGGCGATGCCATCTGGGATCAATTACGCATCTGGGTTCAGCACGATGATGGCAGTAGCAGCATGTTCACCTTAGCCGACAAAGATATTGGCGCTTTATATCTTGGTTATTCCCGAACAGATTGGGAGCTAAGTGCAGGCCAACATAGTGACGAAATGGCAGGAAAAATTCGTGCAACTGGCCTTTTTCTAACAGAGGAAGGCGAGACCGGCACCTTACAGCAGGTTGATCTGGTTGTGTAACCAAAAAGCCTTTAGCTAACACTTAAATCACTTTTACTAAGTCTTCCCTTCAAGCTTATCCAAATTGGGGCAAACCGGTTAAATCGCTTCCTTAAAAAAACGTTTTCGCTCCTTTTTGGCACACCGACTACGTAACTTTTTTGCGCAGTTTTATTGCTGTTTTTTTGACCAAGCCAATTTATGGTGCACAGCAACATAAAGAACCACCCTATTCATACATACAAAAAACATCAAACTAAGACACTGAATTAAAAAGACTTTTTACAGTAAAATGTACAGATAAAACATTTTTGGCAAGACTTTTGCTCTATCACTACCAAGGTCATTGAGCACGACCGAGGGGAGCAAATAATGAGCGAAGTACAACCAAAAGTGGGCAACGGTGCTGACAAATGGGATCAAGCGATCATTGTGGTCGGAGCAGGTCCTGTTGGATTCAGGTTTATTCAAGAGTTGCGTAAAAACGCACCTCAAGCACCCGTAATTTTATTTGGTAATGAACCCTACCTTCCCTATGACCGTGTTCGCCTGAGCGCCCTACTTGCAGGTCAAGACTCCGCAGAAAACTTATTACTTCCACTAGATGAATTAGATAACGACCCTCTTTTCAAATACCTCTGCAAAGAGATCGTGTCGATTGATACTGAAAACCACAGCGTTACAGATTCAGAAGCTAATCATTACAGCTACGCCAAGCTAGTCATCGCCACAGGCTCTCGTGCACACGTTCCACATATTACCGGTGTAGATTTAGAAGGAGTATTCACATTCCGCAACATGCGTGATGCTGAAAAGCTCAAAGCACGCACAACTCGTAGCCAAGATTTAGTCGTAGTTGGCGGCGGCTTACTAGGTTTAGAAGCGGCGCGGGCCATGCAAGGCAATCTGACCAATATCACCTTAGTCCAGCAAGCTAGCCGCATCATGAATCAACAGTTAGATGATGAAGCCGCTGCAATGCTACAAAGCCAGCTTGAATCTATGGGCATTCGCGTCATTGTCGGAGCCGGAGTTAAAGGTATAGTCGGTGATCAACGAGTAAGAGGGGTCCGACTGCGTGATGGCAAAACACTCAAGTGTGACTCTGTACTTATCTCTGCAGGTATCAAACCTAATATTGAGTTAGCGCGTAAAGCTTGGATCAAAGTAGGTACCGGCATTCGCGTCAACGATAGCTTACAAACATCTCATCCGGATGTGTACGCCATTGGTGAATGCGCAGAACATCTAGATAAAGTGTACGGATTGGTAGCTCCAGGCTTCGAACAAGCCGCTGTTGCTGCCAACCATATAACTCAAGGTGATAGCCAATACCTAGGCTCCCATAGCATTGCTCGCCTTAAAGTCGTCGGCGAATCCGTATTCAGTATGGGTGATGTCCTAGACGATCAGCCTTACGATAAAAAACAGTTCTTCAGCTACAAGACCAAAGATGGCGGATATCGCAAACTGGCCATACGAAAAGGGCGTATTGTCGGTGCGATGGCGATTGGCGACTGGGATGAGATCCCTCGTATTCAGGAGCTGATCACCCACCAGCGCCGAGTTTACACATGGCAGATTTTGCGCTTCCGCTTTACCGGAAACCTTTGGAATCCAGCGTCTAATAGCCCAGAAAACTGGCCAGAAACCGCAGTGATCTGTAACTGTAACAACGTGACTCGTGGACAACTCAGCTACGCCATGGACCAGCAAGGCTGCTGTACCATGGAAACGATTGCCAAATGTACAGGCGCTACAACCACATGTGGTAGTTGTAAGCCACTTGTTCAACAAATTCTTGGCTCCGAAGCAGAGCAACCAGCCGCACCGGACAGCAAAAATTTATTGATCACCTCTTTAGGGGTATTAGCCGCATTGATCGCCTTTATTATGGTGCCAGCGTTTACTGTCAGCACATCCGTGCAAGATTCGATGCGCTTAGATCTTTTCTGGAACGATGGTTTCTACAAGCAAGTAACTGGATTCACGCTGTTAGGCCTCACGATTGTCGGCCTTCTTATGTCGCTTAAGAAACGCAGCAAAACACTTAAACTTGGCTCTTACAAACTGTGGCGCAGTCTACACACTATTTTGGCCCTCCTCTGCCTAATCATTTTATTGGCCCATACCGGATTCAATAGTGGCCAAGCCCTTAACCAATGGCTACTGATCAATTTTTTACTCTTAGCGGGTTTAGGCATTGTGATCAGCCTCGCGATAGGCATGCAACACAAGCTGTCCTTCAATGTCGGTAAGCAACTACGCAGCATCGGCTTTTGGGGTCACTTGTTACTGAGCTGGCCTCTGCCAGCCCTTTTAAGCTTCCACATTCTCAGTGTTTACTATTTCTAGGTCGGAGAGATATTCATGAGTCGTAAATTATCTATCTGGCTTGCTTGGTTAGTGCTTTGCTTTTCGCTGGCAAGCTATTTTGGTTACCAGATGTTCTTAGAAGAACAGAAGCCTGACTTCATCATCGGTGAAGCGACACACGGTCACCATCAGATCGAGATGAGTTGTGATACTTGCCACACCGATCCTTTTGGTGGTGAAGAGGTCATCCATGATGCGTGCTTAGGCTGCCACCAAGAAGAGCTGAAAACCTCCCACGATTCACATCCAATCAAAAAGTTTACCGACCCACGTAACGCTGATCGACTCGAAAAGATCAATGCCGTGAGCTGCGTGACCTGTCATGGCGAACATAAACAAGATCAAACCTTCGAGATGGGTGTAACGCTACCAGACGACTTCTGTTACGAGTGTCATGCAGAAATTGCCGAAGAACGACCAAGTCATGAAGGCATGGGGTTTGACACTTGCGCCTCGGCAGGTTGCCACAACTATCACGACAACCGCGCACTCTATGAAGATTTCCTTTTGAGCAACAACGAAGGTCCGATGATCAAAGCGATGGCCCAGGTTTTAGCTCGAACCGGTACGCAATCAATCGAACGTAAAGCAAGTCTATCAATAGATCAGGCTGATGCGCCTTCTGCCTCGCCTGAACACCTTAAAGAGTGGAGTGAAAGCATCCATGCGACAGCTGGTGTGAACTGTACCAGCTGCCATGCACCACAAGGACAAGCATGGCAAGACGATCCAGGTCTTGCCGCATGCAATAGCTGTCATACCCACGAAGAAAAAGGCTTTTTGGCTGGAAAGCACGGTATGAAGCTATCGATAGGGTTGGGCAAGATGACTCCAGCCACCGGTCGAGCCGCTTTCCATGAGAACGCTGATACAACAGGTCTAGACTGCGCAAGCTGCCACGATGCTCATAAACCTGAGCCGAAGCTCGCTGCTGTCGAATCCTGTACCAGCTGTCACAACGATACCCATACACAAAACTATGCCAATTCACCTCATGCAGAACTTTGGAAGCAAGAGCTAAAAGGCGAGCTGCCAGCAGGCAGCGGCGTGACCTGCGCGACCTGTCATATGCCGCGCGAAGTGCACAAAGAGTTTGGTGAAGAGGTCGTTCGCGTACAGCACAACCAAAGCATGAATTTACGTCCGAATGAAAAGATGATCCGAAGCGTTTGCATGGATTGTCACTCCCTTTCATTCAGCATCGACGCTTTGGCTGACGAAGTACTGATTGAAAACAATTTTAAAGGGCTACCTTCTCAAAACATTCCGTCAATCCAGATGGTTTTAGACCGAGAAACTAAATAGCCCTATACCGATTTACTTATGAGAACTTGGGGAACGAGGAAAATACTATGCTGAAAAAAGTAACTTTAGCCACTGCAATAGCGGCAACTGCACTAGCAATCACAGGCTGTCAGGAAGAAGAGAAAACGGTTGGTATCGATCCAAGCAAACACACTGACGCACTCTTCGCAGTAATGAATGCTGACCGTACTAACTACACAAAATACATTGTTGGTCGTCTTGGCCCTAAAGGAGCTGATGCCGTTATGCCAGTTGAGCACTGGAAAGATGTAGATAACGGTGTACCACTTCCAGCGCAGATGTTCCGTTTAGGTTATGAATCTGTATCTGAAGTAACGGATGACTTCACATATTCCCTCCAGTCAATTTGGCCAATCAATTCACAAAACGCCCCACGTACTGACATGGAGAAAGAGGGCCTTGAGTACGTTGCCAAAAACCTAGGTAAAAACTTCTACGGAACAGAAACATTAGGTGGCAAAGACTACTTCACTGCGGTTTACGCGGATGTTGCTTCTGTAAAAGCCTGCGTGAGCTGCCACAACGGTCATAAAGATAGCCCTAAAACAGACTTTAAACTCGGTGATGTTATGGGTGGTGTCGTTATTCGTGTACCTCTAGGCGAGTAATCACCCATGTTTAACGGTGCTCTGATGTCGCTATTCACACTAATCCTAGTGTCTTTTATCGCCACAGGATGTGATTCAAGCGAGACAACAAAGACTGCTGCTCTAACTCCCGAATTGCAACAAGGGAAAGAGATCGTAGAGGGCCGATGCTTTGCGTGTCATGCACAAAGCATCAACGGCGCCCCTATCGTTGGTAACAAAAAGATGTGGAAAAAACGTGCGACTCAGGGCAAGGCCGTTCTGGTCGAACATGCCATTAATGGTATTGGCCTGATGCCAGCTAAAGGTGGTTTTACAGATCTTTCGGACGAAGAGATCGGCTTAGCAGTTGGCTACATGCTTTCACAAATCAAAGAATGAGGGATCTAACATGGGTTGTTTCTTCAGCAAATTGAAATCAATTTTCGGCGGGGCTAAGTGCCAAGCCTCCCTTTATGAACGACTAGGCGGCGAAACAGCGGTAGACGCTGCTGTGGATATTTTTTATCGCAAAGTGTTGGTAGATGACCGCATCAGCCACTACTTCGATGATGTTGATATGGAAGGTCAAGCCGTAAAACAAAAAGCCTTTCTAACCATGGTTTTTGGTGGCCCCCACAACTACACCGGCATGGATATGCGTGAAGGCCATAAACACCTCAAAAGGCTAAACGATTGCCACTTCGACGCTGTAGTGGAAAACCTAGCTGCGACCCTAACTGAACTGGGTGTTGGCAGTGATGATATCAGCGAAATTGCAGGTATCGCGGAAAGTGTAAGAGATGATGTTCTTAATCGCCCTAAAGAAGGCGAGACAGCCCAAGAGGAAAAAGAGATGAGTTTATACGAGCGAATTGGTGGGGAAGCAGCGGTAGATGCTGCTGTCGATATTTTTTACCGCAAAGTGCTTGCTGATGACCGTATCAGCCACTACTTCGATGATGTTGATATGGATGGCCAAGCAGCCAAGCAAAAAGCGTTCTTAACCATGGTATTCGGCGGCCCACACAACTACACCGGACAAGATATGCGGGAAGGGCACAAACACCTTAAAGGACTTAACGAAACCCACTTTGATGCAGTAGTTGAAAACCTAGCTGCGACGCTGACTGAACTCGGCGTGAGCGAAAGTGATATCGGCGAAATTGCAGGTATTGCCGGCAGCGTTAAAGACGATGTGCTTAATCGCTAAGGAGTCACAATATGGTAAGCGTCAGATTTGAAGAGGCTGATATTACGGTCAAAGGAGGCTCTAACCTTCTAGAAGCCTTATTGGATGCTGGTCACGACATTCCCAATTCATGTCGTGCTGGCGCTTGCCAGTGCTGCATGCTCCAAGCAACAGAAGGTACGCCACCAACTGATGCTCAAAAAGGTCTTAAAGAGACTCAAAAGCAACAGGGCTACTTTCTGGCTTGTCGCTGTCAGCCAAATACAGAGATGAGCGTTCAACGGAATGCGCAAGTATCCTCAACCGAAGGGATCTTAATCAGTAAGCAACAACTAACGGACTCCGTTCTGCAACTCAAACTTAAAGCAGATATCGATTACTTAGCAGGACAATATATCAATTTAGTTCGTCATGATGGATTGAGCCGATCTTACTCAATCGCCAGCGTAAAAAGCCTCGATGACCATATAGAACTACAGCTACGTATTTTTAAAAATGGGCAGTTTAGTCAATGGGCACTCAATGAATTTGTACTTGGTGAAAACATTGAGCTACAAGGGCCATTTGGCGACTGTTTTTATACCAAAACAGATCTCAACCAACCGATCCTTATGGCGGGTACCGGTACTGGGTTAGCTCCTCTTTATGGCATTGTTCGAGATGCCTTACAACAGGGTCATACCGGCCCAATCAGTTTATTCGCTGGCGCTAAAAATAGCGCAGGTTTATACCTAGTTGAAGAGTTAAAAGCGTTGAGTGAGCACTATGAGAATCTCACTTACTATCCCGTTGTACTCGAAGAAACTGGATCAGAACCAGACGGTTGCGAGATCGGTGATCTCAATGCCGTAGTCAAAAACAGGGTACCAAATACCAAGGGCTACCGAGCTTATTTCTGTGGTTCTGAAAATCGCGTCAAAACATTACGCAAACAAACATTTTTAGCTGGCGCTAATATGCAGGATATCTACTGCGACCTGTTCACTCCCTCGAGTTAGGTAACTTGCTAGCCTAACTCCACAAGCCGGCACTGCCGGCTTTTTTAATTGTTTTGCGGAGCTGAACTTAAAGGGAAAGCAGCGATAGTGCCTTTCGCCTCAGAAACTTTAGCAACGCCTTCGTTCTCCACTTCGTCGATGCGAACGATCGCATGGGAAGGAATATAAGAGCGCTTCACACCACTAAATTCAGTTTTGAGTTTCTCTTCACCTGGGTCGATAACGAGTTCAGAACGATTCCCAAAGACCAACTCTTCAATCTCTAAAAAACCCCACATGTCGCTTTGATAAACATGCTTCGCATAGAGTTCAAAAACTTGATCCTGATTTACAAAAATCACTTTATAGATTCGATCGTCTTTCTTAGCCATCTGTTCCGAAAACCTAGGTTGCTATTCACTCATTACCAGCCAGAGCGCTTTGACTACGCACCGGCATATACTTGTGATTCATCAAGATACTGAACAGCTCGTTCCAAAGCTTCCGTACGAGTGCTAGCAAAATCCTTACTGCTGATACGGGACTCTAATCCTAGTTTGAGCAATTTATCCTGAGCTTCTTTTGATTGGGTAATAATCGATACATGCTTACCTAAATCTAGAGCCTCAAAAACTACGTTTTCGATCGACAGTGCCATAGTGTCATCCAAGAAAGAGACGTCACTCAAATCAAAAATAACCGCTTCGTGTCTTTCAATATCCTGACGTTCACGCGCTATTGCCTTGGAAACACCAAAGATCATTGCACCGGACAAATAGAAGAGAAGTACCCGACCGTCCGCCTTATTCAGAAGGGTCTTCTGCTCTTCATCCAGTGGGATCTCATCATCCACATCCGACATGGCCCGCACCTTCTGCGCTTCAACCATAGAGAGTTTCTGGATAATGATGATATTGGCTACAAATACACCGATACCTACAGCAACAATTAAGTCTACAAAAACCGTCAGAAGCAGTACGGTGTACATAATCAAGGTACTATGGCGGGAGACTTTGTGGGCACGCTTGATAAACGACCAATCAAGGATATCCATCCCCACTTTCACAGCGATGGCAGCCAAGACGGCTAGCGGTATATTTTCGATCAAGGAGGCGGCGCCAAACACCGCTATGGCCAAGGCAACTACCCTAATCACCCCCGAAAGCGCGGTCCGACCACCCGACTGGATATTGACCACGGTACCCATAGTAGCACCCGCACCCGGCAGGCCACCGAATAGACCAGACATGATATTACCTAAGCCCTGGCCTACTAGCTCTTTGTTCGAGTTGTGCTCAGTTCGAGTCAAGTTATCAGCGATAACCGATGTCAGCATAGAGTCGATACAACCCAACATACCCAACACCATCGCTTCCACCAACATAATACTTAGCTCAGCGTGAGTGAAGTGAGGAATCACCAATGAAGGGAGTGAGGCATCGATCTCACCGATACGCTGGATCTGCTCAAAATCAAAAACAAGCACCGACAGAATACTTACAAAAACCAGCGCGATTAACTGAGGTGGGAGGTATTTTTTAAGCTTTTCAGGAGTAAAGAAAAGCAGCTGCAAAGTGACTACAAAGAGTAAAAATTCCCCCAGCTGGATATTCATAACCAGCTCAGGGAGATTCGACAATGTCCCCACTACTCCACCAGCTGGAGCTGTTTGACCAAGTGCAGGGGCCAATTGCATGAGAATCAGGATCACGCCTATCCCGGACATAAAGCCCGAAACCACCGAGTACGGCATTAAGGTGATGTATTTACCCAGTTTGAGGAAGCCAAATATTATCTGGAAACACCCCGCCATCATGACGACGGTAAAGGCCATGGCGAGCCCTTTTTCAGGATGCGTAGCAATCAGCGTACTAACAACAGCAGTCATAACTACTGTCATTGGGCCGGTAGGCTCTGAGATCAGAGTAGAAGTACCGCCAAAGAGAGAAGCAAATAGCCCGATTAGAATTGCGCCATAAAGACCCGCTTCCGCACCCGCACCTGACGCCACACCGAAGGTTAAAGCAAGGGGTAACGAGACAACCGCAGCGGTCAAACCACCTAACATATCGCCGCGAAGGTTCTTCTTACTCAGCGTATTCAGCGCAAGCATCTAACTTTTCTCTTTGTGTACAGGAATCTAAGCTGTAATTTTACTAGTCGAGCGCAAGCGAGCAAGGTTTATCTGACCCAACTCGACTAAATATTCCTCTTAAAAACCGTTCTAGGATAAAACCAGGAGCACTATCGGATTTTATTCAGCTTAGCTGAATAAAATCCGCACAAAAATAAGCTATTTCTAATTAACCAAAGACGATTACTTGCCAGTTTTTACATGGGTTAGGTATAGAGGTAAACCTACCAACAAGAACCCACCGACCAAGTTACCTAAAACCGTAGGGATCTCATTCCATAACAGGTAATCCACTAGTGTAAACTCGCCGCCCATAATCATCGCAAATGGGAACAGGAACATGTTCACAACAGAGTGTTCAAACGCCATATAGAAGAACAGCATAATCGGCATCCACATTGCCGCCATTTTACTGCTAGCAGATGTTGAGATCAGCGCCCCTACAACGCCCATAGAAACCATCCAGTTACACAACATGCCGCGGATAAAAATAGTAATCCATCCCCAAATCCCTTGTTCTTGATAACCAAGGGTACGAGACTCACCAATCCAACTGACTTTCTCCGCAATTGCGCCGCCATCAGTTTGATAACCATATGTCAGAATAAAGGAAGCAAAAAAAGCGACGATAGCGGCACCAGAAAGGTTACCCAAGAAGACTAACCACCAGTTACGTAATAACTTCTTAATGGTGCAGCCTGGACGTTTATCAATCACAGCGAGAGGCACCAAGGTAAACGCTCCGGTGAGAAGATCGAATTTCATCAGGTTTAGCATGATAAAACCGACGGGGAACAAAATTGCACCGATTAACAAATTCCCTGTATTGGTAATCACCGCAATGGCAAAGAAGGCAGCCAAGGACAAAATAGCACCAGCCATCAATGAACGGATATAAGTATCCCTTGTGGTCATAAAGATCTTTTGTTCGCCTGCATCGACCATCTTGGTAACAAATTCACGCGGCTCCAAATACGCCATAAACGCCTTCCCTCAAATATTACTTAACATGTAAATAACGATAAAAATTGGAAGGCAATGTTACCAAAACTAAAGTCTAATGAGTCCCCCTCTGTGCACCAAGTGACTAAATACCAGTACCAAATAACAACTTAGATAGATCGAATACTATTTATGTCTTTTAGATCAATAGATTACGAATCAATAAACATCAATAGCTTTGTATTGGCCATCAAAGAAAGGATATGAAACACTACCTAAACAATTCAGACTGAATAAATAGCTCTCTAAAAACGGAATTTACAAAAGTGATGAAGGATATAAACGCAGATTGCTGGCGTTTCATTTCACGAATGACGAGGATCTTTAGTTACCTATTTATAGGTATTTTATGCGTTGCTTTAGCGATAGCCTTTCTATTTGAACCACAGTCCTACCCCATTAAATTTTTCTTTTTTTATCATACGGTTGAATACTCACAATCCCCTTTATATACCTATTACGCAGGACTGACAGGTCTAGTAACTTTCTGCATTGTGCTAGCGCATTCCACGCTGGAATTTCGAAAACACGATTTGTTTATGTACCCAGACCGATTAGGTGGCAGAACGTGCTTTGTGCTTTCACTGTTTATTGGGACCATATTAATAATCATATCTGAGTTCGGTAATGATCCTACAGGGAGATATTCGAGCAACGTGAAAACAGTTGTTGGCATGGTGTTTATTAGTTATGTGCTTTGGTCTCTGTTACTTAACTTCTTCATACTTACATTGTTCGAAATAAGGACTTTTAGGCGAATACTAAAAACTAGAGGGAAGCATCATTAATGCTCTTCCCCACAATATTACAAAGCCAAATCACTCTGCTAGGCAATTCCCCTTTAAAACCAAGGCCTTTACGGCAACAACAACTGATAAAATGAGCCGATTTCAACTCGACTAAACTGTTCATTATCTGGCCGCTTCAGTATAATGCGCGGTCCTTTATGCACCCGGCCATATTTTCCTGCCGGGCTTTGATACACGCAAAATACAGGTGAACAATGGCGAAGAAGCTATTTATTAAAACCCACGGTTGTCAGATGAACGAGTACGACTCTGCACGTATGGCGGATCTGTTGGGGGAAAGTCATGATCTTGAGCTTACTGAGGACGCTGATGAAGCGGACGTTCTGCTCCTGAACACCTGTTCGATTCGTGAAAAAGCGCAGGAAAAAGTATTCCACCAGCTAGGCCGCTGGCGCAAACTGAAAGCGAAGAATCCCGATATCAAAATTGGTATCGGGGGTTGCGTAGCCAGTCAGGAAGGCGACAACATCCTAAAACGCGCACCTTACGTTGATATGATTTTCGGCCCGCAGACACTTCACCGTTTGCCAGAGATGATTACTGAAACGGATAGTGGTGGTGTTGGCATTGTCGATGTTTCTTTCCCTGAAATTGAAAAGTTCGATCACCTGCCAGCCCCTAAAGTAGAAGGCGCTGAAGCCTTTGTTTCTGTGATGGAAGGCTGTTCTAAATACTGCACATTCTGCGTTGTACCTTATACACGTGGTGAAGAAGTAAGCCGTCCTCTAGACGATGTTATTACCGAGTGTGTTGAACTTGCCGAACAAGGCGTGCGCGAAGTTAACCTACTCGGTCAAAACGTAAACGCCTACCGCGGCGATACTCATGATGGCGATACGGCTGATCTAGCAGAACTGATCCGTTGTGTAGCAGAGGTTGATGGGATTGATCGTATTCGATTCACGACCAGCCACCCGGTAGAGTTTACAGACAGCTTAATCGAAGCCTATGAAGATGTACCTGAGTTAGTGAGTTTCCTTCACCTACCGGTACAAAGCGGCTCTGACAAAATTCTAATGGCGATGAAACGTGGCCATACTGCGCTTGAGTACAAATCTAAGATCCGTCGTATTCGTAAAGCACGCCCAGATATTGAGATCTCTTCTGACTTCATCATCGGTTTCCCGAATGAAACTGACGCTGATTTCGAAGCGACAATGAAGCTGATCGAAGATATAGGTTTTGATAACAGCTATAGCTTTATCTACAGCCGTCGTCCAGGTACTCCAGCATCTGATCTGCCTGACAATATTGACGAAGAAACCAAGAAAGCGCGTCTACAAATTCTGCAAAGCCGCATTATCCAAAATGCTCAGCAGATCAGCCGCCGCATGGTCAATACAACGCAACGCATTCTGGTTAACGGCTATTCTAAGAAAGATCCTGGCTTGCTCTCAGGTCGTACTGAAAACAACCGTGTTGTGAACTTCCGTTGCGATAACCCAGATCTAATTGGCCACTTTGCCGATGTGAATATTGCTCAAGCGTATGCTAACTCTTTAGTAGGTGAGCTAATCTGTTCAGAACTGGACGACAATTTTTCCTTGAAGGCGGGCTAAGCTGTTGAGCACTGCACAATCGATCAAAATCACGCTAGAACCTGAAAATGCAGAGTTTTTAGCGAACCTTGGTGGCCCGTTCAACGAGCACTACAAACTAGTTGAGAAACGTTTAGGCATTGAGATCCGTAACCACGGCAATCATTTCCAACTACTGGGTGATATCGAAAACATCACTTTCGTTTCAGAAATGCTTGAAGCACTCTATAACGACGCTAAACAGGACCAACGTATCTCACCAGACCAGATCCACCTTCTAATTCAAGAAAGCGGTCTAGAACAGCGTAATAGCAATCAACAGATTAAAGATACGGATATCAGTATCCGTACGAAAAAAGCGTTGATCCGCCCTCGCGGTGAAAACCAGCAAGGCTATGTACGCTCGATCCTTCAGCACGATATCAATTTCGGTATTGGCCCTGCGGGTACAGGTAAAACCTACCTTGCCGTTGCCTGTGCGGTTGATGCCTTAGAACGCGAGGAAGTCGATCGCATCTTATTGGTTCGCCCAGCTGTAGAAGCTGGTGAGAAGCTAGGCTTCCTGCCCGGCGATCTCAGCCAAAAAGTTGATCCATACCTGCGCCCTCTCTATGACGCGCTGTATGAGATGCTAGGGTTTGAACGTGTAGGTAAACTAATTGAGCGCAATGTAATCGAAGTTGCGCCTCTGGCCTATATGCGTGGTCGTACCCTTAACAATTCATTCGTTATCCTGGATGAGAGTCAGAACACCACGCGCGAACAGATGAAGATGTTCCTGACACGTATAGGTTTTGGTTCCACTGCAGTTATTACCGGTGACATCACTCAGGTAGATCTACCTAAAGGCACACGTTCAGGTTTGATCCACGCAATGCAAGTGCTGGACGATGTAAAAGATATCGGTTTCACCCACTTCACTGCTAAAGACGTCGTGCGTCACCCTCTGGTTCAGCACATCGTCCGTGCTTATGACCGCTTTGAGAAAAAAGAAGGCAAGCAGGATTCCCACAAATGAGTTTTGAATGCGAAGTTCAATACGAAATTGAAGGCGATCTACCAACAGAAGCGCAGTTTCAGCAATGGATATCCGCTGCACTTGCTGGTCAGATCGATGAAGGCGAAGTTTGCATCCGCATAGTGACACCGGAAGAGAGCCAAACGCTCAACCGCACTTATCGCGATAAAGACAAACCAACTAACGTCCTCTCCTTCCCTTTTGAAGTCCCAGAAGGCGTGCCCCTTCATCTTCTAGGCGATCTGGTTATCTGTGCCGACGTGGTTGCTAAAGAAGCAGAGGAGCAAAAAAAGCCTTTGTTTGACCATTGGACCCACATGGTTGTGCATGGCTGCTTGCATCTAATCGGTTTCGATCATATAAATGATGAAGAAGCCGAAGAGATGGAAAATCTCGAACGAAAAATTCTCGCCAGTATGGATATTAAAGATCCTTATCTGGAAAGTAACTAAATATCAGGACTATCAACACACCATGAGCGAAGATCGATCGGGACAGCCGAAAGGCTGGTTAGAAAAGCTTTCCCAAGCGTTTAATGATGAACCTCGCAGCCGTGAGGATCTGTTAACCGATTTGCGTCAAGCGACCGACGAAAATCTGCTAGATAACGAAGCACTGACCATTATGGAAGGTGCCATGCAAGTATCTGATATGCAGGTTCGTGATGTAATGATTCCCCGCTCACAAATGGTAGTTGTGGAAGCGGATCAAACACCTAAAGAGTTCCTACCGGTTATTATTTCAAGCGCGCACTCTCGCTTCCCAGTGATCGGAGAAACGCCAGATGAAATCCTTGGTGTCCTGCTCGCAAAAGACCTCCTACCACTGATCTTAGAAGGTAACCTCGACCAGTTTGATCTTAAAAGCAAGCTGCGCACAGCAACCTTCATCCCTGAATCTAAACGCCTTAACATTCTCCTAAAAGAGTTCCGTGTTACCCGTAATCACATGGCAATCGTGATGGATGAGTACGGTGGTGTGTCTGGTCTAATTACCATCGAAGATGTTTTGGAACAGATCGTGGGTGAAATTGAAGATGAGCATGATAGCGAAGAGGATGATGGCAACATCAAACCATTCGATGAGAATGCCTTTATCGTTAAAGCACTAACGCCTATCGATGATTTTAACGAGTACTTTGATACAGAATTCACCGAAGAAGAGTTCGATACGATTGGCGGTATAGTCACGCAAAAATTCGGCCGCATGCCGAAGAAAGATGAAAGCGTCGAGATCGAAAATTTCCAGTTTAAGATCTTGTCTGCTGACACTCGTCGTATCCGCTTATTACAGGTAAGCCGTAACGGATAATTATTATGCCTCTGCAACTGCTACTTGTTTTGCTTGCAGGGGCATTGATTGCCCCCTCCTTAGCACCCTTTAATACGCCCTATTTAGCCTTACTGCCTCCGGCGGTTCTGTTTCTTTGCAGCCGAAACCGCTCGGTAAAGCAAAGCAGCTGGCTTGGTTATCTCTTTGGCCTTGGCTTCTTTGGAACCGGCGCGTCTTGGGTATTTGTCAGCATTCATGAACATAGCCATACCCCTCTGCCTATTGCTGTCACCTTAACCGCACTTTTCGTGGCAGGCCTAGCCCTTCTCTTTGCGCTGCAGCAGTTCGTTTGGAAAAAGCTCTTCTCTGCCCGCTTCCAAGCACTGAGTTTTATTGGCTGTTGGATACTGTTTGAGTGGATACGTAGCTGGCTATTCACCGGCTTCCCTTGGCTATATTTAGGTAACGCAGCTTTAGATACGCCATTCCAGAATCTTTTACCTATAGGCGGTGTATGGCTAGCAAGCTTTGCCATGCTTGCAACAGCGATTGCTGCAGCCGAATTTATTCGTAGTCGAAATCTACGCCCCTTGTTACTGCTGCCACTGCCGTTGATAGCCAGTATGCTATCTATACATCCATGGACAATTGCGACGGACAACGCCCTAAAAGTCGCAATTGTTCAACCTAATATCCCGCAGCAAATTAAATGGAATCCTGAATATCGTCCTGAGATCCTCGCCAAATATATCAAGCTATCTCAACCTCATATCGACGCTGAGCTCATGCTCTGGCCTGAAACAGCCATTCCTGCACTGTTCCAACATGCAGCTACGCCGTTAGCTGAATTACTGAGCGATCTTGATAGTAATGGAGCGACATTAATCAGCGGCCTTCCTAGCACGACAAGAGACAACAGCCACCCTAAAGGCTATCGCGTTCATAACAGCTTGGCGATTCTAACCACGGGCAGCGGCATCTACCACAAACAACGCCTAGTGCCCTTTGGTGAATACGTGCCGATGGAAACGCAGGTTAGAGGCCTGCTCGACTTCTTTAATTTGCCAATGTCGAGCTTCTCACTACCGCAAGGGGAGCAGCCTTTACTATCGGTTGCGAACCAAAAGATCAGTGCCGCAATCTGCTACGAAATTGCCTATCCAGAACTGGTTAGAAAGAACTCGTTAAATGCAGACATATTGCTTACTGTGTCTAACGATACCTGGTTTGGCGCGTCCATCGCACCGGCTCAACATATGCAGATTGCCCGAGTCAGAGCAGTAGAAAATGGTCGCTGGCTGATCCGAGGAACCAATAATGGCCTAACCGGCATTATCGATCCACAAGGGCAGATCGTAGAACAACTCCCACAGTTCCAAGCAGGCGTTTTACGAACACAAGTTTTTAGCATGCAAGGCTTGACGCCTTTTCAGAAGTTTGGATCACTACCGATCCTAGTCTTAGCAGGACTGTTTACTCTGTTCGGGCTAGGGCGCCATCAGCTAGCCCTGCAAGACAATCCCTACCCCGATTTCAGTTAAAACTATTGGTTATGGCCAAGGTTGAGAAACTCGCTTAAAGAACGTTTTTCCACAGGCCTGACAAGGCTCAAGTTTTTCTGTTTTCTTTAAAACAAACTGAGTTGAACAGTTTAAACACTGCAGTGTCCCTACTGTAGCCAACTCACCAGCAATGTACTGATCCTCATCGTGATCCAAACACTCTCGTAACAACTCTTGCCCAATGCGGGTTTGATCTGCAATCAACTTAAGTTGTTCAGCAAAGGTATGCTCTAAAGCATTTAGATCAAATTTGAGCCACGCAGCAATCCCTGCACCTGTTTCATGGGCATAGTAACCCAATGTCTTAAGGTCTCGAGCCAAGTAAGCTTTCAGCAGATCCAGCTCATCCCGGGTCATATCCTCTGCTGCCAGCTCCAACTCCACAGCATCGTGGATTTTCTCCTGCAATAGATCCCAAGATCTAGCTTCTGATGTTTTCAGATCCTTAGTTAGTCGCAGGAGCACTCTGTCATAGTCTGTTGAAGCCAGTTTCGTTTTCTTATCGCTATCCGCGCCCATAAAACCACCTCGTTTTTAGCAGAAATGCTGTTTGCCCTCTTGTATATATTGTATGCTATGCCCCAATTAGCAAACTTTTATTAACCGGCGTCAATTGGATGCCGGTTTTTCATCATAGGCATAACGATTCACGAACATGAACGAACAATATCGCCCTCAGAAGATTGAACAAGCCATCCAGAAACACTGGCAAGATAACGACAGCTTCAAATGTGAAGAAGATCTGCAGAAAGAAAAATTCTACTGCCTGTCTATGTTCCCTTACCCAAGTGGACGCCTCCACATGGGCCATGTTCGTAACTACACCATTGGCGATGTAGTTTCTCGTTACCAACGCATGCAGGGTAAAAACGTACTTCAACCAATGGGTTGGGACGCTTTCGGTCTTCCAGCAGAAAACGCAGCGATGAAAAACAACGTTGCGCCAGCAAAATGGACCTATGAAAACATCGATTACATGCGTAACCAGCTACAGCAGATGGGCTTTGGTTACGACTGGAACCGTGAACTAGCAACGTGTCACCCAGAGTATTACCGCTGGGAACAATGGTTCTTCACTAAGCTGATGGACAAAGGCTTAGTTTACAAGAAAGAAGCTGAAGTAAACTGGGACCCTGTTGACCAAACAGTACTTGCCAACGAGCAGGTTATTGATGGTCGCGGCTGGCGCTCAGGTGCGCTAGTTGAGCGTAAGAAGATCCCTCAGTGGTTCCTTAAAATCACCGATTACGCAGACCAGCTACTGGAAGATCTAGACAAACTAGATCAATGGCCAGAGCAGGTTCGCACTATGCAGAAGAACTGGATCGGCCGCTCTGAAGGTGTTGAACTAATGTTCGACGTTGACGGTTACGGTGAGCTAGAAGTCTTCACAACGCGTCCAGACACACTAATGGGTGTGACTTATGTTGCCGTTGCGGCTCAACACCCACTTGCACTTAAAGCTGCTGAAAACAATCCAGAGCTTGCAGCATTTGTTGAAGAGTGCAAAAACGTTAAAGTTGCCGAAGCAGATATGGCAACGATGGAAAAGAAAGGTATGGCGCTTGGGATCACTGCCACTCACCCGCTTACCGGTGAAGAAGTACCTGTCTGGACTGCAAACTTCGTATTGATGGATTACGGTTCTGGCGCAGTTATGTCTGTTCCAGGCCACGATCAGCGTGACTGGGAATTCGCAACTAAGTACGGTTTGGATATCAAACAAGTTATCCGCCCACTAGACGATACAGACGTTGATCTAAGCGTTGAAGCGTACACAGAAAAAGGCGCTTTGGTTAACTCTGGCGCTTACGACGATCTTGAATTCGACGTTGCCTTTAAAGCGATCGCATCTGACCTAGAAGCGAAAGGCAAAGGTAAAGTTACCGTTAACTTCCGTCTACGTGACTGGGGCGTATCTCGTCAGCGCTACTGGGGTGCACCAATTCCTGTCATCAACTGTACGAGCTGTGGTGCTGTACCTGTACCAGAAGATCAGCTTCCAGTTGTACTACCGACAGAAGTTGAGTTTGATGGCAGCGGCTCTCCAATCAAGAAGATGGAAAGCTTCATCAACACAACGTGTCCTAACTGTGGCAGCCCAGCTGAGCGCGAAACCGATACATTCGATACATTCATGGAATCTTCTTGGTACTACGCGCGTTATGCTTCTCGTAGCAGCGAATATGCCATGCTTGAGCCTGAAAAAGCGAACTACTGGCTTCCAGTAGATCAGTATATCGGTGGTATCGAGCACGCGATTCTTCACCTGCTTTACTCACGTTTCTTCCACAAGTTGATGCGTGATGAAGGTCTGGTTGATAGCGATGAGCCATTCAAGCGCCTACTTTGCCAAGGCATGGTATTGGCTGACAGCTTCTTCCATGAAGATGAGAACGGTGGTCAGGTTTGGGTTTCACCATCCGACGTTGACATCAAAACTGATGAGAAAGGTCGCGTAGTTAGCGCAGCTCATCGCACGACCGGTCAGGCACTACAGCATGACGGTATGTCTAAGATGTCTAAGTCTAAGAACAACGGCATCGATCCTCAGGTGATGATCGACAAATACGGCGCTGATACGGTTCGCCTATTCATGATGTTCGCAGCGCCACCAGAGCAGTCTCTAGAGTGGTCTGACACAGGTGTTGAAGGTGCTCACCGCTTCCTTAAACGCCTATGGAAACAAGTTCACGATCATCTAAAAGTTGGCGGTTCTACTGTTGCTATTGATAAAGATAGCCTAACTGATGTTCAGAAAGAGCTGCGTCTGAAAGTTCACTCAACGATTCAGAAAGTATCTGACGATATGGAGCGCCGCCAGACATTCAACACAGCCATCGCTGCAGTGATGGAACTGTCTAACACGATCGCTAAGTTTGTTGATATCAGCGAACAAGGCCGAGCGGTAATGCAAGAAGCTCTAGAAGCAGCAGTACTGCTACTAGGCCCAATTGTTCCGCACATCAGCCACCAGCTTTGGATCGAACTAGGTAACGAAGATGATGCTCTAACAGCAGCTTGGCCGCAAGTTGACGAAAGCGCACTTGTTCAAGACACCATTCAACTGGTTGTACAGGTTAATGGTAAAGTTCGTGCGAAGATCAACGTTGCTGCGGATGCAGACGAAGATGTTGTTCTACACACAGCGCTAGCTGACGAAAATGTTCAAAAGCATATGGCAGACAAAACAATCCGTAAGAAGATTGTTGTGCCTGGCCGTCTAGTGAACATCGTAGTTGGTTAATTAGTGCGAATTAAGGAGCAGATCATGATCAAACAATGGCAATCATTGACTGGAAAAATCATTCTGTTGCTCACTCTGTGTGGCTTCATGAGCGCATGTGGCTTTCAGCTACGTGGTGCTCAAGAAGTCTCCGCAGACAAACAGCAAGTAACGATTATCCCAGGCAATGCCAATGGTGAACTGCTCAGGAACTTACGGCAGAACATGAAGTTCAATGGCATCAAAGAAGTCACTGGTGCACCTTATCAGATCCAACTAAGCAATCATCGCTATAAACGTCGTGCTGCGACGATCAGTAGCAGTGCTGATGTTGATGAGTACGAGCTATCTGTAGAAATTGTAGTGCTAGTAGCAGATCAACAGGGGACACCTATTACTTCTGACATTATGATCCAGCGCGAGCGTCTTTATACCTATGATAAAGACGCAGCAGCAGCGAGTGCCGAACAAGAAGAGCTTTTGCGCCGCGAGCTTTATAACTCCGTTGCGCAATCGATTCTTCGCCGCTATCTGGCCACAAACAGCGCTCAATAAGCCTGTATGAAACTGCGCCCAGAGCAACTTAGCGGTCATCTAAAAAAAGGGTTATCACCGGTTTATTTTATTACCGGTGATGAGCCTCTACTTTTAGAAGAGAGTAGCGATCTTCTGCGTCAACACTTAAAACAACAAGGCTTTAGCGAACGCGAGGTTCTACATGTTGATGGCAGTTTCAGCTGGGAGTACCTGCTCGAATGCGCCAACGCACTTTCACTGTTTGCGGAAAAGAAGATTATCGAGCTACGCCTTGGTAGCAGCAAGCTAAATAAGAAATCCAGCGAGATTCTACGCGAATACCTCAATAATCCAGCACCGGATAACATCCTGCTTATTATTGCCGACAAACTCGATGGCACTGCTAAAAAGAGCGCCTGGTTTAAAGCAATCGATAGCACCGGTGTAATTGTTGAAGTATGGCCTGTAGAAGCAGAGCAGCTACCCAACTGGATTCGTCAGCGCGCCGCACAGATCGAACTTAAACTAGACGATGAAGCAAATCAGCTGCTGTGTGACCGTATTGAAGGCAACCTACTGGCAGCAAAACAGGAACTAAGCAAACTCAGCTTACTGTTCCCTAACCAAGTCGTCACTGCAGACGATGTTATCAATGCCGTATCTGATAGCTCCCGCTATGATATCTACGGTCTTTCTGATGCAGCCCTACAAGGTCAAGCCTCACGCTGCTGTAAGATCCTGCAAGTATTACGACAAGATGGTACTGAGCCTCCTGTGGTACTCTGGGCTCTATCAAAAGAACTTCGCTCCATAGCAGCGATCCAACAGGCACAAAACAACGGCCAATCCTTCGATGCAGTCTGCCAACGCGAACGCATCTGGGGTAAACGCAAGCCTTTAGCGCGTAAAGCCTCACAACGTATTAGCGGTGTTCAGATCAACCAAGCCCTACAGCAATGCGCCGAAGTTGATAAGATCGTTAAAGGTATGGCTGTTGGCGACGTTTGGTTACTGCTGACTTCTATCTCGCTAACATTAGCCGGGCAAGCTCTCGCACTTTCTAATTAAGCATTCAAGAGCACCTAGTTTCACTACTCTTCATCAGCTATGATGCGGTTATATATCAATGAGATAGATAACCATGCGCCCACTTGCCCTAGGCTTTATTTGTACAACAGCACTTCTACTATGTGGCTGCGACAGAGAGATTCCGCCGGAGCGAATGAAATCTGGAGAGGATCTATATGGTTACTACTGCAAAGAATGTCATACCAAACACGGCCCCGGTGCATATATGGAAAAATTTGCCGGAAAGGAACCAATGGAAGCGTATAAGATTATTTTGATGATCAAATACGGCTACAACAAAGAAAAACACAGCATGCCGGTTTTTGATCAGCTTTCAGAAAAACAAGCAGATGCTGTAGCTCAATATGTAGTTAAACTTCAGCATTCACATATGACAGCTAAGTAAGCGCCCCTTTACCTTATTACTGAGTGGGATGTAGATAATCCCCATATTGTTCAAAAATCTTTGCCAAATCAGCCGCATAATCGCCGCTGGTTTCGAAGCTACCTAACACTCCTGCCTTCTTCTGCTTGTAATCGATAAAGCCCAAGGCAATCGGCACACCTGCCCCATGAGCAATATAGTAGAAACCGGATTTCCATTTATCCACTTTAGAGCGTGTGCCTTCAGGGGACATCATAATCCGCAGTTCAGCGTGCTGAACAAACTGTTGAACCGTTGCTTCAACCATATTGTTCGACTTGCTGCGGTCAACCGGAATTCCTCCCATCCATCGCATCAAACCGCCAAAAGGAAATTTAAAGATACTATCCTTTCCCACCCAATAGAGCGGCACATCGAGTGAAAAAGCGACCATCAAGCTAAACGGCATATCCCAATTAGTGGTATGGGGAGCGCCAATCACAATGCACTGCTTTAACTCTTTGGGGATATTGCCCACAACCTTCCAGCCCAACAGTTTTAATACAGTTCGAGAGAACCAGCGCAAACAAGGCTGAACCACAGGGGTGGAAAACATCGTTTTATGTAACATTACATCCCCGATAAATGCGTTTAATGGGACTCAACAGCTATTATTTTAGCCTGACCATCAGCAGTTAGCGTCAGGTTTAACTTTACCTGATGCCAATCCTTCGAAATTTCTAAATCCTTAGCACTGATTGACTCATACCATTTCTGATCGCCAATCTGCCAATCGACCTGTGCTGTCTCCCCACGCAAAGGTCGCGCTTTAAATCGGAAAGCGCAAAAACCATTTGGAGCAACCTGCTCACAGACAATTTTACTTCGTGTGGATATCACTTCGATCCGTACACTAGATAACGTGTGATTGGATAGATTAGTTACGGTGATTTGATCAAGTTGGGTAGGTGTGCTTTTTGGCTGCACATTTTGAGTACAACCCGATAGCACTAATACGATAAGAGGCGTTAGAAATTTGATCATAAGGGCAGTATAACGAGTTGCCGCTAAGGAGTTAATGCCCTAATTTAAACCTTAAAAGTTACGACAACTCATTCGAAAATCCTACCCGATATATTGATGTAGAACCTCAGTTTCCAACTTAATATTGTCGTGCAGCGGACAACGTACACAAACTCTATCTAAGAACGCTTGTTTCTCGGCTTCACTCAGATCAGCATCGATCTTTGCTTGAACGCTAATCGTCTGAAAGCCTACACGATCTTCAGTTTCTTTGCCCATAAGCCCCATTGGGTTTAGATCACCATCGACTTGGATCTGCATACTACGCAGCTCGATCTTTTCCTGATTAGCAGCTATTCGTGCAATTGAGCCGATACAACCCGCTAAAGAGAATAGGAAGTACTCAAGTGGTGTAGGGCCTTCATTGGTGCCACCGCTCGCCTGCGGTTGATCGATCGTTACTTTATGGTCACGGATATCCGCGTGGATAGCCCAACCCGAAGTCATATTGGCAGTCACAGAGATGGTTTTAGTACTCATAATTAACCTTAGTTTTAATCTTTACTGCCTAAGGCAGTATTAATATTAGACTTATCTAATATATAGATTTTTAAGTTATAAAGATAAGAACAAATAGCTATAAGAGCAGCGGACCTAAGAACCAATATCAGCTATAACTACCAAAACCTAATATTGATTCCTGCCTGCGCTGGAATAAGCTCGGGCCGCTAGCAATCAAAAAGGCCGTTCTAAGAACGGCCTTTGTGGATAACTTAAAGTTAAAGGAGGGACATTAACCTACCTTTTCACCCTTCGCTTGTAGATCGGCATGGTAAGAGGAGCGAACAAGAGGTCCGCAAGCTGCATGTTTGAAGCCAAGTTCTTTTGCAATGCGGCTAAACTCATCAAACTCTTCAGGCGTCACAAAGCGCTCTACCTTAAGGTGTGAACGGCTTGGTTGTAGATATTGACCGATTGTCAGCATATCTACATCATGAGCACGTAGGTCTTTCATTACCTCGATGATCTCTTCATTGGTTTCACCAATGCCCACCATCAAGCCAGACTTGGTACGTACTTCTGGGTTCTTCGCTTTGTACTTTTTCAACAAGCGTAGAGACCATTCGTAGTCAGAACCAGGACGTACCGCTTTGTATAAGCGTGGTACAGTTTCCATATTGTGGTTAAACACATCAGGTGGTGTTTCGGTAAGAATATCGATCGCGATATCCATACGGCCACGGAAGTCAGGTACTAGGATCTCCATCTCGATAGATGGAATACGCTGGCGCGTTTCGCTCACACAGTTAGCAAAGTGTTGAGCACCACCGTCACGCAGGTCATCACGGTCAACTGAAGTTACTACAACATAACGCAACTCCATATCCGCGATCGCTTCTGCCATCTCTCTAGGCTCGTTCTCGTCTAGCGCATTTGGACGGCCGTGAGCTACATCACAGAATGGACAACGACGGGTGCAGATATCACCCATAATCATAAAGGTCGCTGTACCGTGGCTAAAGCATTCGCCTAAGTTTGGGCAGCTAGCCTCTTCACAAACAGACGCTAGCTTATGCTTACGCAGCTTCTGTTTGATACTGTCCACTTTTGCACTTGATCCCATCCGCACACGTAGCCAATCTGGCTTACGTGGCATATCTTCTTTCTCAGTTGGAATTACCTTAATTGGAATTCGATCAACTTTGTCGGCGCCACGCAATTTAACGCCCTGCTCTACCCGCTTCTTCTTTACTTCGTTATTGTTATCTAATGACATCTAGGCTTAATCCAGAGTAGTTTGTCGAGTGACTTCTTTATATCCTAGCTTGGTAATAAGGATATCCAGAAGACGCTGCGTTGCCTCAACCTGATCAAGGTCAGAAGTTAACGCGTCAAGTTGTGTCATCGCCATACCGGCATAGCCACATGGGTTGATTCTTAAAAAGGGTTCTAGATCCATAGCTAGGTTAAATGCCAAACCATGGAAAGAGCAACCTCGGCGAACCCTAAGGCCTAAGGATGCTATTTTACTATTATCCACATAGACGCCGGGCGCGTCCGGCTTAGCGTAAGCGTCTATACCATAGGACTGGACTGTTTCAACAATGGACTCTTCCATAATTGAAACCAGCTCGCGCACACCTAATTTTTTACGTTTCAAATTCAGCAGTAGATAAACAATTGCCTGCCCAGGGCCGTGATAGGTGACTTGACCGCCACGATCCACCTGAACAACCGGGATATCACCCGTACCCAGCAAGTGCTCCTCTTTACCTGCTTGCCCCTGCGTAAACACAGGTTCATGTTGCAGCGACCAAATTTCATCCACTACTGAGTCATCGCGCTCATTAGTAAAATTCTGCATCCGCTGCCATGTTGGTTCGTAAGGCTGTAAGCCTAAATCCCTGACAATTAGCTGATCAGGGTTCATCAGATCACCATTTTTACGCGATCAGACGCGATTAACGCTTCATGTAGAGCTTTAAGCTGCTCGACACTCTGCGCTGTAATTTTAAAACGCACGGATTGGAATGTGCCTTTACGGCTATCCTGCAAAGTTACCTGAGAGATATCCAGATCCGGAACATGAATCTGCACAATTTCGATAACGTGACCGCGAAAATCTTCACTATTTACCCCAACGACTTTAATTGGATAGTCAGGACATGGAAATTCGATCTTTGGCGGTTCTTGCTGCTTGTCTGTCATAAACTCTTTCTAATTCTCTGTTGGCTTACCGGTCATCAACTGGCGTTGATACTCAGAAAACTTTTCAAAAATTTTCCGCCAAACCGGACCTTTCTGGCCATCACCGATCTGATGGCCATCAACCTCAATTATAGGCACTATACCTCGGGTGGAACTGGACACCCAAACTTCATCCGCAGCCAATAACTTATCATAATCAATATCAATCTCCTGATATTGGATCGCATACTGGTCTGACAATTCGAGAATGAGTTCTCGGGTGATGCCACCTAAAATCTCTGAGCTGCGCTTAGGGGTATAAAGAACTCCGCGCTTCACCAAAAATAGGTTACAGGCTGAGCCCTCTGTTAATCTATCATCACGGGAGAACAGCGCCTCATCCACCCCTTCATCTTTGGCTTGCTGTAACACCAATATATTAGGTAGCAAGCAAGTGGATTTAATATCGCAGCGATGCCAGCGTAGATCTTCTGTAACAATCGCTTTCAACGGCACAACATCATCACAGCCCGCTTGCCAGATATCTTTGATCGGCGAGCAACAGGCAAAAATGGTCGGTTCTAAACTATCATCGTAACCATGACTACGTTTACCAGCACTTCCCCGTGTGACCTGAAGATATACCGATAGATTGCCGCCCCCATTCAGCTCAACTAGCTGATTCATTATGGCAACCCAATCGCAGTCACTTTTGATCCGCACTGCGCGCAAACTATGCTCTAAACGATCAACATGCTCCTGTAGACGAAACCCTATCCCCTGATAGTACGGAACCACCTCATAAACACTGTCCCCAAACAGAAAGCCACGGTCAAAAACCGATATTTTCGCTTCCTCTGCAGGGATGAACTCGCCATTCAGATAGACTGTATTCATATCACCTAAACGCAAATGCCCACATCTACGTATATAGATGTGGGCATCCGTGCAATTTTAAAGGGCTACGCTAAATGCGTTTAGCCAATTAAGCTGGTAAAGAACAGTAGGATGGCATGCCAGATACGCTTTAATAAGCCTGCTTCTGGCACGGCTTCCATCGCTACTAATGGTACTTCCGTTACCAATTCACCATCTAAAGTAACGCGGACTTTACCCAGCTCCTGACCTTTCTCGATCGGTGCTGTGATCACTTTGTCCACATCCATTGTAGCTTGTAATTTATCTGCCTGACCGCGCGGGATGGTCACTGTCAGTGAATCTTCGATACCCATACGAAGCTGATCAGATACACCTGACCATACCTTAGAGGTATTTAGTACAACATTACGCTCGTATAGCTTGTGTGTACGGTAATAACGGAATGCATAAGACAGTAATTTCTGGCTCTCACGTGCACGTGCTTCTTCATCGCTCGTACCTAAAACAACCGAGATCAAACGCATACCGTCGCGCTTAGCTGATGCAACCAAGCAATAGCCTGCTGCATCTGTATAACCAGTTTTTAAGCCATCTACAGTCTTATCGCGCCATAACAGTTTATTACGGTTTGGCTGACGAATTTTGTTGTAAGTGAAGTACTTCTCGGAGTACATACCGTAGTGCTGAGGAAAATCCTGAATAATCGCTTTAGCAAGCAAGGCTAGGTCAAATGCAGAAGAAACATGGTTATCGCCCGGAAGACCCGTCGAGTTTTCGAAATGCGTGTTATCCATGCCTAGAAGGCGTGCATGCTGATTCATTAGATCCGCAAATGCTGCTTCGCTACCTGCAATATGTTCAGCTGCAGCGACAGACGCATCGTTTCCTGACTGGATAACAATACCTTTCATCAAATCGCCAAGACGTACCTGAGTACCCTCACGGATAAACATACGTGAACCTTGCGTACGCCAAGCTTTTTCACTTACGAGCACAAGGTCATCTTCAGCAACATTACCTTTTGTTAGCTCATATTCGAGAATGTAAGCCGTCATCATTTTTGTCAGACTGGCTGGCGCAAAACGTTCATTCTCATTTTTAGATGCGATAATCTTGCCGGTGTCTGCATCCATCACCAGATAAGCTGTCGCAGCGATTTGAGGTTCTGCCGGAATTAGACGCGCAACCGCATGCACTTGGAATGCAAACAGAGTCAAAAACAGTACAGAAAAAAACTTGGAAGCCTTATTAAACATTGTTTTCCAGAATCTATTTTTTAGAAATGAAGACCCGCCAGATCATCATTTTCTTAGGTTTTAAAAAGTCCACTTAAACGCCGTGGATAACTCTACTCAAGCGCTTAAGGGAAGTCCACCAGCCTAGGGTTCTTATGCCCCATCTGCTCAACTTTTTGAGTTAATTCCATCAGCGAAGTATCCTGCTTCAATGGCCCAATCTGTACACGGTATAAAGTACGGTTATTGGTCGTCGTTGGACGAATCAATACCGCCAGTTCCGGTAGCAGTGGACGCAGCTGGCTTTCCACATATTCTGCCGAATCTCTATTGGAGTAAGCACCCACTTGCAGGTAGCGCCCGGCAATATTGGCAGCCGACTGTGGTGCAGCCGCTACAACCGCACCAGATTTCTGCCACGCTCGGGGATCAATCGCTTCTAAACGAACCTTACCTGTACCGTGTTTCAGAATATCTAACTTGGATGCCGCAGCATACGAAAGATCAATAACTCGGTTACCGTGGAAAGGGCCACGATCATTAACCCTTACAATCACCTGACGATTATTCGCCAAGTTAGTAACCTTTAAATAAGTCGGGATAGGCAAAGATTTATGCGCCGCCGACATCTTATACATGTCATAAACTTCACCGTTAGAGGTTTTATGACCATGGAACTTCTTGCCGTACCAAGATGCTGTACCCGTTTCGTTGTAACCCAACGAGCTATTCATCACCCAATACTGTTTACCAAATACCGTATAAGGACTTTTATTGCCCCCACGACTCTTTGGCTCTACTTTTGGCACCGCATCTTTTACATGAGATACATCTACTGGACGATCAGGTGCTTTGTCGTGACGCATAGAATAGCGGCCACTATTGGTGGTGTTGCTCGTAGAAGAACAGCCGACCAAAGCAATTGCCAATAGAACTAGACCAATTTTTTGCAGCATAGCCTACTCTTTAAATTATTATTTTTTAGCCACTTGGCCTGCTTCCGCTTTCTCATAAGCAGCTTTAATCTGCTCACTTAGACGATAAACAGCCATTGCGTATAGCTTACTATGGTTGTAACGGGTAATAACATAGAAGTTATGCAGACCTAACCAGTACTGCTCATCTTCACCCATAACTAAGCGCATCAAAATCGCTTTACCCTCTGGATCCAAATCCAGTTGCGGCTGAACACCACGCGCTTGCCATTCGCCTAGGGTGTGTTTAGGGATCAAACCTTTACGGCCAACGCTGTACCAGCTTTCATCTCTTTCCTTGTGGAAAGATACAGAGCTAATCACAGGCTCACCCGGCTTCCATTTATGCTCAGCAAAGTAGTTAGCTACACTACCAATTGCATCACGCTTATTCTTCCAGATATCACGTTTGCCATCTTCATCAAAATCGATGGCAAAGTTACGATAACTAGATGGGATAAACTGACCGTAACCCATAGCACCTGCATATGAGCCTTTCAGCGAAGTAATCTCTACCTGCTCTTCGCGTACCAGCAAGAGGTACTCTTTTAACTGCCCAAGGAAAAATTCACTGCGGCGAGGATAATCAAAACCTAAGGTCGCTAGCGCGTCCAATACACGATAACTACCAGTGATACGACCGTAACGAGTTTCCACACCTATAATCGAAACAATAATTTCCGCCGGAACACCGTAGGCTTTTTCCGCATCCATTAACGCCTGACGGTTTTCCTGCCAGAACTGAACACCTTGGTTAATACGCTTCTCTTTAAGGAAGATCTGGCGGTATTGCCCCCAATTCAAGGTACCTTCTGCAGGTCGAGAGATCGCTTTCAGGATGGAGGTTTGACGTTTAGCCTTACCTAACACTTCACGCAGGTACGCTTCGTCAAAACCTTCCGCTTTCATCTCTTCGATAAACTGCTGTGCACGTGGGTAATCTGCATAAGAGCCACCGCGAACAGCCGCCAATACCTCTTCCTGCGTCATTCGTTTCGTGGTTTTAGCTTTTGGCTTTTCAACCGCTTTAACTTCCGCTTTCGCCTCTTGCTTAACCACTGCTACTTCTTTGGCCGCTACCTCAGGTTTAGCAGCCATTTGCTCTTTAGGTTTAACCTCAGCAGTTGGCTCAGCTGGTTTATCCGTAGCTACACAACCGGTCAGCAAAACACCTGCTGCAACCGCCGTTGATACAAGAAATCTAGATTTCATACCTGAAAAGCTCCCTTAAACACATGCAACATAAATAACTCCCATAACATCGGTCTATTACAAAATAACGCCGACACACTTCTACTTTAACAACATGGTGCGATAACTATGCACCGACATAATAATGCCAAATCCTGCCATCAGGGTCACAATCGATGTACCACCGTAACTCACCAATGGCAAAGGTACACCTACTACCGGTAGCAAACCACTCACCATGCCTATATTTACAAAAACATAAACAAAGAAAGTTAAAATCAAACTACCAGCTAGCAAACGCCCAAAACTATCGGGTGCACGGGCGGCAATCACCAAACCACGAGCAATAATTAACAGATACAGAGTTAATAGTATTAGAACACCAATCAACCCCATCTCCTCAGCTACTACCGCGATAATAAAGTCGGTATGAGATTCTGGAAGGAAGTCCAACTGTGACTGAGTTCCGCTTAACCAACCCTTACCCGAGATACCACCAGAGCCAATCGCTGTTTTCGACTGAATAATGTTCCAACCAGAGCCAAGCGGATCACTTTCGGGATCAAGGAAAGTTAATACCCTTTGCTTCTGGTAATCCTTCATTACCATCCATAACCCCGGTAACGCAGCTGCTGCCAACCCTAAAGCGGTAAAGATATAGCGCCATAGAATCCCTGAAAGAAGCAATACGAATACACCCGATGAGGCGATCAATAAAGAAGTACCCAAATCCGGCTGTTTCATAATCAGCACAGTTGGAATACCCACTAGCATTAGACTGATAAAAATATGCTTAAAGCGTGGAGGAAGCGGCCTATGCGCCAAATAGAAGGCAACCGTCAGCGGCAGTACCAGCTTCATAATTTCGGAAGGCTGGAACCTGAAACCGGGTAAGGCAATCCAACGCTGCGCACCTTTGGCACCAACACCAAACAGTATTACGCAAACCAACAGTGCCACACCTATCAAGTAGAGTGCGGGGGCCCATCGCCCGAGGAATCTAGGGGTAAATTGCGCCAAGACAATCATGACGAAGAAACCAACCCCCATACGAATCGCCTGACGTGTGACGTACCCCATATCTTGGCCAGAAGCGCTATATAAAATAAATAAGCCAAAGCCGCATAGAGCGAGTAACAGTAACAGCAACCACCCGTCTAAGTTGGTATAACTCCACAAACTTGGGCGCTGACGCAGATGATCGTGTGCCTCGGGCATATAACGTTCAAATTCACGTCCCATCATCGTGCAGCCACCTCCGGCTCAGCCTCTTCTGCAAAAGGATCTATACCAAGAAGATAGGCATCCATGACCTGACGCGCTATTGGTGCAGCAGTACTGGAACCGCCACCACCGTTTTCTACAATCACCGAGATCGCAATTTTCGGGTCATCAATCGGCGCAAATGCTACAAACAAGGCGTGGTCACGGTGAATTTCTGCCAGCTTTTCAGCATCGTACTCTTCATCCTGCTTGATGCCGACAACCTGAGCTGTACCGGTTTTACCAGCAATTTCATAAGCTGAATTAGCACCAGAGCTACGCGCAGTACCTCGTTCACCATGCATTACTTCGCGCATGCCTTTGATAATGTCATCCCAATGCTTATCGTTATTTAACACAACATCAGGTAACGGACGTTTTACCCCCGCTATATCAGGCATGTATAAACTTGGCTCTTCACCCTCTTTAGCTTCTTTAATACCCTGTAACATTCGTGGTGAGTGCCAAGTACCACGATTGGCAACAACCGCCGTCGCCGTTGCTAACTGCAATGGCGTTGCAACAAAGAACCCCTGACCGATACTCATATTAAGCGAGTCACCGGTATACCATGGTGTTTTACGTGCACGTTTTTTCCACTCACGCGAAGGTAAGATCGCTCCAATTGCCTCTGGAAGGTCCAAACTGGTTACTTGGCCAAAACCAAACTTACCCAAGTAATCAGACATCGGATCCACGCCCATTTTATGAGCAACATCGTAGTACCAAACGTCACAAGATTGCGCCAGAGAGTCATACATATCGACCCAACCATGGCCCGTTCGTTTCCAATCCCGATATTTACGCCCACCACGGGTAATTTGATAAAAACCTGGATCAAAAACTCTATAAGATGGTTTTACTACACCCGTATCAATAGCCGCCAAAGCGACAATTTGCTTAATCGTAGAGCCCGGCGGATAGCCGCCACGGATTGCACGGTTAAACAGCGGGAGGTCTTTAGATTCCCGTAACGCCGAATAATCCTTCGATGAAATACCCGTCACAAACAGGTTCGGATCGTAAGCAGGGGTCGATACTAAGGTGAGAATCCCGCCGGTTTTCGGATCCATCGCCACAACCGACGCGCGTCGACCTTCCAAAAGCTTTTCAGTGATCTGTTGCAGCCTTAGATCCAAATGAAGCACTAGATCCTTACCCGGTTTAGGGTCGGTCCGCTCCAGAATTCGCATGACACGGCCACGGGCATTGGTTTCTACTTTTTGGAAACCAACCTCGCCATGCAACTGATCTTCATAGAATTTTTCTATACCGAGCTTGCCGATATAGTGGGTTGCCGCGTAGTTATCCTGATCAACACGCTTTAGCTCTTTCTCGTTGATGCGGCCTACATAACCCATGGCATGAACCAAAGACTCACCGTAAGGGTAGTAACGGATTAGTTCGGCTTCTACTCGCACACCCGGTAATCGATGATAATTAACCGAAATTTTCGCGATCTCTTCTTCCGTTAAACGGAAGCGCACAGGCACCGATTGGAAGGGGCGACGACGCTGTTTAAGACGTTTTTTGAAACGCTCAACTTCACGATCCGTAATGGGGATCAGTGCTTGCAGATCGACTAGGGTTTTATCAATGTCTTTCACCTCTTCTTTAAGAAGCGTGACACTGTAACTAGGACGGTTATCCGCTAACAGCACCCCGTTGCGGTCATAGATTAAACCTCGCGTCGGCGGTACTGGCTGAAGTTGAACACGGTTATCTTCCGACATCGCCACATAACGGTCGTGCTCAATAACCTGAAGATAATAGATACGCCCAAGTAGAATCCCGAGCATAATGACCACGATAAAAAACGCCAAAGCCGCACGAAACTTAAAGGTGCGGCTTTCTTTCGAGTGATCCTTGAGGCGCTCTGCTGCCATATTCCTAGCGTTCTTCTACTTGTGGTAAGGATGTCCCTGAATGACCGTCCAGGCACGATAAAGTTGTTCTGCCAACATCACCCGCACAAGCGGATGCGGTAACGTCAATGCAGACAACGACCATTTCTGATCTGCCATTGCAGAACAACGGCTATCCAGACCATCCGGGCCTCCAATGAGTAGACTGATATTACGGCCATCCATACGCCAGTCTTCCACTTGTGACGCCAGTTTTTCGGTTGACCAGTTTTTACCTAACACTTCCAAAGCAATAATTCGGTCGCCTTTAGGTATTGCCGCCAACATCTGATCTCCTTCCTGCTTCTTAGCACGAGCAACATCACTGCTCTTACCTCGATGCCCTAACGGAATTTCGATCATTTCAATCTGAAAATCTGCAGGTAGGCGCTTGGTATATTCCTGATAACCCTCGTTTACCCACGAAGGCATCTTACCACCCACAGCTATGATCCGGATTTTCATAAAAAGTTCTACGCTTCTGCGTCAACGCCCCACAGGCGTTCTAGATCATAGAAGTCACGCGCATCTGGCATCATTACGTGAACAACCACATCGCCTAGATCCACAAGAATCCAGTCGCTTACGCCCTGGCCTTCAGAACCTAGTGGCATCACTCCTGCTTCTTTCAGCTTAACAACCACTTCTTCGCCGATAGATCCAACATGACGCTTAGATGTACCGCTTGCGATCACCATGTAATCAGTTACGGTTGAACGACCACGGACATCAAGATCGACAATCTCTTTGGCCTTCATATCTTCTAGTGCTGCGTGCACTAGTTCTAAAACTTTTTCAGCTTGCATTATTTCACTTCAGTTAGTTAAACCGTATAAACGGTTATCTTGAATATATTGCCAGACCCCATCAGGAAACAGATAACGAGGCGACAAGCCCTGCGCTATAGTTTCGCGGATCTGCGTTGCTGATATCCCTAAGGGAGTCAGCTCATGAAACAGTACTTTGCCCGCCGGTAGCGCCATCGCCTGTTCCAAGTTTTGAGCCTTATGCTCATCTGTAAATTCTTTGATCTCACCCTCTGTAGGCAGATCATAGCCAGGCCGTTTTACCACTACGATATGGCAGTAATCGGTAAACTTATCCCATTCATACCAGCTGGGTAACGTCATATAAGAATCCATACCCATGATCATAAAGATTGGGCATTGATCACCTAATTCAGAACGTAATCCCTGCAGTGTCAGGAATGAATAAGAAGGCTGCTCAGAACTGATTTCTCGATCATCAGCACACAAGCTTGGCTCATCGGCTACCGCCAACTTCACCATCTCTAAACGTTGTTCAGAGGTTCGACCTGGAGTCGCTCTGTGCACTGGAGTTTTAGAGGGGATCAAACAGAGCTGATCCACGCCTAACCAATGCTGTAATTCCAGAGCCGTTCTCAGATGGCCATTATGGATGGGATCAAAAGTCCCACCCATAAAAGCAAAAGCGTTCGCTTTCATAATCTAAATTACTGACGGATGTGACCATCACCTAGTACAACGTACTTCTCGGAGGTCAATCCATCCAAACCTACCGGCCCGCGTGCGTGGATTTTGTCAGTAGAGATACCGATTTCAGCACCTAGACCGTACTCAAAACCATCCGCAAAACGGGTTGAGGCATTAACCATTACCGAACTGGAATCTACTTCACGCAAGAAAGCGCGTGACTTAGTGTAGTTCTCAGTAATGATCGAATCTGTATGGTGTGAACCGTAACGGTTGATATGACGAATCGCTTCATCCATATCATCCACCAGTTTAATTGCCAAAACTGGTGCTAGGTATTCGGTTACCCAATCTTCTTCTGTCGCATCATTGATGAATGGCAACAGAGCCTTAGTGCGCTCACAGCCACGCAGTTCAACACCTACTGCCTGATAGCGCTCCGCTAGTTCAGGTAGTACTTCAGCTGCAATATTGGCATGCACCAATAGCGTTTCCATAGTGTTACAAGTGCCGTAACGGTGTGTTTTAGCATTTAAAGCAACATTCACTGCTTTGCCTTTATCCGCCTGTTCATCAATATAAACATGGCAGATGCCGTCCAAGTGCTTAATTACCGTCACTTTAGCATCACGGCTGATACGCTCGATCAAGCCTTTACCACCACGTGGAACAATCACATCCACGTATTCTGGCATTGTAATCATCTGACCCACCGCTTCACGGTCAGTGGTTTCAACAACCTGTACTGCATTTTCTGGTAAGCCCGCAGCACTCAAACCTTTACGGATGCACTCGGCTACCGCTTGGTTGGAATGAATCGCTTCAGAACCACCACGAAGAATCGTCGCGTTACCGGATTTTAGACACAGGCTTGCTGCTTCAACCGTTACGTTTGGACGAGACTCATAAATAATACCGATCACGCCTAGCGGCACACGCATTTTACCTACCTGGATACCACTTGGTAGGTATTTAAGATCAGTGATCGCGCCTACTGGATCTGGTAAAGCTGCAACCTGACGTAGACCCTCGATCATAGTGTCGATACGAGCATCGGTTAGCTCAAGGCGATCTAACATGGCATCGTCCAAACCGTTTGAACGACCATTGCCTAAGTCTTTTGCATTCGCTTCACGCAGTGCCGGTCGGCTACTATCGATAGCATCAGCCATTGCCAACAACGCCTGATTTTTTAGGTTAGTGTCTGCTTTAGCGACTAGGCGCGCCGCTGCACGGGCATTTTCACCTAGCTGAATCATATATTCTTGTACGTTCATTGCTGTCCTTCCTATCGATAAGCCCTTTATTATAGCGTCAGGGACACTTGGGTTATACCTCTAATGCAAATCATATTCACCCTCGGTAGAATGACCTGTTATTATTTGCCCCTGCATCCGTTTTTGAGCTAACACTGACTGTGACTAACAACGCCAAATCAAAGCCTAATTTCAGAAGGAATCTGACGCTATCCTTAGGCATAGTGCTATTGGTGGGTTTTATCGTCAGCATTCTCTACATGCACTTAGCTACCAGCCGACAGGCGGTGCATGAGACGCAAATTATCGGGCAGAACATCGCTAAACAGAGCGAACTCCTGATCCGCCCACTACTTCTCTCAGATGATCGCGTTAGTCTTAACTACTTACTCAGCGAATTAACCCAGCTTGAGTATGTTGGCGGCCTGCATGTACAAGATGCAAATGGCTTCACCCTCGCCCGCGCAGGTAAATCTAGCCAGCAAACCTTGCAACAGCAGCTAATTCAGCAAGAAAAGACCATCGGCACAGTAACGATCTGGCTGGACAGCGGCCCTGTCGAGCAATTACTGCGCAGCCAGCTTTGGCCTTTACTGATCATCGCTATATTCACCGCGATTTTGCTACTGACAACCAGCTGGTTCTTTACTCGATCAGATAAATTTATCTCTGAGAGCAGCGCAGATGAGGAAGAAAAGTTTGAGCCTTCTTTCTCCGATACGCTGGCCACTCAGACGCCTGTTGAAAGCACGCAAACCTCTAGCGAAGCAGCGCCTGTTATTAGGCCATCTGTAGAGGCAGAAAACCTAGTTCAAGACATTACCGAAACTCGGCCTGAAACGGGGCCTGAAACCACGCCCGAAGCTATATCTGAAGTACAAGCACCAAACCAAAAAGCTTCTGATCTACTACACACGCACGAATTGGTCGATCTTCTCAAACCGGCACCAAGCACTCAGCAGCAGATGCCAAAATTTGAGCATCAACCACAGCAGCTCGACGAAACCGAAACCGTAGCAAATACCGTTGAAACATTGGTGCTTGAAGAAGAACCGGTAAACGCACAAGAAACTCATACGCCGATGCGTGAAAACCCTCTGCTGAAGAGCATGAGTGAGCGTCATGAGGAGCAACTGGACCTTTATAGCTTTGAGCAAGAGCTAGAACTGATCCTAACGCCGCAAGATGCCATCTATCTGTTCTATATCGATGCCAATACTGCCAGCAGCGATAACATGGAGCCTGACGAAAAGGCCACACTGCTGAATGTATATCATCACTTGGCAAAACAGGTCGCACGTATCTATAACGGTGCCTGCGAGCAATTGCCTAATAAAGATATTCTGCTGCGCTTTGAATTAAGAGATGAAAAGGATAGCCACGGTATAAACGCTCTTTGCGCAGGCCAGCTATTCAACCTGTTATACAAAGGCTTTAATCACTCTCGTATTCGTGGATTCCAGCCAGTATTAAGTCTGCAGATGTCCCTAGCTCGCGGCCATCATGACAAGCACGATCTGGTAAAAGAGGAGGCTCACTTCCTAACACGCACTACGAACAGTAACGATTTGATCAGTCATACAGCACTAACCGAAGCCCCTTTACTTAAAGAGGCGATGCTACAAGAAGCCGATATTAGGCGCGAAGATGAAGACAAAGTATTGCTGCTTAAAGTCACACCTAAGCATCAAACACTACTACAGAAACAAGCGAATCACCTGTTAACCAAGATCTTTAAAAAGTCTTAATTAAGACGGCTTAAAAGGAGCTATCCCTTGCCACACTTAGTCATCGAATACTCCAAACAGATAGAAGATAAGGTCGATATCACGGTAGTCATGGAGAAAGTTTTCCAAGGCGCTGTCGCAGCTAACCTCTTTGCTGAAAAAGACATTAAGGTCCGCGCAAATGCTTACGAGCAGCATATGAATGGCGCAGGACTTAATGGCCTTATCCACGTTTCATCGCGGATCTTAAGCGGTCGTAATACCGAGCAGAAAACCCAACTGACTCAAGCAGTACTTAATGAGCTTAAAACGCTGGGCTTGGAAGACCTTTCGATTACCGTCGAAGTACTAGATATAGATCGTGATAGCTACGCAAAACATATAGGTTAAGCATACAAAGTAAAGCCACTAAAAAAGGCGCTGTAGATAACTACAGCGCCTTTTTACAAAGACTCTTGTGTCTTACGAAAGCAGCCTATTTACGCTTTGGCTTTTTCACTTTTAAACCTTTCTGCTTACCTTTCAATTTAGGCTTAGCCGTAGCCTTTCGCTTTTTAGACTTCTTGCTCTTACCACCGTTTGGGCCAGCAAATTCCATCAATTCGCGTTCTGCAGAAGATAATTCCTTACCACGAGACGGCTGAGCTTTAGCCGCTATACGTTTCTTTGGAGCACCTTCACCGCTTGGCGCAGGCTTTTTACGCGATTTACGCAGAGCATCACGCTTAGAACCTTTCTTAGGTTTACTGCGTTCTTCATCCTTAGCAGGACGATGACCCCACTCATGTTTATGGCCTGGCAGCTTTTTGTCGCCTTTTGACGATGGACCGCCAATTTTACCTTCAGCTAACAGCTGACGCGTGGTTTTCTTTTTCTTCACTGGCTGATGATCGATCAGTTCAAAATCGATCTTACGTTCATCCAGATCCACACGCGCGACTTTAACGCGTAAACGATCACCCAATTTGAACACTTTACGAGTGCGCTCACCCACTAAGCGCTGCTTAGCTTGATCAAATACGTAGTAATCACCCGGCAAACCAGTGATATGCACAAGACCTTCAACAAACAGCTCATCAAGCTCAACAAAGACGCCAAAGCCAGTAACGGCAGCAATCACGCCTTCGTATTCATCACCCACATGCTCCTGCATGTATTCACACTTAAGCCATGCCACAACATCACGAGTCGCATCATCTGAGCGTCGCTCTGTCATAGAACAGTGCTCACCCAATTGCAGCAACTGCTCCATGCTGTAGTTGCATGCAAAATCTGCATTTTGAGCAAAGTCATCAGGACGTTTAATCGCTTTATCCTGACTTTCAGAATGGATACGGGCGCGAATTAAGCGGTGCACTAATAGATCGGGGTAACGACGAATTGGCGAGGTAAAGTGCGTGTACGCAGGGTACGCCAATCCAAAGTGACCTTGGTTATCAGGGCTGTATACCGCTTGCTGCATAGAACGCAGCATCATAGTCTGAATCAGATGACGATCAGGACGCTCTTCGATAATCTCTGCCAACTCTTGGTAATGAATCGGCTCAGGCGTATCACCACCGCCAAGATTAAGACCCAGCTCACCCAAATAAGCGCGTAGATTTTGCAATTTCTGCTCTTTCGGGCCTTCGTGGACACGATAGATCGCCGGTACTTTAAGCTTGCTCAGGAAGCGCGCTGTCGCAACGTTCGCACACAACATGCACTCTTCGATCAACTTATGCGCATCGTTACGATAAACGGGAACGATTTGGTCGATCTTACGATCTTCACCAAAGATCATCCGCGTTTCAGTGGTATCAAAGTCTATTGCACCACGGATCTCACGTGCTTTACGCAAAGCAAAGTAAAGGCTGTATAAGTCTTCAAGATGAGGAACAACATCAGCGTACTCGGCACGCAATGCTTTTGATTCTTCCTCTTCTGGCTGCATCAGCATCTTGCCAACCTTAGTGTAGGTTAGACGTGCATGGGAGCTGATGACCGCCTCATAGAACTGATAACCGGATAGATTGCCCGATTCGCTAATGGTCATTTCACAAACCATCGCCAAGCGATCTACCTTAGGGTTTAACGAGCACAAGCCGTTTGATAGCAGCTCCGGCAGCATCGGTACAACAAACTCAGGGAAGTAAGTTGAGTTCGCGCGCTGATACGCCTCTTTATCTAATTCAGAATCAGGTCGTACGTACCAAGATACATCTGCAATCGCGACCCACAAGCGCCAGCCACCGGACTTTTTGCGCTCAGCATAAACTGCATCATCAAAGTCCTTAGCGTCTTCACCATCAATAGTAACCAGTGGCAGATCACGCAGATCAACACGATTAGCCTTGGCGCTCTCTTCAACTTCAGCAGTCAGTTCACCGATCTCTTGGCGAACAGTTTCTGGCCACTCATGCGGAATTTCGTAGTTGTGGATAGCAACGGTGATCTCCATGCCCGGCGCCATATGGTCACCTAGCACTTCGGTCACTTTTGCTTGTGGTAATTGACGCTTACTTGGCTGATTGATCAACTCAGCAACAACCAACTGACCATCTTTGTAAGTTAACGGTGTTTCAGCCTCAGGATCCGGAACGATCATGATCTCTTGCGTGATACGCTGGTTTTCAGGGCGTAGATAACCAAAACCATCCCGACCACTAAAGCGACCTACCAATTTACGGGTATTACGCTCCAGCACATCAACAATTTTACCTTCACGACGACCTTTAAAATCGACGTTGGTCTCTTGCACTAAAACTCGATCACCATCGAATACTTGGCGCATTTGGCGCGGGCTTAGCTTGAGATCATCGCCGCCCTCTTCTGGCTTAACAAATCCATAACCATCTCGATGACCAATGACACGGCCTTTGATCAGCGACATCTTATCCATCAGCGCAAATTCATTGCGGCGATTACTCATCAACTGACCATCACGACACATCGCCTTCAATCGGAAGAAGACGGCATCACGACTTTCTGGATCCCAGACACCTAAACCTTCGCACAGCTGTGCATGTCCAATCGGCGCGCCCCACTCCTGCATGTACTGCAGAATGTAATCGCGGCTCGGTACCGGGTTGGAATACTTCTCCGCTTCCGCTGCGGCTTTAGGGTCACTTTTAGTCCAATCTTTACTCATAGAGTTCTCAAAAACGAAATGGCTAGGGCATTTATCTAGCTAGAATAACACGCCAAAGGCTTTCTTTTAGGATAGCACCGCTTAAAGCGATGATTTACAGGCATTTTAAACAAAAAGAGCCGGCAAATGCCGGCTCTTGTCAAACTTAAGGGCGATCATCGACCTCGGTCTCTTTCTCCTCAGGAGGGAGAAGATCCTCTTTACAGATGTTCATCGCAATCAGGACGTTAGCCGCTACATAGATGGAGGAGTATGTACCAATAAATACACCCACCAACAATGCAGTCGCAAAACCGTGAATCATTTCACCACCGAATACACTAAGCGCCAACAATACCAGCAACGTGGTTAAAGAGGTCACCAAGGTACGACCCAAGGTTTGCGTCAAAGAGATGTTCATCACCTCAATCGGCGTACCTTTACGCACTTTACGGAAGTTTTCACGAATACGGTCAGACACTACGATGGTATCGTTCAACGAGTAACCGATTACCGCCAATACTGCTGCCAGTACCGTCAGGTCAAAGTCCAACTTAAATAGAGCAAAGAAACCAAGCACGATCAATACGTCATGTGCCAAGGCCGCTACTGCACCTACAGAGAACTTAATCTGGAAACGAAATGCTACGTACACCATGATCATGAACAATGCTAACAGCATGCCCAAACCACCTTGCTCACGTAGCTCTTCACCTACCTGCGCACCTACGAACTCGTTACGGCGCAAGTTAAGCTGTTGTGATTCACCCGCCTGCAAAGCAGAAAGAACTTTATCACCCAGCTGCGGATCATGATCCTGACCTAAACGGATAAGAATATCGGTTGGCGAACCAAAGGTTTGCACTACCGCATCTTCAAACCCAACATCTTTTAGCTGATCACGGATCTTGTTCAAGTCTGCTGGCTGTTCGTAGCCAATCTCAACCAAACTACCGCCGGTAAAGTCCAAACCGAACTTCAAACCGTTAACAGCCAAAGCGCCAATAGAGACTATCAGTAAGACCACAGAACAAGCTGCTGCGATCTTACGGAAGCCCATGAAGTTATATATCTTTTGTGTAGACATCACAGCTTCCTCAGATTGATAGTTTGCTAACTTGGCGGCCGCCGTAAGTTAAGTTAACCAGTGCACGCGTTACTAGAATCGCAGTGAACATAGAGGTCAAAATACCTACAGATAGCGTGATCGCGAAGCCTTTAACTGGCCCCGTACCCATCGCAAACAGAATAACTGCCGCAAGAAGCGTTGTGATGTTGGCATCAAAGATAGTTGTAGTCGCGCCTTTGAAACCAGCATTAATTGCTGATTGTGGCGGCAGACCATTTTTAAGCTCTTCTTTGATACGCGAGAAGATCAGTACGTTCGCATCCACGGCCATACCAACTGTCAATACGATACCCGCAATACCCGGCAGTGTTAGCGTTGCCGAAAGCATCGACATCACTGCAACCAATAGCATCAGGTTCAAGGTCAGTGCGATATTCGCCAGTAGACCAAACACGCGGTAGTACAGAATCATGAACAGTAATACTAGGGCTAGACCGATCTGAACCGACATCACACCGGTTTCGATGTTCTGCGCACCCAAGCTTGGGCCTACTGTACGCTCCTCTACAAAGTAGATTGGCGCAGCCAGTGCACCGGCACGTAGTAATAGTGCTAGTTCAGAAGATTCGCCTGCTCCATCCAAACCAGTGATTCGGAAAGAGTTACCCAATACCGCCTGAATCGTCGCAAGGGAGATAATGTTCTTCTCGGTGTAACGTACTTTTTCCGTTACCTGAACACCATCAACCGTCTTAGTGACCGTACGCTCTTTATCTTCTACGAACAGTACAGCCATACGGCGTTGTACAGCGTTCTTAGTGGTACGAGCCATTAGCTCACCACCTTTAGAATCAAGCGAGATGTTTACCTGTGGCTGACCATTTTCGTCGAAAGAAGCCTGCGCGTTAGATACGTTATCACCTTTGATGATGACATCTTTCTCTAGCGTTGCTTTACGGCCTAGCTCACTACGGAACTCATAAACCTCAGTACGTGCAGAGCTCGCACCAGGCTTAGCTTCCAAACGGAATTCAAGCGTTGCTGTCTTACCGATAATCTTCTTCGCTGCCGCAGTATCTTGGATACCCGGTAGCTGAACCACGATACGGTTACGACCTTGACGCTGAACTAGCGGCTCAGCTACACCCAGTTCGTTTACACGGTTACGAAGTGTTGTCAGGTTCTGCTTAATCGCATAAGTCTCGATATCACGAACAGCTTGTTCAGTCAGATTTACTTCAACATAAAAATCGCCATCGCGATCATCTGCTGTTACTAAGAACTCAGCGTATTCCTGACGCAGAAGACTAACCGCTGCATCACGAGACTCTAGCTTGGTAAATTTAATCGCCAAAGCACCGTTTTCACGCGTTTCTAGCTTACGGTAACGTAGCTTCTCTTCACGCAGACGACCTTTGATCTCAGACGCATAGTTTTCTAGCTTCTGAGTCACCGCTTTTGGTAGATCAACTTCTAGAAGGAAGTGAACACCACCACGTAGGTCAAGACCAAGCTTCATTGGGCCTGCACCCATAGAAGAAAGCCATTCTGGCGTTGTTGGTGCCAAGTTAAGCGCTACAACGTAATCATCGCCTACTACACGAGTAATAATATCTTTCGCTTTAAGCTGGGAGTCGCCATCAGGGAAACGGATAAGGCCAGCTTTTCTCTCAAGCTCAGTTTCCTTAACAGATACACCTTCACGCTCCAGCGCAGCAGTAACTTTTTCGATTAGCGGCTGATCCACTTCAAATACATCACGTGTACCAGTTAGCTGGATCGCATAATCATCGGGATACAAGTTAGGTGCAGCGTATAAACCACCGAACACTAACACAAACAAAATAAGGAGATTTTTCCAGAGGGGGTATCGATTGAGCATAGCGCCCTATTCCCTGATAGAAACAGAAACGCCACTACTAGATGTAGTGGCGTCTGTGAATTAGCTTAGATGCTCTTAAGAGTGCCTTTTGGCAGAGCTGCTGATACGTGAGTTTTTTGGAAAGTCAGTTCAGTACCTTCGCTCACTTCTAGAACAATGTAGTCGTCGTTTAGGTTAACTACTTTACCCAGAATACCACCTGCAGTGATCACTTCGTCACCTTTGCTAAGGCCACCTAGCAGCTCTTTGTGCTCTTTAGCGCGCTTAGCCTGTGGACGCCACATGAAGAAGTAGAAGATCAGACCAAAGCCAACCAAGAAGATCATGTTGAACATACCAGAATCCATTGGGGCACCGGCAGCACCTTCAGCATAAGCTGGGGAGATAAAGAAGCTCATTTAGCTACTCCTAAAAATAATGTAAAAATTCTTGTCGTTATAAAAGCACTAACAACTTATATGGAGTCAATTGCGGGCGTTTCAAGGCCACGCTTACGATAAAATTCGTCCACAAAGTCGCTCAATTTACCCTGTTCGATAGCTTGACGCAATCCAGCCATTAGCTGCTGATAATAATGCAGGTTATGAATGGTATTTAACTGCGCGCCTAAGATCTCTTTACACTTATCCAAGTGGTGCAAATATGCACGGCTAAAGTTCTGGCAAGTGTAGCAATCACAGTTCTCATCAAGCGGACGGGTATCGGTTTTATTTACCGCATTACGGATCTTAACCACACCCGTATCGGTAAATAGGAAGCCGTTTCGCGCGTTACGTGTTGGCATTACACAGTCGAACATATCGACACCACGGCGAACCGCTTCAACGATATCTTCTGGCTTACCTACACCCATCAAGTAACGTGGTTTCTCGGCCGGCATTTTGTAAGCAAGATGATCCAGTACTTTCACCATCTCATCTTTAGGCTCACCTACTGAAAGACCGCCAATGGCATAACCATCAAAACCGATCTCTTCCAAACCTTTCATCGATTCATCACGTAGGTGCGGGTACATACCGCCCTGAACGATACCAAACAGCGCTGCTGGGTTATCGCCGTGTGCGTCTTTAGAGCGCTTAGCCCAACGCATAGATAGGCGCATAGACTCAGCCGCTTCGGTTTCTGTCGCTGGGTATGGCGTACATTCATCGAAGATCATAACGATGTCAGAACCCAACTCACGCTGAACCTGCATCGACTCTTCTGGGCCCATAAATACTTTGCTGCCGTTTACAGGGGACTGAAAGGTCACACCCTCTTCGGTGATCTTACGCATTTTGCCCAAGCTAAATACTTGGAAACCGCCGGAGTCGGTTAGGATTGGGCCTTTCCACTGCATAAAGTCATGCAGATCGCCGTGCTGCTTAACAATCTCTGTTCCCGGACGTAGCATCAGGTGGAAGGTGTTACCCAAGATAATCTGGGCGCCCGTCGCTTCGATATCACGCGGCGTCATACCTTTAACCGTGCCGTAAGTACCTACAGGCATAAACGCTGGCGTTTCAACCGTACCACGCGGGAACTGCAAGCGACCGCGACGGGCTTTGCCGTCTTCAGCCAGCTTATCAAACTGCATAAAACATTCTCTGCTCATTTAACTCTTACCTCTAATTTACGCAGTTAAATCACTGACCACTTTTACGTGTTAAATACATGGCATCGCCATAGCTAAAGAAACGGTATTTCTGCTCAACCGCCTTTTTATATGCCTTCATCATGTTGTCGTAGCCGGAGAACGCGCTCACAAGCATCAACAATGTCGATTCTGGCAGGTGGAAGTTGGTGATCATCGCATCCACAGATTTGAATTCGTAACCTGGGAAGATAAAGATATCGCTATCACCAAATAATGGTTCAATTTCACCATTACGGCTCGCACTCTCCAAGCTGCGTACGCTGGTTGTCCCTACCGCAATCACACGACCACCTTCGGCACGCGTTTGCTTCACCAGCTCACAAACCTCTTCGCTCACTTCGATATACTCGGAGTGCATCACATGCTCATCGACATTATCGACTTTAACCGGCTGAAACGTACCCGCGCCTACGTGCAAAGTAACAAAAGCACGTTTCACGCCCATGTCATCCAGCTTAGCAAGTAGTGCGTCATCAAAATGCAGACCTGCTGTAGGTGCAGCTACGGCACCCGGCTTTTTGTTGTAAACCGTTTGATAACGTTCACGATCTTCTAACTGATCTTCACGTTTCATATACGGTGGTAGCGGCATATGGCCATGCTGTTCAAGCGCCTGCACCAAACCGCCTTCAATCAGAAACTTAAGCTCAAATAGGTTCTCGTGACGAGCCACCATCTCAGCTTCAATCCCACCTTCAAGAATCAGCTTAGTACCCGGCTTAGGCGAACGACTGGAACGTACATGGGTTAAGGCACGCTTATCGTCTAAAACACGCTCAACTAAAACCTCAACTTTACCGCCAGACTCTTTAGTACCAAATAAACGAGCTGGGATAACACGGGTGTCATTGAAGATCATCAGATCACCCGGCTGGATCAATTCAAGCACATCGGTAAATTGACCGTGATTGAGTTCACCAGAATCGCCATTTACAGATAACAAACGGCTAGCGCTACGCTGCTCTAGAGGAAAACTCGCAATGAGTTCCTCTGGAAGCTCAAAATGAAAATCTTTAACCTGCATTCAGGGAATTCTTCTATATCAACATCAAAGGGACTTAAGGGCGCGCATTGTACCGGAAAGGAGATTTTTTTTCAGGTTTTCAAAAGTATTGATTGACGCAAGCGTCCAGATTTCTATAATACGCCTCTCTTAAGTGCCAGCGTGATGAAATTGGTAGACATGAGGGATTCAAAATCCCTTGCCTTCACGGGCGTGCCGGTTCGAGTCCGGCCGCTGGTACCATCGAATTCTTAAAGAAAAGGCCCGCTCATTGAGCGGGCCTTTTCTTTTTGTGATTTCGTAATATCAAAAAAAGGGAATCTGATCCCTTTACCTCTTTACGGTCTATCTTTGCTACTCATATTTTCTTGTTGGTACTATCAAAACTATAGAGTCACTCCGTGTGACAACAATCAATGAAGTTCACAATAATCTATCTAAACTCTATGTGGCTTTTATCTAACTACTGAAGAGAACGTCGAATGTTTTGTACGAATTGCGGTAAGGAAAACCAGCAAGAAGCAAAGTTCTGTTACCACTGCGGTCATAAAATTGCTTTACCTGACTCTCAAACGGATACGGGAACTTCAGTCGAAGAAAGCCAGATAGCAGTTGTCGAACTTCTTGAACAAGACATACCAGAAAGAAAAATTGAGAAAAAACCAGAACAACCAAAAAGCATTTTGCCCGATCCTGCTCCAGAAGAAGAGCCTTCAATAGGTGGTAATTACTTTTCAAAACATTGGCGTGGAGACTATAGCCTCGGAGTATCTTACTGGCTTAATTACGTTCTTATTAGTGCGATTTGTACTGGGATAGTGACTGTTTTAATAGGCTCAGATTATTGGAAGGGGCTTGATATTCGCGCCCACGCCTATGGTCTTATCCTTCTCTACGCTGTTCTTATTCCATTAGTACTATGGCAAGTGGTTGGAACATTCCGTTCAGCGTCTAAACATGTTCAGCGCGGAGGCAAACTGTTCTGGGCAACTGCTGTTCACATTTTAGTGATTATTGGCTTTCTAAGGTTCGCAGCACAAGTCGTTACGATCGATGGCCCAGTCCTCCTTGAGTCATTTCAGCGCATCACATCTGGCCCTGATATCCCAGCCTACGAATTACGAGTAATGCGCGAAGGAAAGGAGTTAGAGCTAGCTGGTGGAATGCCTTTCGGAACAGCCGATGCAGTTAGAAACATTCTTGATGCAACACCTACTATCAAGACCATTCACCTCAATAACTCGGGTGGTTTAATCGAAGAAGGCATTAATCTTGCCAAGCTGATATCTAACCGTCAGCTCATCACTTTTACGTCCGACCTCTGCGCCAGTTCTTGTACGATCGCTTTTGTTGCGGGGCAAGAACGCTACCTTGGAAAAAATGGTTTTTTAGGGTTTCATAGCGCGTCTTTCGGTTCGTTAGATGGAACGAAGCTTTCAGAGCTAAATTATGAGTTAAGAGGCATGTACAAACAGTACGGTGTTTCAAATGGATTTATCGATAAGGCGCTCTCAATCTCTTCTACTGATTTATGGAAGCCGACACAGGCCGAATTGATTAACGCCAACATCGTAGATGAAATAGTTAACCCAGATAATTTTGCTTTAAGCGGTTTTTCCAGTTGGAGAGATCAAAAGAAAATCGATGATATTTTAACAAGCACACCGGCTTTAAAGGCCGTTTCTAAATACGATCCATCTTTTTATAAGGTCATATCCAATATCGTTTTTGAAGGCATACAAGCCGGTAAATCTCTAAACGAATTAAAGTTCGAGGTTCGTAGCCATCTTCTACCTAGAGTCATTGAAAGGTATCTTCCTGTAGCTCCAAATAAGGAGTTAGTAGCTTATTGGGATACACAAATTGATGAAATGGAATACTTATTAAGCTTGTCTGCAGATCACTGTGTTAATTTTGCGTATCCCGACATGTTTCCAAGCCATTTAGATCTTAATTCGTTGTTACCAAAGGAAATGGCCGCAAGGGACGTACAAGCTTTGGCTAATCTTATCAAAAGCGCCTCATTAAGCCCTGTTCTAAATGAAAGTACTGCGCTAGCAGAGAAAGACTTAGAAAAGGTGGCTCTGAAACTGATGATAAAAGGAGAGGATTACCTTTTATCGATAGGCTCACCGGAGGAGTACAAGAACAAGCCCGATATCCTGTGTAATTCATTACTTGAACTTTATTATCAGGTTTTTGCTTTACCTCCAAATAGGGTAGGCCCAGTATTGCGTTACATGTTGAAAGAAGATTAATACTTTAGCTAGGAGAGGACGCTAACCGAACAAACTAAAGGGTCAGGTCTTGCATTGTGCAATTTAGAGCGAATTAATGAGACCTGAGCCCTTTCTCTAGCCACTAGCCTCTAGCTTCTTACTCACCCTCTTCCCCCGCCACCCAATAAACAGCCCAGAAGATACGATCAACGCCGAACCAATCAACATAGAAGTGGTGAGCTCTTCACCAAAGAACAGTAAAACCAAAGAACCAAAGGGTCAAGTCTTGCATTGTGCAACAAAATTAAAGTGAGCAGGCCTTGTCTTTTTCTAACCACTAGCAGCAAAGCGTTCTAGCCACTAACCTCTAGCTTCTTCCGCACCTTCTTCCCCCTCCACCCAATAAACAGCCCCGAAGACACAATCAACGCCGAACCAATCAACATCGAAGTAGTGAACTCTTCACCAAAGAACAATAGCCCCAGCGAACAGCCAAACAGTAAACGGGTATATCTGAACGGCGTCACCGCAGACACTTCGCCAGTACGCATCGCTTTCATTAAACAGGAATAAGCAATTACACCGGCTACCGTAGCTATCACAATCGACACCAGTTCAGACTGGGAAGGCAACCTATAAACCTCCCCTGCCCAGCTTGAATAGACAAGTCCAGAGACCAAGACGGAGAGGAAGCCATAAAAGCCTAGACGTGCTGTGCCTATAGTCGGTGGCGCCATGCGGCTTGCGAGATCTCTTCCGGCAAAACCAACCATGCCGATAACAGCTAATAGCGACAGATGAGAAAAACCATCAGCGCCTGGCTGCACAATTAAAATAACGCCCAACAGCCCTATAAATATGGCTAACCACCTAACGGGGCTTACTTTTTCCCCTAGAAAAAGCACAGCGCCTATAACAACTAAAAGCGGAGTGGCTTGTAGGATAACGGTAGCTGTAGATAGCGGGATAAAGGCGATTGCGAGAACGTAAAACAGCCGTCCGATTACTTCAAAAACGATACGAATGCGCATAGGCAAAGACAGAACATCTTTGATAAACAGAGGCCCGCGGTTAAATTTAAGCGTAGCGGCAAATAGGAACATGCCACCTAAACCAAACAAAGCTAACACCTGCCCAACTGGCAGAGTTTGCGCGGCTTCTTTAACTAGCGCATCTTCAATCGCAAACGCAGCCATAGCAGCAATCATCCACAGGCTGCCGACTAAATTTTCTTTACTACTTGTACCTGTTGATTGCGCCACGAGATCTCTGCTTTCCGATAGGTAGGTTGATTTAACGACCTACCATCCTACCTATCCCCTCTTAATCCCCAAGGCACAGCCAATAGAATATGCATAGTCACAGATCAGCAGAAAGCGGTAGAAAGCGGTAGAAAGCGGTAGAAAGCGGTAGAAAGCGGTAGAAAGCGGTAGAAAGCGGTAGAAAGCGGTAGAAAGCGGTAGAAAGCGGTAGAAAGCGGGATGGTGCCTTCTTTTTAATGAAAGAGGAAGAAGCCAAACAAAAAAGGCCCACTCAATGAGCAGGCCTTTCTTTTTCTAGCCACTAGCAGCGAAGCGTTCTAGCTACTAGTTACTTGATTCAATTAAACACCGTTAATCAGTAGGTGTACGCCGATACTTGCCACATAACCTAGGGCAATGGCTGGCGCCCATTTTAGGTGGGAAGCGAAGGTATACACGCCTCGCGCTGTACCTAGTAGAGCAACACCTGCAGCAGAACCAATCGCAAGCATACTACCGCCTACACCCGCCGTTAGGGTTACTAACTGCCACTGGCCTAGGGACATGGCTGGATCCATGGTTAATACCGCGAACATCACCGGAATGTTATCTACAATTGCCGATAGAACACCTACCAGAGCATTTGCTCCTGTTGCGCCCAGGTCGTTGTACATTAGCTCAGATACGATCGCCATGTAGCCGAACTGACTTAAGCCGGCCACACACATAATAACGCCGTAGAAGAACAGCAAAGTATCCCACTCGGCACGTGATACACGCTCCATCACGTCGAATTCTTTAACTTCTTCACGTTTCTCAGTCATATCTTCAAACAGTTCTACAGCACCGACCGTTTCACCGTTTTCATCAACAACAGGTGCAGCACTGAACATTAGGTATGCGCCTGAGTTACCGATATTATCGAAGTAGTTGGCCGCATCGTAAGACTTACCACCCATTGGGTTATCACGGTACTGATTGTGATAATGCTGACGTACGCCTGCACCGGATTCGTCTTCTAGAACCGCATCAGCCAGAGTTGGGCGCTGATCTTTGTAGAAGCCTTTCCAGTGATTTTTAGTGCCGATCATCTCTTCAGCTTTGATACCCGTTAGGTTTTCTAGCGCAGTATTCCAATGGGTAACGTTTTTCTCTTTGTCGATCATAAATGCCGGATAAGGCTGATCATTCAGATGATCACCAATATCCTTACCGTATGCCTGTAGAACACTCAATGGGTTCTGATGCGCATCGCTACGACCACCAAAAATTGAGTCAGCCATAATCGTACGACCTTCCACCTTTTTCAGGTAGAAAGAGTATAGACCTAGGTAACCCAGACCGAACATCATGCCAGCTGCAGGTGGTAGGTGTAGGAAGCTGTGGAAGCTTACTGCAGTTACGATAGTCGCAAGGAACAGAACGATCATTACCTTCGCGCCCATTTTCATGAAGGACTTTTCCTGAGACGCTTCAGGGATCTCATTAGGAATCGCGAAGTGCATGATAACCGCAGGTACTAACCAGTTAACCAATGATGGGATAAATAGTGGTAGGAACTGCAAGAATTCTACCTTGCCCTTCTGCCAAACCATCAGGGTTGTAATATCGCCAAATGGAGAGAAAGCACCACCCGCGTTTGCCGCCACAACGACGTTGATACACGCAATCGACACGAAGCGAACATTCTTACCGCCAACAGCCATCACAACCGCACCCATCAGTAGTGCAGTCGTTAAGTTATCCGCAATTGGAGAGATAACAAATGCTAGTGCGCCGGTAACCCAGAAAACCTTACGTAGTGAGTAACCGCGAGATACCAGATAAGCACGCAGCGCTTGGAATACGTTACGATCTTCCAGCGCATTAATGTAGGTCATCGCCACAAGTAGGAACAGAAATAACTCTGCATATTCAATAATGGCGTGCTTAATCGCATGGTGCGCCTGCTCTGTAGCACCAATTTCCTTAAATGCTAGGGCAACTAAAACCCAAATCAGACCTGCAGCCACCAGAACCGGCTTACTCTTAAGCAGGTGAATATTGTTTTCCAACGGAACCAAAGAGTAGGCCAAAATAAATATGGCCACACTCAAATAGCCATAAAAAGAAGCACTCAGTTCCGGAATATTAGCGGCCGCTCCGCCTGTTTCTGCAAAAGCAGTAAGGGGAAGCAGTAATAGACCAACAACGGCCAACACAAAGCGTAAGCTTGCGCTGTTGATCTGTGGAAAAAACATCGACAGGTTCATGGTCAGAATCCGATTTTAAAATTGTTGTGTCTGGATCAGGTTACGGGTTTCAAAATACCCGCCGAAATCACATAAGAATTGACAATTCTTATGCAATTTCTGCCTAGCAACTTGCAGGGCTTGACCCATCGTCACGAGAAAGAGCGTCAACAAATGACCAAATTCGAGTAGACCAACGTTAAGTCCAACCAGCTACTAGCATGGCGTGTATTCATGCCTACGCTAAAAATGCTGCAATGCACACATTTTTGAGCGGGGCTAGGGTAACGCTTTAAGACAAAAGTAAATACTGGTCTTTAGAGCAATAAAGCACCATCTTTTGAGTAAAGGAGTCCGGTAAAAAGACAAGGGGTCTGAGATAGCTGTAGGAAACTTACTCACGAATGCGCGTTTTTACATAGCGTAGCGCCAAAAAGGGACACAAATTCAAGGTGTATAGGCTTTGCTGATTTAAGCCTTTTGGATAGGGACCACAAGGAGGAGATCTGTTTTATCGATCTTTTTAATAGGAAGAATGAGACTACTGCGAGACTTGTTCGCCACAATACAGCTTGCGAACTTTATTTAGAAATCTGACACGCTGAGTATTGTTCGAGAACTCGGTCGCGACCACTTCGCCGTTCACTACGCGGATACGTGAAAAACAATCCTTCAGCTCTAAATGCTTTTTACCTTGGCCTGCCGCATAGACACCACGAAGAAAGAAACCACTACTCGATTGCTGACCTTCAGTCACAATCTTGTCGTATACCGCTTTAAAAATTGAGGGATTAATCACAGAACCCATAAGCCTCTCCTTCTATCTTTCTTCAGCGTGTTTTAAAAAGTCGTAGATATCTTTGTGCTGCTTCGCCAACCAATCACTATTGGATGAGCTACTGTTGGATAGCTTATCCGCAAGGTGCAGAAGTGTTTTGTACGATTCACGATCTTTGATTGAGTGCATAACTTCCTCTCCTCCAGTAAGAAAAGACTTAGCTGTTTATGCTCTTTGTGACTACAGCAGTGTTGCTGATTGTATTGGTGCTTAAGGTGGGAGAAGTTCTACCTGCCTGAGAGCGAGCAGGTAGAACTGTTCAGCAATGTTAATGGTGAGGTCGTCCATTGCCTATCACTTATGAGCGGGATCTAGATTATCAATAATGATAATGATTCGCAATAGCGTTTTATGTTTTTTAGTAAATAATTTTAGTTCGATAGAAATACTGGTTAGCAGCGCTATCAAAGATGTCCCGTTTTCACATAGATTAATGCGCCATCGTCTTTGGTATAGGGATGATGCTCACTCAAATGAGGACTGCGCAACCAGGAACCTTTTGGATAGATACCATGCTCATCGTAAAAAGTACCTTCGAGCACGAGTATCTCCTCACCGCCAAAATGACGATGGAGGTTAAACTGCGTATTCGGCGCCCACTTCACCAAGGCAACATGCTCACCCTCAAATTCATGCAAAGGCATAACGGTTAAACCATCGACCAAGCCTTGGAGCCAAGGCTCCTTAGTAGTATCAATCGCCTTTTGTTCTTTATCAGCTTCGTTAAACTGCTGAAGCTTTACAAAGATGATCGCCCCCTCTTTGCCGATCTTCGGGGTGTGAGAGGTACCAATAGGGTTACGAACATAACTCCCTTGGGGATAATCATGGTGTTCATCAGAAAACACACCTTCAAGCACGAAGAACTCTTCCCCACCACTATGAACATGCGGTGAAAATTCACTAAAAGGCGCATAGCGGACAATCGAGGTCGCCCGAGCAGATTCATCACCAATTCGGTCTAGCATCATGCGCTCGACACCCACCATGGGTGAATCAACCCAATGGTAATCTTCGGGACGAATAATTACGCGTTGTTCAAAATCTGCATTGATTCGTGTGACCATATAACAGTCCAATTAAAAAGGGCCTAGCCATATAACACTTTTAAGCTGAGCCCTAAGCTTTGAATTACTATGCTGTTTCAGCATAGGTAATGACAGATACCACTGCACCCGTGTTATCCATAATCGCGCACATACGGCCAACATCAGGTACATCCATCGGTGGATAAATAGCTTTACCGCCGTTAGCTTCGGCAAGTGCTAAAGTGGCATCCACATCATCTACCGTTATATAAGTTCCCCAGTGGTTAGGCACGCCTTTAGACTCCGGAGGTTTAGGCATAATCCCGCCAACCGGATTGCCATCAGCCTTTAGCACATGATAGATCATATCCCCCATATCCACGCGCTCTACTTCCCAGCCGATAACCTTTTCATAGTAGGCCGTAGCAGCTTCGACATCATCGGTCATTAATTCTGACCAACTAAAGATTCCCTGTTTTCTATACGCTTCATCCATAATATTTCCCTTTATATATTGAAGAAAGTAAACCTAAATTCAGGCGTTAAAGGCACTTCAAGCCAACCCTATAAAACACTATTTACTTTGTACGTTATTTCTTTTGAGAGTTCATTAAAGCTCCCTTTTACAAATCTATCCACACTGCGTGCCACAAAGCCCTATAAAGAAACGTGATGAACAGCTCCCTACAAAGAGCCATAAATCTACTACCAAATATAGAGACCGTTATATTTAAAACTGGTTATATAATGAGATCAGTTTAAGTTAGGCAAAGCTGTACAACTGAACTGATAAATTGGATTTTACGCCTTTGGCACCGTCGATAATCTTTCGATCATCGCAAGGAAGCTAGCCCTCCTCACAAGGAGCTCAGTTTTGACTACGCTATATGATGTAATTAGCAAAGGTATTTTCGATGATAGGCACAAGTTTCCCCGCATTGTTTTCTTATTTTCGCATTGCTTAAACTCTCTATTCTTGAGTAAAGCTCTATGCTGTTTATAAGAAATAACATCTGGCTTGCGTTTTACGTCTTCCTCTTGGCAGGTTTTGCTGCGTTTATTTTTATTCTTATGAAGACTCATGAGTCTATCAGGGAAGACGTGAGGTTAGAGCAAGAAAACCTGACCCGAATTACCTCCAACTCAGTTACAGCCTCACTCCGCCAATATGAAACCCTTTTAGATATTCTTGGTCAGGAGTTATTACACGAAGACAATTATCTGGACCGAGAGAAATCGATTCAGGAGATAGACAAGTTACTCACTGCTTCCCTCACGGCTTATAACTTCTTTCTAATAGATTTTGATGGCAATATCGTTGTTACAAACTCCCTATCTCAAGATAAAAGAGAATCTTCGCTTAACCTGCTGCAAAATCCAAAAACAAAAGAATCCTTCAACCTCACCTTAGACAGCGATGCTGCGGTTATTGGCCGAACCTATTTTAGTTACTGGGAAAACGCCCTAATTATCCCGATTCGTAAAACGATTAGAGATAAAAATGGTCAACCTTTATTCATCGTTTCTCTAACCATTAACATAGAAAAAGGTCTGCCATTCTTTTCTAACACTATTGAGCATAGTGCTGATTACAGTGTGTTTATCTATAGAGAGCGAGACCGATATTTCCAAGTAGCCCCTAAACGCCTAATCAACGATCCAGCCGTATACGAACATCAGTTTTCTGAAGAAAGAATTCAAGAAAGCATCGACTATGTCGAAAAAGCCTACGACACCAGTTTTGAAACTATTAAAGATAAGCAAATCATTACGACCCATGTCACCGGCAAGTTCAACGATGACTCTCAATCGATGATGTCTAACTTCTATATCAAGGAGTTTCAGCTTTGGGTCGGTGTAGAACGGGATACACATGTTATTCGTCAGAAGTTTTTCCAAGCAGCGACTAATCTAGTTTTACTGTTCTTTTTTGCTTATGCCGTCATCTTTTGGCTCTTTAGAGTGATTAGCAGCAATGAGAAGAAGAAAGAGGAGCTGCTGACCTTTAGAGCAACCCATGACTTTCTAACCAACCTTCCTAACCGCTATTTTCTGGACAACTACTTTTCCAAACTAGAAGAACAAGACAGCTATCATCTTCTGTTTGTCGATATGGATAACTTTAAATCAGCCAATGATAACTTCGGCCATGATTATGGCGATCAGGTTCTGATTGAAATCACTAGAAGGCTCAAACTAAGCACTCAAGATAGAGAATGCCTTGTTGCTAGATATAGTGGTGATGAGTTTGTAGTTGTAGCTTTCAATCTCTCAAGCTTTGAAGCAGAACGCTTAGCTGAAGCAATTTTAGAAGATATATCTAAACCCTATTTAATGAGTGGCAACCGTCTAATTTTGAGTGCCAGCATTGGTATATCTCACTGCCCTACAGATGCTAGCTCATTTGAAGAGGTTAAAAGGCTCTCTGACTTTGCTTTATATGAAGCTAAGCATAATAAAAATTGCTACACAGTCTTCCACGAGGAACTAAAGAAACGCTATCTGGATGACCTCTCATTAGAAAACAAGCTAAGAGAGGCGATTAAGAACGAGGAAATTTACGTCGTTTTTCAGCCTCAAGTTTCTTCAGAGGACCTATTAACCGGGTTAGAGTCTCTAGTACGCTGGAACAATAAGGATTTTGGCCCAATTCCACCCAACCGCTTTATCCCTATAGCTGAAAATTCAGGCCTTATGCCAGAGCTTGGCCGCTATATCATTCGTAAATCCTTAGATGAAGCTAGTAAATTCACCACCAGCAATTGTTCAATATCAATTAATGTTTCTATAAAGCAGTTTTTCTCCGATGGTTTTTTTGAGTACTTTTTAGAACAAGTAGATCAATCCCAAATCGACAAAAACAGGCTCAAGATCGAGATTACCGAAAGCCTATTTATCCAAGATTTAGATTACGTCCTTGGGATGATCAACCAATTTAAAGCGGAAGGGATATCTGTATCTTTAGATGACTTTGGTACAGGTTACTCATCTTTGAGCTTATTGAAGAACCTACCTATCGACGAGCTGAAGATCGATAAGAGCTTTGTCGATGATATCGTCGAAGACAAAGACGCCAGATTGTTACTACAAGGCATCATCGATATTGCTCATAAGATGGGCATAACCATCGTGGCTGAGGGCGTTGAAACTTTAGAGCAGAAGCAGATCCTTGATACCCTGGGGTGTGAAGTATTTCAGGGGTATTACTTTTATAAACCGCTACCTATCAAAGATATCATTAGCGCTTTAAAATAAGCCTAACCTATAGATTAAGTTCAACCTCACCGGTATTCGAATCATAAATAATCGTATAGTCGGTATTAGACTGGTAGGTATAACGGCAGGAGTTACCGTTAAAATTCAGCGCTCTAAAATCTTCCCCCGCTGCTGTAGAAATACTTGGCGCCATATCATTAAGCACCGCATTCCAAACATCTACACAATCATCATGACTGTTTAGCGTTAGACTGACGCCTCGAGTATCAGCAGGCCACCCAAACTCATTTACTGACAGATCCCCCGCTGCACGCGTATCACTTAACGAGATAAAATTTAATACGGCCCCAGGGCTTCCTTTCGTCACCCAAACGGAATGTACTAACCTTACGCCGGTATCAAAAGCTCCCGCCGTACCTTTGACTACAGAAATATGCGCATCTTCGGTGACGTTTATAAATCGAGGTAATGCTACGGCAGATAAGATCCCTAAAAGCGCGATAACTACCACGAGTTCGATTATCGTAAAACCTTGGTTCAACTTCCTGTTACTACTCACTGGCTTACCTTATCCCATAAACGGGAACTACAAACTAACTGAATACAAACCAAGTGATTAATATATGAATAATCTCTAGTCACGATAACCAGACCGAGATAGTGAATCAAGCATTAGAGAGTCTTAATACTTATCGACTAATAAGAGCCCTGAAAGGCTGTGGAAAATACGTATTCTAGTTGCAGATCAATATCTAGGCCTCCTGTAAGAAAACCCCATTCTTACCGCTTTTCTTAACCCGATACATACGCTCATCTGCTACACGTACAAGGGTCTCAAGGTCTTGACCATCCTGCGGACAGTTAGCACCACCTACTGAACAGCTGACCTCAAGATCTTCAGCAATATCAGCATAGCTCTCATTCATAACATCAAGTAAGCGTTCAGCAAGTCCTGGAGCACAGGTTGCAGTATCATTACATTGGATAATCATAGCGAACTCATCGCCACCAATACGGGCAACGAAATCACCTTCCCTCAAAGCCACGCTAAGTCGAGAGGCAACTTCCACCAGTACTTTGTCACCGATCTCATGGCCATAGGTATCATTAATCGTTTTAAAGTCATCAACATCAACAAACAGCACTGTTAAACAGGCTTTGCGGGCTGCAGCGTCCTGCATAATTTCGTAACCGGTACTCATAAAAGCTTTACGATTAGGAACACGGGTTAATTCACAGTGATGGGCCTCGTATGCCATTGCACGTCGTTGTTGCTGTGCCTCTTCAACTTCAGCAGTCGAATCTACCAACGCTTTTTCGACCTCTCGCTTTTCAGCGATCAATAGCACAAAACGGTTCATCACATCGTGATAGTGATAAGCAGCAAGCACGACAAACGGCATGGCTAAAAGACCAACAAGCAACACGTTAATCAGATTGGTAATCTGCTTATTCATATCGCGAGTTACCGCTTCATGGAAACGGTTATTCTCTAACTGCAAAACAGCTAAAGCTGCCAGCGCAGGTTTATCATCAATACGCACCTGCTTGTCGATCTGCTGGGTCGGCGTACCCCTCTTCACAGCCATCTGCGCGACTCGAAGATTGTCTCGGTACATCTGCAATGTCTGTTGAATAACTAATAATGCTTGGCTCTCTTTACTATTGAGCTCCAAGGCCGAGTAGAGAGAAATTACCTGTGACGATTTTTCTATATCGCCACTTAAGCGCTCAAGCAAACTCTGCTCTTGGCGTAGGACATAGTTTTTGAAGTTGTGGATAAAGCCACCGTATCCAATGGAACGATGTAGCTCTGAAAGTGCCGTAGCTCGGCTTTCTGATGTATAACTATAAGCGGTCCAAGCATCTCTTACCCCTGACGATAGGAATAAAAGAAGCCCTCCCATCAGTAAGATAACGATGGACAGAGAAACAGCTAAAATCGTAATGCGACGACTAAATCGCTTACGTAATAAACGTCCTTCCATGACGTACAGCACCTATATGGCCGACTAAAAACCGCCAAAAATGTAGGTGTATATGATAGTCCCTTTATATAAGGGGTCAAGCTGTAGCCTATTAGACTTACTGCGCAGCACAATTATAATAAGCCACACTGAACTCTTCAGGGTTCACAACGGTGTTTAACCCAACGTTCAGGCGCATTAAGCCTTCCGCATGCCCTCCCAAGAGATGGAAGCTTTGCACATCACTGGTTTTAATCGGGATAACCTTACGATCCCCTGGAATTACGAAGTCCGCCCAGCACTCTACTCTTGCCTGTTTTCTCCGCTTAGTTGAGTCAGTGATTACAAAAGAAATATCAAGATAACAGAGAGAGCCCATCCCCACCGAAGTACGATCGGCACATACAGGCTTGTCAGCGATAACCTCCAAACTAAAAGGGGATGCTTCTGCTGATTTTGGCTGTTCGAGTGTTTGCAGTGCTAGGTATTGGTTAAAGACCCACCCTATCACTTTCTGTTTGTTCGGCTTCAGAAAGAAAACTTCAGACCAGGGCCCCTCTCTGCGGGTTTCTAGCACAAGCTGATCTTTATTCACTTGCGCTACCACTCGCCATTTCTGCCCCGGTCCCTTGCGAATATTGATGTTATCGCCGGTAACTTGGTAGTACTCCAACGCCTGTACAGGCAGGGCAAATAGAAGCACACACAGGCAGAACCATGATCTGAAGAGTCTCATTTTATTCCTCGCCTTCAGACTGACCTTGTGCGCTGTTATCCACTTCCAAACTATCTACGCGCTGATAACCACGCGGTAACTTGTTACCACGACGACCTCGCTCCCCTCGATAGTGCTCGATATCAGCAGGCTTAAGCTTCAAGTGCTGACGACCGGCATGCACAAGCAATGTGTCTTCCGGTGAGAACACGGCTAAGGCAACCACTAGCTCCTCTCGAGCAGAGGCTCTTGCCGATGGAATATTAATAATTTTGTTACCTTTACCACGTGCAAGCTGCGGTAGTTCAGACACTGGGAAGACCAATAATCGACCTTCATTTGTCACTGCTGCCAGAAAAGAGCCTTCGACTGAATTCATCGTGATTGGCTGTAAGATCTGAGCGTTTTTAGGCAGGGTTAATGCTGCCTTACCATTTTTAGTTTTGCTGGTCAGATCAGAGATTTTGGCTATAAAACCATAACCGGCATCAGACGCCATCAGGACTTGGTCGTTATCCTTACCTGCAATCGCGGCATCAACCGTGGAACCTTTTGGTAGTGTGATACGCCCCGTTACGGGCTCACCTTGTCCACGTGCTGACGGTAGATTATGGGTCTCGATAGTGAAACTTCGACCCGTGGTATCTAATAAGAGGGTTGGCTGATTAGTCCTACCCTTACAGCTTAACTTAAAGGCATCACCAGATTTGTAATTGAGCCCTTCAGCATCAATATCATGGCCTTTCGCTGCACGAATCCAGCCTTGCTTAGAGATCACTACTGTTACAGGATCCGAAGATAGAAGATCTTTCTCACTGAATGCCTGCGCTTCTTCACGCTCTACGATTGGCGAGCGGCGGTCATCACCGTACTCTTCAGCAGCATCTTGGATCTCTTTCTTGATCAGCTTACGCATTTTAGCGTCAGAACCTAGAATACCTTCCAGCTTCTTACGCTCTTCTTCCAACTCGTTCTGCTCAGACTGGATCTTAAACTCTTCCAGTTTCGCCAAGTGACGAAGTTTAAGGTCTAAAATCGCATCTGCTTGAATCTCAGTCAGTCCAAAGCGTTTAACCAGCTCTGCTTTTGGATCTTCCTCATGACGGATAATCGCAATCACCTCATCAATATTGAGATACGCGACCATCAAACCTTCAAGGATATGTAGGCGATCCAAAACCTTAGCCAAGCGGTGGTTTAAGCGCTTGCGCACAATCTCAGTACGCCAGCTCAGCCATTCAACCAAAATCTGGCGAAGGTCTTTAACTTGCGGCTTACCGTCCACACCAATCATGTTCATATTTACACGGTAAGTGCGTTCAAGATCAGTAGAGGCAAATAGGTGGGCCATTAACTGCTCGACATCAACACGATTCGAGCGCGGGATAATTACCAAGCGGGTTGGATTTTCATGATCCGATTCATCACGTAGATCGCTTACCATCGGCAGTTTTTTCTGCTGCATCTGAGCGGCGATCTGCTCCAAAATTTTAGCGCCAGAAACTTGATGCGGTAGCGCCGTGATAACGATTTCACCCTGCTCTTTCGTGTACACAGCACGCATACGCACCGAGCCACGCCCAGTTTCGTAAACCTTTTTCAGCTCACGGCGGGAAGTGATGATCTCCGCATCGGTTGGCATATCTGGGCCAGGGACGATCTCGGTAATCTCATCCAGATCAGCGCGCGGGTTATCTAGCAAGTGAACACAGGCCTTAGCCACCTCACGCAAGTTATGCGGCAGAATATCGGTCGCCATACCTACAGCGATACCAGTCGTGCCATTCAGCAACACATTCGGTAAACGTGCAGGCAGAATCGCAGGCTCACGCATAGTGCCATCGAAGTTAGGTACCCAATCAACCGTGCCTTGGCTGATTTCAGACAGTAAAACTTCGGCATAGCGTGCTAAACGCGATTCCGTATAACGCATCGCGGCGAAGGATTTAGGGTCATCCGGAGAACCCCAGTTACCTTGTCCATCAACCAACGGATAGCGATAACTGAACGGCTGCGCCATCAATACCATCGCTTCATAACAAGCAGAATCGCCGTGCGGGTGGAATTTACCTAACACATCACCCACAGTACGTGCTGACTTTTTGTATTTTGCAGACGCTTTAAGGCCAAGCTCAGACATCGCATAGATGATGCGGCGCTGAACCGGCTTCATGCCGTCACCTACATGAGGTAGGGCACGATCCAAAATCACGTACATGGAGTAATCCAGATACGCTTTCTCGGTAAAATCTTTTAACGCGAGGCGTTCAGTGCCATCTTCGAAGGTTGTTTGTACCGTCATAATTCACATTACACTCGTAATAAGCTCAACTCGCTGCTGTAACACAAACCTAGCAACCAGCTGTAAAAACTATCCTGTTTCTCTGCCTACAGTGACTAATCACAGAGAAAACTCATGCTACTTTCAACGTCTAAACGTCTGCCAAGTTACCTTTGCTCTGCAACCAGTCTTTACGGTCACCTGAGCGCTTCTTAGCTAACAGCATATCCATCACTTCATTAGTGCCATCACCCGGCTCTACCGTCAGCTGTACAAGACGGCGAGTATCCGGTGACATGGTTGTCTCACGCAGTTGAAGTGGGTTCATCTCACCCAAGCCCTTGAATCGCTGCACGCCAATTTTGGCATTCTTACGATCCGCCTTAATACGCTCGATAATGCCATCCTTCTCAGCGTCATCCAGTGCGTAAAACACCTCTTTCGCAACATCGATTCGATAAAGTGGTGGCATTGCCACATAAACATGACCCGCAGTTACCAGCGGCTTGAAGTGACGTACGAACAATGCACACAGAAGCGTTGCGATATGCAGACCGTCGGAGTCCGCATCGGCCAGAATACAGATCTTGCCGTAACGCAGACCGTCGAAGTTTTCTGAAGCTGGCTCCACACCAATCGCTACCGAGATATCATGGATCTCTTGGGAGCCTAAGACTTCGCTAGGATCAACTTCCCAAGTGTTTAGGATCTTACCGCGTAAAGGCATGATCGCCTGAAACTCACGCTCACGTGCTTGTTTAGCAGAACCTCCCGCAGAGTCACCCTCTACCAAGAACAGTTCTGACTGCATCGCATCGCCACCGGAACAGTCTGCCAACTTACCCGGCAGAGCAGGTCCTTGCGTAACCTTCTTACGCACAACCTTTTTATTGGAACGCATACGGCGCTGAGCGTTAGAGATAACAACTTCAGCAAGCTGCTCACCCTCTTCTACATGGCGGTTTAGCCATAAAGAGAAAGCATCTTTGATTGCACCAGAGATAAAGGCTGCGATTTCACGGGAAGATAAACGCTCTTTGGTTTGACCAGCGAACTGCGGATCCTGCATTTTTGCGGAAAGGACGTAACAACACTTGTCCCAGACATCATCCGCAGTCAGCTTAACTCCCCGAGGTAGCAAGTTACGGAATTCACAGAACTCACGCATCGCTTCAAGCAAACCTGTACGCAGACCGTTTACATGAGTACCGCCTTGCGCCGTAGGAATCAGGTTTACATAACTTTCGCAGGTCATCTCGCCACCTTCCGGTAGCCATTGCACTGCCCATTCGACTGCGTCTAATTCACCCTGCAGAGAGCCGGAGAATGGTTCAGCTGGCAGTACTTCAAAGACCTGAGTTGTGCCTTTTAGGTAATCAATTAAACCATCTTCGTAATACCACTCTTCCTTCTCGCGCTTAGCGCCCGTCAGATCGGTAAAAGTCACCTTTAAGCCAGGGCACAGAACCGCTTTGGCACGTAAGTTATGCTTTAAACGTGAAACGCTAAATTTATGGGTATCGAAGTATTGAGGATCAGGCAGGAAACGTACCGTGGTACCGGTGTTGCGCTTACCACAAGTATCAATCACTTCTAGGTCAGATACTTTTTCGCCGTCGGCAAAGCCAATACGATAAACCTGACTGTCGCGACGTACCTGAACTTCTAACAACTTAGATAAGGCATTTACAACCGATACACCCACACCGTGTAAACCACCGGAATAGTTGTAGTTATCGTTGTTAAACTTACCACCCGCATGGAGTTTACACAGGATCAACTCGACCCCGCTGACACCCTGCTCTGGGTGGATATCCACAGGCATGCCTCGACCATCATCGGTCACGCTTAAGGACTGATCTTTATTCAGAACCACATCAATCTGCTTAGCATGACCGGCAAGCGCCTCATCCACCGAGTTATCGATGACTTCTTGCGCCAAATGGTTTGGACGATCCGTTTCCGTGTACATCCCCGGACGACGTCTAACCGGGTCTAGACCACTAAGAACTTCTATGGAACCAGCGTTGTATTGCTTGGACATCAAATACTTTCCTGTCGCAAAACTTTATCTATGAATCAACGTTTAACGATATTTAAATCGGTTGTGCTTCGGGCAGATCGATGCGCCCTTCCGCAAACGCCATAATGGCTGGAATCAAGTTTTCAAACTGCTCGAAACCATGACTACCACCGGGCTGAACAAACTGCGGCGATGCTGAAAACTTCTCGACCGCTTCTCGGTAATCCAGTGTTTCATCTGCTGTTTGAGTTAATAACAGATAAGCTTCTGGTCGTTTGATCTCTTGGCAGTTTAACGCCAATAATTGCGCCAAATGTTCTTGGGTAAGCTCGTACTCTTCACCGGAATAAAGATTTACGTTAGGACCAAGATACTGAGGCAACAGCTCAAACGGTCTTACCGACGGGTTAATTAAAACCGTACGTACATAATCATAATGTTCGGTTAACCATGTACTGTAATAACCACCCAGCGAACTTCCTAATAAGATGATGGGTCGCTGTTGGTTTTGCTCTACAAGAGCGCGTAACTGCTCCATAGCTTCAGCAGGCCAGTGGGATAGCTCTGGCACCATCACCTGATTGCCTAAACCTTTACCCTGCAGATACTCGACGAACACCTTCGCCTTCATCGATTGCGGCGAGCTATTGAAGCCATGAACGTATATATAAAGCGGTGTATTCATTTTCTTCCTCTGGCAAAGAACTTACCGGAGGGGAAAGCAAGGCGCAATAGCCAGTAAAGCTATGCGGGTAATCTAATCACTTGTTGGTTAATTTTCCCACAAGAATAGAGCTGATAGCGGCCATAAGCAGGCCCGGCTAGCTTAGGATCATCTTCCACTTCGGAACTGTCTGTCTGAGCTTTAAACTGCGCAGCAGTCGCAGGCACAGAGAAGAGCTGAATATCCCCTCTCTGAAGCGCCCAGCTTTGATGCACATGGCCAAAGATAACGCCTTTCACTTGTGGATAAAGTTCAACAATTTGCCAAAACTGATCTGCATTACCTAAACAGATCTCATCTTGCCATCGGCTTTTTACAGACACAGGGTGGTGATGCAGAACTAATAGGGCATGTTGATCAGGCGCTGTCTGACTTAATTCAGCTTTTAAAAAGCTCAATTCTGACTCAGAAAGCGAACCACTACCTTTGCCGTCGGGATGTGAACTGCTATCTAGAAAGATCAGTTTCCAACCATCGAATGTTTTAACTCTTGAAGCTAACTCTGTACCGGTAAAACGCGCCATCTCCTCTGGCAGATCATGATTACCAGGGATCCAGTAAGTAGGATAAGGAAGACTATGAACGTTAGAGACTAAACGGTCATAGGCCCTAGGTGCGTGATGCGTCAGATCACCAGTAAGTAACAAGGCATCAGCAGATTGAGATTCAATCTCCGCTAGCACTTGTTGAAAGCGCTGCTCGACATTTACACCTTTCAACAACATATCTGGCTCTTGTTGCAGGTGCATATCACTGACTTGGAGTAGAGTAATGGTTTCAGCCACTGAATACGGGTTCCATGCTGTGACCGTGGTTTAAGCATTCGCTCAACCACTCACCTAGATATTCATTCAGCTGAATCTTCTCGTCAGGCAGGTGCATATTTTTATTTGGGTAGGGATAGACACCAGAGAGCTGTTTACGACGTTGCATGCAGATTACCTCCGCCATACCAGCATCGTGGTACAAACGCACCACTAAACCCGGGGCTTCTAACCATGGCGAATTCGATTCAAAGCGATGGCTAATCAACAACGTAGTCGTATATTTGAATCGCTCATCAACCTGCAGGCGCAGATAGGCAGTGTGTTCAGGCCAACTCACCTGAAACTCGCGTTCATCACAGTCATCCAGATCCGGTAATAGCTTCATAATACGAGCATAGTTAGCCTCGCAATGCGCCATCTGCCGAGTTAGATCTGGAATATATTTCCGCTTCATCTACCTATCCGATTTATCGTTTACTACTTACTGCCAACGCTGATCGAGCGCTGACTTATTTAACTGTAGCCACTGCAGCGCAATTATCGCAGGGGCATTATTAATTATACCTTGTTGTACTAATTCAAAAGCATCTTCCACCGGAATAACATGCACTTTGATATCTTCGCCCTCTTCAGGCAAACCATGAATGCCTTCAACACCACTGGAATCCACCTGAGCACAAAGTAGATCAATATACTCTCGCGTTGCTCCAGTGCTCGGTGAGAAACGGGTAATGTGCTTAATCTCACCTAACTGCGCACCCGCTTCTTCGACTGCTTCACGTCGTGCAACATCTTCTGTGGTTTCACCTTTCTCGACGATACCAGCCACCAGCTCCAGCAACCAAGGCCCATCTGGGCTATCAAATGCACCTACTCGGAACTGCTCAATCAATACAACAGATTGTTTAACCGCATCATAGAGCAGCGCACATACAGCATCATCACGGTAAAACAGCTCACGCTGGATCTCTATCTCACTGCCAGCAAAAGTTTTATGCCGCAGATAGAGTTTATGCATTTGAAAGAAACCATCGTACAGGGTTTCTTGTTTATTGATGTTGAAATCTTTTTGACCAAAACTTGGTTGCCATTTTCCAGACATGTGCTGTTCCTGTCATTGACTAGCGAATAACTCACTATATCAATTAACCAGCTCATCAAGCCAATTGGTCAATAGATTTCGAAATGAAGGATTAAAGAGATTAGCCCTGAGGAACAGGGCTAGGATAGAAATTTAAGCTTACGCAAAGCACCTTAAGCTATCGGCTACCGATGTAGTTATACAGCGCCTACGGGATACAAACATCGCGCTCTCAGCAGACTTTTTCGCTTCTTTTTTAGCCATTGCCGCAAGCTCCGCCACCTCATGAAAGCTGTTACAACAGCAAGGGTCAGGGTGAACTACACCAACAGCTAAGCCCAAAAACGAGAAAAAGGTACGGTTATCTTGACGATCACTTGCCCAGATTCCACCCGCTTTGAGATCTCCATCACAGTAAAAACCTTTTACCGCTTTATCGAACTCGCGAATGATCCGTTCACAACTCAACTGCCAATCAGGAGAGCGATAGATCACCACAAAGTCATCGCCCCCGACATGACCGATGAAATTTGAATCATAAGAGGCATGTTGCACTAGTAATTCACCTAACAAACGAATCACCTGATCCCCTTTGGAATAGCCGTAACAATCGTTAAAGGGCTTAAAGTTATTCAAGTCGAAATAAGCGACATGAAAATCTGCCGATTGATTAAGCAACGCATCCACTTCGTTATTGATCGGGACATTACCCGGTAAAAGCGTCAGAGGGTTGGCGTATTGCGCATTTTGAACTTTGAGTTCGGTCAGTCGTTTCAAAAGATCTCGCACATTACCCATGCCAACATAAAGATCGTTCTGAGTAATGATCAAATCCTGCTGAATCTCATTCTGTTCATGCTCTGTGATAAGACGAGAGACTTCATCCAAGCTCATCCCCGCATCCACAATAAGTACGTCATGAGACAAGATCCGCTCGACCGGTTTTGTACCATAAAGCGCTCGACCATACTGGGTAGAAAACAACTCAAACAGACTAGACCTTCTAACTACACCTTGAGGTACGCCTTCATGCACAACCGGTAGCGAGCTTACTTCGGGGTGCGTTCTAAATAGATCACTCACCGATAGCACTGTATCTTGAATCGAAACGGTTGGAGCATTTCGTAACAAGGAATGAGCCGTTTCGCAGTTCTCAACACGAGGAGCGTTTGCTGAGTCGTACACATCCGCGACAGGCGGCTCAACCGTTTGCGGCTCTGGGCTTGGATAACCAAGGTAAAAACCTTGACCTATATTGATGCCTAGCTCCTGAATCGTTTTGACTTCTTCTTGACGTTCAATCCCTTCAGCAATGACTTTGCAGCCCATGGTATTACTGATGTTATAGATCGATCGTACAAACTCGCGCTTTACCGGATCACTGTCGATATCTGAGATAAAATGACGATCAATTTTGACGTATTCAGGCTTTAGCTCTGACCACAATTTCAAACCAGAGTAACCTGTCCCCAAATCATCTACTGCTACTTGGAACCCCATATTGCGGTAGTGTTCAACGGCAGCATGAGTCAGGCCTTGCTGATCAAATGGATGCTGCTCGGATAACTCAATAACAATATCCGAAATAGAGATACCCAGCTCTTGTAGAAGCTCAGCCGTAAAGCCTTCGGTGTGTTCTGGCGTCCCTAACAAAGACGCACTGATATTAAGAAAGAGCTGCCCACCAGGGTTCAACTCTGCAAATGCTTCGAGGGATTTGCGTCGGGATAACAACTCAAGTGTGTGTAACAAGTTGTTTTCAATGGCTGTCTGAAACAACGCACCAGGCGAAGCCATAACCGTGCCCGCAGGCCCACGAATTAAGGCTTCATGACCAATAACAACATTGTTTTTTAAATCCACAATCGGCTGAAAATGTGGATAAAGCGATTCTGACTCTAAAATATCGAAAAGATATTTACGACGTGACTCAGCATCGACTTCATTTGTTGCAAGCAACATACTACTCACCTGTGACGCATTACTCTTAGACGCACAGGCTAGCGAGAAAGGATGACACTTCAGTGACAATCCCTTAAAAAGTCTACTATTTTTATGGGTAAACCATCGAACAAATATTAGACAGAACTAATTAATCATCACTGACTGAAAAGCGCCTCAACATCTGAATCTCTTCTGCCCAGATCGTCTCATCAATCGTTTCCAAGACTAATGGAATTCCTCGAAAACGATCATCGCGCATAATGAATTTAAAGACCTCGAGACCAATTTCTCCCTGACCTAGACTGTGATGGCGATCCAAGCGCGAGTTTAAACCACCTTTAGAGTCATTCAGGTGCATCCCTTTAAGGTATTCAAAACCGACGATCTTGGCGAAATCTTCGAATACCTCAGCACAACTCTCTTGAGTACGAATATCGTAGCCAGCAGCAAACATGTGACAGGTATCGATACAGACACCTACACGACTCTTATCTTGAACTTGATCGATAATGGCCGCTAGCTGCTCAAAGCTGAATCCAAGATTACTTCCCTGACCTGCGGTATTCTCAATAACCGCCACAACTGATTCAGTTTGCGCAATTGCCCAGTTAAGCGACTCAGCAATCTTAGCAATACACTCCTCTTCACTGATCTTGCGCAGATGACTGCCCGGATGAAAATTAAGATAAACCAAGCCCAACTGTTCACAACGCTGCATCTCATCCAAGAAAGCATCACGAGACTTCTGTAATGCTTCCTCTTCTGGGTGGCCTAAGTTAATCAGATAGGAATCATGAGGAAGGATCTGCTCAGGCTTAAAGTTTAGTGCTGCGCAGTTTTTCTTAAATGACGCGATTGTCTTTGAATCTAAAGGCTTTGCCACCCAACGTCGCTGATTTTTAGTAAATAGAGCAAATGCATTCGCTTCAATTTCTTTAGCATTAAGCGGGGCGTTTTGCACACCACCGCTGGCGCTCACATGCGCACCAACGTAGTAAGGCAGTAGATCAGACATCAATTATTCACTTCAGTATAGATAGGAAAGCAGCGATTCAGCTGCTTCCATTTAAGAATCAGAAAATAGAGGCGGCAAAGATACTACTCAGGCAACAGATGATCCACCAGCATCTGCACCGTTCGTTTACCGCGGAACTCATTTACATCTAAACGGTATACGGCTCTGACTTGGGTAATATCCTGATCCGGCCATAGTTCCATATCGGCGTTAAACTGAATCGCATCCACAGCTAAACCAGAAATGGGCTCCATCAACACCATTTTCAGGTGTCTTTGACCGACCACCCGTTGCTGAATCAAGGTAAATTGACCATCAAACAGAGGCTCGGGGAACTGATGCCCCCAAGGACCGGCATCACGTAACAACTCGGCTAATTCGATGGTCATATCAGCCGCTGTGAGCTCGCCATCGGTTAACACCTCTTGCTGGAGGTCTGACTCACTTAATTGGCGTCTAACCTCTGCATCAAAAGCGTTTTGAAACAGCTCTAGATCTGTAGCTTTGATAGTTAATCCAGCAGCCATGGCATGACCACCAAACTTACGCAAAAGCGATGGATACCTTGCAGCAATCGCATCTAAACCGTCTCGCACATGGAAGCCCGGAATCGATCGTGCAGAGCCTTTTAATTCACCCTCATCACCTTGAGCAAAGGCAATCACTGGGCGGTGCGTTCTATCTTTAATTCGAGAAGCCAGAATACCGATCACGCCTTGATGCCACTCGGGTTCATACAGAGATAGACCGTATGGCAGCTGTGCTGAGTCCAGTTGCAGCTTATCGAGCAGATCGAGTGCTTGTTGCTGCATCTCCTGCTCTATGCCTTTACGCTCCTGATTGAGGTCATTCAGTGTAGCGGCTAGGTCTTTAGCTTTCTGCTCCGACTCAGTCAGCAAACACTCGATACCGATCGACATATCTTCCAGACGGCCAGCTGCATTCAAGCGTGGCGCAATAGCAAAACCAAGGTCGGATGAAGCTACTTTGTGCTGCTGACGGCCTGATAACTCGATTAATGCTTTAAGGCCCGGGCGACAGCGGCCCGCTTTGATACGCTGAAGACCTTGATGAACCAGCACACGATTGTTCTGCTCTAAAGGAACAACATCCGCAACAGTTCCTAAAGCGACAAGGTCTAAGAGCGAACCTAAATTAGGACTCGGCAACCCATTTAAGTTAAACCAATCTTTCTGTTGTAGCGTTCGGCGCAGCGCAATCATCACATAGAAGATCACACCGACACCGCAGGTAGATTTCGCCGTAAACTGACAATCAGGCTGATTAGGGTTGACGATGGCACAAGCGGCTGGAAGCTGCTTACCAGCCAAATGGTGATCCGTGACGATAACATCTAAACCCGCAGCATTCGCCGCAGCAACGCCCTCGATACTCGAAATACCATTATCGACAGTTATCAACAGATCTGGGAATTGCTTCAGGGCTTCCGCTACAATCTCAGGGCTTAGGCCATAGCCATATTCAAAGCGGTTAGGCACCAGATAACCAACCTCTGCCACACCCATCATTCGTAGCGCTAAAACAGCAACCGAAGTACTGGTCGCACCATCACAGTCAAAATCACCAATAATTAAGATTTTTTCCCGGTGCTCTAATGCCCTAACTAAACGGTTTACGGCTCCATCAATGCCTGCCAAACCACTATCAGGCAAAAGTTCACTCAAACTCCGTCCAAGCCCCTGCAGATCATGTACTCCACGTGATGCATAGATACGGGCTAAAACTGGATTTACCTGCTGAAACACAGGTATAGATGTATCGACCTGTGGCCTAGGTGAAATGTTTAACTGCTTCATTCGTTCTCTAATTCAATAGTGCTAACAGGTGCTGGGAACAACACATCAGTTTTCTCAGTGTAGTGGTATGCCAACAGGCCAATCCACTCCCTTACAGCAGTGTTTAGGCCATTCATATTTGTATTTAGATCAGGCGTAAAACGCATTGTACCGGCGCGGTAATCAACTGGAAAAGCAATAACATCGATACCAAGCTTACGATAAATACCCACCGAACGCGGCATATGGAATGCTGATGTTACTAACAGCCATTTTCCTTCTACCTGACCCTCAGCATTCGCAATCAAATCCTTGGTGTAGATTGCATTTTGAAAGGTATTTCGCGAATCTCGCTCGATCGTTACACGCGACCCCATACCCTGTTGATGCAACCATTGTTCAGCCACATCTCCACCCCTAAACTCAGGGGTTAGAATTGACCCAGAGCCGCCGGTAAAAATAACTTTAGCTTCAGGGTAACGCAGCATTAAGCCTGGTAACGCCATCAAACGGTCTGCCGCCTGATTAAACTCCGGCCATTGAGTATGGGAGGACATCTCTGCATTCTCCCCACCACCAAGAACAACAATCCCAGCGATAGGCTCTTTAATTTCGGATAATACGGGTTGTGGAAAGCGCTGTTCTAACGGCACTAACAGATAGTTAGCCACTGGGTATACGCTGATTGTTAGCATGGCCAAAACAGAAGTCCAGACTAGAAAAACACCCAACGCCCTGCGCCATAAGAACAGGCCAAACAGCAGCATTAGCAGTAAAAGATGATCCGGTTGCGCGACAAACCATAAGATCTTTGAGAGAAGAAAAAACTGATCAGCCATGTCCATAGGCCCCTGTATTATTATTTTTCTGTCAGACACAAAAAACCCGACGTTAACGTCGGGTTTTGAGAATATCACATCTGATTAATAGTTACTCAGTGTGTACATGACTCGCAACATACTGCTGGACAGTATTCAGATCATTATCTAACACTTCTAGCTTCTCTTCACGTTCGAACAGATCAGCCATATGCGCAGGCAGTTGCGGTGCATCCAAACCAGCTTTAACCACTGGCTCAGGGAATTTAACCGGATGTGCTGTTGATAGAGTAATCATTGGCACTGATTGATCACGGTTACATTCACGACCCGCTTTAACACCAATCGCTGTATGTGGGTCTAGAAGATATTCTGTTTCTTCGAATACCTGCTTGATCACATCACAAGTTGTCTCATCATCTACTGCATAGCTATCGAACAGTTCGCGAACTTTTTCCCAACGAGCGGGATCTAGTTCAACAGACTCTTTCGAGAAGCGCGCCATTAGATCACTAATCTCTTCACCATTACGGCCGTATACATCAAACAGCATACGCTCGAAGTTAGAAGACACCATGATATCCATAGATGGAGATAGCGTGTGAACCAACTCACCTTTAGACATGTCGTTACCGGAGATAACACGGTGCAGAATGTCATTTTTGTTAGTTGCAACAACTAGCTGCTTAACCGGCAAGCCCATCTGCTTCGCCAAGTAACCTGCGAAGATATCGCCAAAGTTACCTGTAGGTACAGAGAAGCTTACTTCACGGTGAGGACCACCCACAGCCAAAGAAGCAGAGAAGTAGTAAACGATCTGAGCCATGATACGCGCCCAGTTGATCGAGTTTACTGCACCCAGCTTCATGCCTTTCAGGAAGTCCTGATTAGCAAAGCTGTCTTTAACCATCTGTTGGCAATCATCAAAGTTACCTTCCAGCGCGATATTAAAGACATTGTCTTTAATGATCGTCGTCATCTGACGACGCTGAACTTCTGATACGCGGTTATGCGGATGCAGAATAAAGATATCTAGGTGCTTGCTGTGGCAGCAGCCTTCAATCGCAGCAGAACCTGTGTCACCGGAAGTTGCTCCCATGATCACTAAGTGTTCGCCACGTTTCTCCAGTGCATAGTCCATCAAACGACCTAGCAACTGCAGTGCGAAGTCTTTAAACGCTAGTGTCGGGCCGTGGAACAATTCCAGAACCCACTCGTTGGTACCTAGCTCTTTCAACGGTGCTACAGCGATGTGATTGAAACCGGCATAGGTTTCATCAATCATCTTTTTAAGATCAGCATCGTCGATACAATCATCAACGAATGGCTTAATTACATTGTAAGCAAGCTCGTTGTACGGCAAACCAGCCCAAGAAGCGATCTCTTCTTTGCTAAATGTTGGCAGTGTTTCTGGTACGTATAGACCACCATCACTTGCCAAACCAGCCAGCAAAACCTCTTCAAAGTTCATTGCCGGAGCCTGTCCCCGGGTAGAGATATATTTCACGGGGTTTACTCCTTAACTATCAAAGTGCTCAGCACGGATACGTGTAACCGAACCATTGATTTCATCTAATGCTTCGATCTGAGCGATTGCATCATTCACTTTCTGCTCAAGAACAGACTGAGTCAGGATGATAACTGGCACCTGATCTTCAGTAGTTTCTTTCTGGATGATCGCTTCGATATTGATATCTTGCGCACCTAGGATGCTAGAGATCTTAGCCAGAACACCTGGTTTCTCCTGTGCGTTCATGCGCAGGTAATAAGCAGATTCTGTTTGTTCAATTGGCAGAATCGGCGCATCAGATAGCTCAGTTGGCTGGAAAGCCAAGTGAGGTACACGGTTGTCACGATCAGCTGTTAGCGTACGAACAACATCAACGATATCCGCAACAACTGCTGACGCTGTAGGTTCAGCACCCGCACCTGCTCCGTAATACATAGTTTGACCTACTGCATCACCGTCAACTAGCACAGCGTTCATTACGCCGTTTACATTAGCGATTAACGCTGATTCAGGGATCAGTGTTGGGTGAACACGAAGCTCAACACCATTATCAGTGCGGCGAGTGATACCTAAATGTTTGATACGGTAGCCTAGCTCTTCAGCATACTGTACGTCTTCACGTGTGATCTTGCTGATACCTTCAGTGAACGCTTTTTCAAACTGTAGCGGTACACCAAACGCCAAAGACGCAAGAATGGTTAGTTTGTGAGCAGCATCGATACCTTCAACGTCGAACGTTGGATCCGCTTCTGCGTAACCAAGCTCTTGTGCTTCTGCCAACACATCTTCAAATGCACGACCTTTGTCACGCATTTCAGTCATGATGAAGTTACCAGTGCCGTTGATGATACCCGCCAACCAGTTGATCTTGTTTGCAGAAAGGCCTTCACGGATCGCTTTGATGATCGGAATACCACCCGCAACAGACGCTTCGAACGCAACCATAACGTTCTTCTTCTGAGCGGCTTCAAAGATCTCGTTACCGTGAACCGCAATCAGTGCTTTGTTCGCAGTTACAACGTGCTTACCGTGCTCAATCGCTGTCAAAACCAGCTCTTTAGCAACGTCGTAGCCACCGATCAGTTCAACGACAACATCAATTTCTGGGTTTTTAGCTACAGCAAAAATATCGTTGGTAATCTGAGTGCCTTTGGTATCGCAATCTGGGTTTGTGTCGCGAGCACCAACCTCTTCAACAATAATCTTGCGGCCTGCTCGACGAGCAATCTCTTCCGCATTGCGCTTCAGCACATTAAATGTGCCACCACCGACTGTACCTAGTCCGCAGATACCAACTTTAACCGGTTTCAAACCTGCACCTCGCATGCTGTTGAACTAAAAAAAACCGCGATAGCCTCTTTTTATCAGGCAATTACCGCAATCTACAAAAAATAAGGCGGGTATTATAGCCAAAACAAGGCAATAGCTCTATCTCTGAGCCCATTATGACCCAACAAATAAAAAAGGAGGCCAAATAGCCTCCTTCTCAGTAATCACATCGGGTTATTTCTCAAGATCTAACAGGTTAACCAACTGCTGAGCTGGCGCATAACCTGGGTACAAACGACCATCTTCAAAAATAATTGCGGGCGTGCCTGTCACACCGACTGATTGACCCAACTGTAGCTGATCTAAAACAGGGTTATCACATGACTTAGCTGCTGGACGAATGCCTGATTTAGCTTGATCCATCGCTTTACGACGGCCTTCGGCACCTTCTGCACACCAGATAGATACCATGCTTTTAAAAGTACCGGTACCTGTACCATTTCGCGGGTAAGCCAAGTAATTAACTTGAACACCTTGCTCGTTCAGAGCTGGAATCTCTGCATGCAGCTTACGGCAATATGGGCAATCGACATCTGTAAAGATATTCACAGTCGCTTTTACTTCGCCCTTAGGCTTATAAACAACTAACTTTTCTTCATCTAGATCAGCCATCTGAACTTTACGTTGTGCGCTTTTCTTACGTTCAGTTAGATCAACAAAGCCTTCTTTATCGGTAAAACGATAGAGTTTACCAATAAGAAAGTATTCACCCTTCTCATCAGCATATAGCACCTCACCACTGTTTAACTCGACTTCACGCAATCCAGATAAAGGCGCATCGCCAATCTCTTTAACAACGATACGAGCATCCACTTTCTTTAGGTTCTGCTCAATAAGCCCTTCAGCTTCTGCCGCCATTACTGATGTCGCAACACACGCCCAAAGGCAAGCAAACGTTTTAAATAAGTTTTTCATAAAATTTCCAAATCTAATAAAGCTCAGACTTATTCCAATACCAAGAAGAGACTCTCGATCTAACGAAAAGTTCCACAGTCTAGCAGATTAACCTCGCGGGTGATGCTGCTGATGCAAGGATTGCAATCGCTGTTGTGCCACATGGGTATAGATCTGCGTGGTAGATAGATCACTATGACCCAATAACATCTGAACCACACGTAAATCAGCACCATGATTAATCAAGTGAGTAGCAAAAGCATGTCGCAATACATGCGGTGACAGCGGCTTATCAATACCGGCCGTTAGCGCATGACGTTTGACTCGATGCCAAAAAGTTTGCCGCGTCATCTGCTGACCGCGCCTACTTGGAAACACCACATCGTCAACATCTTTCCCCATCAAAAGAGGGCGAACTTGTGCATCATAGCGTTTTACCCAGCTAATCGCCTCATCACCTAAGGGCACTAGGCGCTCTTTACCGCCTTTACCCATGACACGAATCACACCTTGATTAAGATTCATTTCATGGACTTTCAGAGCGACCAATTCAGAAACACGCAATCCAGTTGCATACAGCACCTCCAGCATCGCGCGATCCCTAAACTGCACTGGATCATTTAGCTCTGGCGCCTCTAGCAAAGCTTCAACATCGGCCTCAGTTAAGGTTTTTGGCAGGCTACGACCTTTTTTCGGGCTTTGAATCAGAAGCACAGGGTCTTCCTCTATCTCCCCCTCACGCAGGAGATAACGGTACAAACCTCGCAAGCAGGATAACATTCTGGAGGTTGAGCTAGGCCTTAAACGCTCTTTTACCCGCCACCCAAGGTAAGCCTGTATATCAGCCTTTGTACAGCTAAGTAAGCGAACCGCATTAGGGCGCAACCAAATAGCAAACTGAGTAAGATCTCGACGGTAAGACGCTAAGGTATTATCACTTAACCCCTTCTCCATCCAAACCGCATCTAGATAGGTATCAATTAACTGCGCATCACTCGGATGAACAGTTTCGGCCTCACGTTTTTCGACCACTTAAACTCCAAACGTCAGACAAACGTATTAATGATATAACTGCGCACTTTGAATTTTATCGTAAGCCATAGGATAAGTTGCAGTACCACGACCACTAACGACACGATGCTCAACAGTAATGACCTTATCTGTTACAGCGACTAATCGCCCCTCTACTTTCTGGCCAAAGTAGGTGTAAAGAATCACTGATTTTCCGATATGAGCGCCTAACTCTTCAACAGCAATCTTTTTAAATGATTTTTCTACAATTATTTTCGGTTTAGGTCGTTGATACACTGCGACTGTAGGCGCTGTTTCCGGCTCTTCTTTGGGCTCTACAGCTTTTTCGATCACCTCACCTAATACCAATTCAGGTGACTCTTGGCTTTGCATCAACTCTCGAAGCAAACGCTCTCCTTCTGGATCTGGCTCAGACCAATCCAATCCATCAAGCGCTACATACTTCTTACTAAACTCAATATAAGGGTTTAACTCGCGCACAAAATCGCTCGGCGTTTGAATTAACGCCATAGATTGAATTCCAAAACCTTTAGGCACATCCACTCGCATATACAAAGAGCTGCCAGGGTTATTCAAAGCTTCAAACGCATTAAACAACTCATCCGGAACCTTCCAGCCCTCATAAGTTAAACGTTTTGAAAGTAAATTCTTATAACGCTCACGGTAACTCTTAACTGGTTCTTTATTTAAATTCGCACAGAAGTTATTACGCTTTTTGTTATAACCGCGATCAAAATATCGCGCCTCGATATGCTTAAGCTGCGGTTGCGCAAACACAATCGACTGCATATTCAATGTTTCGCTTGCGACTTTGAGCACCATCGACATACTCATATTCGCGACCTGCTTCGTCCTACTTTGCAGATCAAAATTCAACTCTTTATCAAGTGGATCAAAATGGTATTGAAAGGAAATATCAGAATTCAGATTGCCATACCCCATCTTACGAATCTCTGGCAAACCTATAAATTCCAAACCACCGCAAGCTAGGGCGTCATAGCTTTGACCAGCTTCACGTTGCGCCTCTAGCGCTATACGCCCCCAATCCTGCATATACCCACTATTCAGGTTGATATTGAGGCCTTTGAGATCCACATTAAATGCATCGGGCAACTCACCTTTAGAGAGTTTTTCTTCTAAATCGAGAACAAAGCCCCATGAAGGCGCTTTAAGCACTGCGGATTGAACATCGATTTCACCTTCAGAACCCGTCGGAACAAAGGAAATACCCTTGAGGCCAACTTGCGCTTCAACAAGGTCGATATGGATATCTTGATAGGTCATTTTTGCAAAAGGCGCGATGTCCTTTGCAAAGCCTTCCGCTGCAGTAGAGACTTTCCACCAGACAAAACCGTATACACCGGCGAAAAGAGCAATCGGAGCAAGAATCACCGATAGCACAGCTGCAATTTTTTTGATCACATTAACTTGCATAAAACTTAGCCCCGAAAGCTCTCCCTAAATGCACGGAACCCTAATGATAGTTGTTATTATGGGTGGGAACTGGCGAATCTGTCCAACCCTTTATCTATTCGCTTGATTCTTCTCAACAAATAAACAGAAAACAAAAACAAAAAAAGCGGCATAAAGCCGCTTTTTTAAGAAAGGAAGGTGAATTAACCCAACTTCTCTTTGATACGTGCAGACTTACCGCTACGCTCACGTAGGTAGTAAAGTTTAGCCTGGCGAACATCACCACGACGTTTAACTTCAATGCTATCTACAGTAGTGCTGAAAGTCTGGAAAGTACGTTCAACGCCCACACCGTGAGAGATCTTACGTACAGTGAAAGCAGAGTTCACACCACGGTTACGCTTGCCCAGCACTACGCCTTCGAACGCCTGTAGACGTGTACGGTTGCCTTCAACTACTTTTACCTGAACTACAACAGTATCACCTGGTGCGAATTCTGGTACTTCTTTGTTCATTTGTTCAGCTTCAAGCTGCTGAATAATTAGGTTTTTGCCGCTCATCGCTTGCTCCTAAACATTCAACCTTCGGACCCTTGGGTCTCCCGGATAAAATCGGTTAACAATGACTTTTGTTCAGCGTCCAACTCAAGATTTTCCAGCAAATCAGGCCTGCGTTGCCAGGTTCTTCCTAATTGCTGCTTCAGACGCCAACGTCTGATCTCTTTATGGTTGCCGCTCAACAACACTTCAGGCACTTGCATATCGTCGAACTGTTCTGGTCGAGTGTAGTGAGGACAGTCTAGCAAACCATCATGAAAAGAATCTTCGGCAGCCGAATCCTGATGCCCTAAGACGCCAGGTACTAAACGAGAAACAGCATCAATCATAGTCATGGCCGGCAATTCACCGCCACTGAGGACAAAATCCCCTAACGACCATTCTTCATCAATTTCCGTTTCTATCAGGCGTTCATCAATACCTTCATAACGCCCTGCTACCAGAATCAACCTCTCACGAGAAGCTAGCTCCTGTACTCCCTTATGATCCATACGCCGGCCCTGCGGTGAAAGATAAATAACTTTAGCTTCTCCACCCGCAGCAGCTTTTGCTGCATGAATAGCATCCCTTAGAGGTTGAACTTTCATCAACATCCCTGGGCCACCACCATAAGGTCGGTCATCAACAGTTTTATGCTTATCGTGCGTAAAGTCTCGAGGACTCCAGCACTGCATCTGTATCAAACCATTTTTCACCGCTTTACCTGTTACGCCGTAGCAACGTATTGCATCGAACATTTCAGGAAAGAGTGTCACCACTCCAAACCACATGGTTCAGAACTCTGGGTCCCAATCGACCCACATAGCACCTGTTTCCAAGTCAATCTTTTTAATCACCTGATCAGGAAGGTAAGGCAACAGACGCTCTTTTTGATCAATGCTATCTGCTGTGCCTTTTACTACCAGCACATCATTTGCACCGGTTTCCATCAGGCGAACCACCTTGCCTAACAATTGGTCAGACTCGGTATAAACTAATAGGTTTTGCAACTGGCTCCAGTAGTACTCGCCCTCGTCCAAATCTGGAAGCTGGCTTGAATCTACCGCAATATCGTAACCACAATACTTAGCGGCGATATCACGATCATCTACTCCTGCCAATTTAGCTATCAGACCTTTGCCATGACGCTTGCTGGCTTCAACCTCTACAGGTTTTAAAACACCATCAACCTTTAATAGCCAAGGTTTGTAATTGAAAATGTTCTCCATAGGGTCCGTATGCGAGTAAATCTTTACCCAACCTTTAACCCCATAGACTGCAGTAATTTTTCCGACAATGAGTTGTTCATTATTTGGATTACTGCTCATTTTCAATCCTGATCAAAAACCTAAAAATTACTTAGCTGCTTTAGCTTCTTTTACTAGCTTAGCTACGCGCTCAGAAAGCTGTGCGCCTTTGCTCTGCCAGTATTCAACACGATCAAGATCGATACGAAGACCTTCTTCTTGACCACGTGCAGTTGGGTTAAAGAAACCAACACGCTCAATAAAACGGCTGTCACGCGCATTACGCGAGTCCGCTACTGAGATGTGATAGAAAGGACGCTTCTTAGCGCCACCACGAGACAAACGAATTATTACCATGCGTTAGACCCTTTTATTGAGTGGGTTTTGATATCGCCCACTGTTTGATGAACCAATCTGGTTTTAACGCAGATCGGACCGGAAAAATCAGGGCGGTAATTCTACGCGAATTTGCCGCCCTAATAAAGTAATTTCGTTTAATAAATGCGCAATTATTACATGCGTGGGAAGCCGCCAGGACCACCCATGCCGCCCATACCACCTGGGCCACCACCCATACCTGGTGGCAACATGCCTTTCATACCACGCATCATTTTCGACATACCGCCTTTGCCGCTGAACTTTTTCATCATTTTCGACATCTGCTTATGCTGTTTAAGCAGGCGGTTAACATCTTGCACCTGAGTACCAGAACCCATCGCAATACGCTTTTTGCGGGAGCCAGAAATGATATCAGGCTTACGACGTTCCATCGGTGTCATTGAGTTAATAATCGCTTCCATCTGGTGCATACCTTTCTCGGCATTAGCAGCATCAGCCGCCTGCGCCAACTGCCCCATACCCGGCAGTTTATCTAGCATACCCATCATACCGCCCATATTCTTCATCTGAGAGATCTGTTCGCGGAAGTCTTCTAGATCAAAGCCTTTGCCTTTTTTGATCTTCTTAGCGAATTTCTCCGCTTTCTGCTTATCGATCTTCTGCTCTGCTTCTTCGATAAGAGAAAGGACGTCACCCATACCTAAGATACGGGAAGCGATACGATCTGGGTGGAATGGCTCTAAAGCGTCAACTTTTTCACCTACACCCAAGAATTTGATTGGCTTACCTGTGATCTGACGAACAGAAAGCGCAGCACCACCACGGGCATCACCATCCGTTTTTGTCAGAACAACACCAGTCAGTGGTAATACTTCATTAAACGCTTTGGCAGTATTAGCAGCATCCTGACCTGTCATCGCATCGACAACAAACAGGGTTTCGATAGGGTTAACCGCTTCATGCAAGCGCTTAATTTCACCCATCATATCTTCATCAACGTGCAAACGACCTGCAGTATCAAGAAGAACAACATCATGATGCTGAATACGCGCATGGGCAATTGCAGCATTAGCGATATCAACTGGATCTTGCTCAGCCGTTGATGGGAAGAAATCAACCTGTACTTCACCCGCGAGTGTTTCTAGCTGCTTGATCGCGGCTGGACGATAGACGTCAGCAGAAACAACCAAAACCTTTTTCTTTTCACGCTCACGCAGGTGGCGACCAAGTTTAGCGACAGAGGTAGTTTTACCTGCACCCTGAAGACCGGCCATCATCACAACAGCAGGAGGCTTAGCTGCTAGGTTCAGCTGCTCATTAGCCTCACCCATAACCTTGACCATCTCTTCATTGACGATCTTCACGAAGACCTGACCCGGCGTCAGACTCTTGGTTACTTCGGTACCTACCGCGCGCTCTTTAACGCTGTTTACGAACTCTTTAACAACAGGCAACGCCACGTCTGCTTCAAGCAGCGCCATACGCACTTCACGCAATGTGCCCTTAATGTTGTCTTCTGTCAGTTTCGCCTGACCCGTGACTGAACGTAGCGTATGCGTAAGTCGTTCTGTTAAATTCTCAAACATGTCCTGCCCCACACTTCCTCTTTACAGACAGCCTTTAAAGACCCATTACATAGAGGAAATCGATAAACTTGGATTAATAATCGCAGTATTATACCGCACTCCAAGCATCCTTAGCAGCCCCTCTTCTTTTATCCTTCATCTATCTGTGACAAACTAAGGCTCGATTTACACTCCACCCTGTAAACACTGTTCTCCAGGAACACTGGACAGAAGAGACGAAGATGTTATCCATTTCTACATTAATTGCCGTTCTGCTTTACTCAACCGCAGGTTTTTTACAATGGCAAATAATGCGCGGAGACCGCAAACAATCTCGCTCTATCAACAAATCCTTGGGACTAGCAGGGCTGGTAGCACACACTGCTGCGATCTTTTTAGTACTACACCAACCAGGCGGCATAAATCTCAGCCTATTTAGCGTTGGCTCGCTGATCTCTTGGCTTGTAGCAGGTTTAGTTTTGCTCAGCAGTTTACGTCAGAGCATAGACAACCTATTTATCGCCGTATTCCCAATGGCCGCAATGACGGTATTAGCCACTTGGGTTGCAGGTGTAGGCGAAGGTAAAGCCTACGATGCTGGATTGATCCTCCATATCCTGCTATCTATCTTGGCTTACAGCATATTCACTATAGCTACGATCCAAGCCATTTTGCTTTCACGCCAAGTTTCTGCACTTAAGCATCATCACACACGCGGGTTAGTATCCTCACTGCCACCATTACAAACAATGGAACGCCTATTGTTTGAGATGCTTTGGACAGGACTTACGCTGCTGACCGCAGCGCTCGTTACTGGCTTTATCTTCTTTGAAGACTTATTTGCTCAGCATCTAGTGCATAAAACTGTGCTTTCCCTGATTGCCTGGGGACTCTATGCCATCTTGTTATTTGGCCGAAATAGCTTTGGCTGGAGAATCAATGCAGCCATCCGCTGGACAATCACAAGCTTTGTGATTCTGGCGATCGGGTTCTTTGGCAGTAAAGCCGTAATGGAATGGTTTATCTGATATTCAGATAAAAGCACGCATTATTCGAGAGTATGGCTTGACACTCTAAGAGCCACATTTAAAAATATCCCTCCATTACTAATATAGGCATACCGTCTTGGAAGACGCATCGATAAGCTTTCTCTTGGGAGTCCTTGGCTTCCTGATCCTTTGTTCCGCTTTTTTCTCTAGTTCCGAAACAGGCATGATGTCGCTCAACCGGTATCGCCTAAAACACTTAGTAAAGAAAAAGCACAGCGCCGCAATTCGCGTCAGCAAACTCCTTGCACGACCAGACCGCCTGATTGGCGTTATTCTGATCGGCAACAACTTTGTGAACATCCTTGCTTCGGCTATTGCCACTGTCATCTGCGTTCGCTTATGGGGCGACGCCGGTATTATGGTTGCCACCTTCGGCTTGACTGTATTGATCCTAATCTTTGCAGAAGTATCTCCAAAGACGATGGCTGCGATTCACCCTGAGAAGATCGCTTTTCCTGCCTCTTTAGTTCTGGCACCACTTTTAAAACTGATCTATCCACTTGTATGGATCATCAACGGTATTACTAACAACTTCCTTAAGCTATTTGGTGTAAATGTAACCGGCGATAACAGTCATCACCTAAGTACTGAAGAGCTGCGCACGCTGGTACACGAAGCAGGCGCACTGCTTCCACAAAACAACCAGAACATGCTACTTGGTGTTTTAGAACTATCAGAAGTAACAGTTAATGATGTTATGGTGCCACGTAACGAAGTACTGGGCATCGATCTAGATGATGACCTTGATACAATTATCTCGCAGTTAAGCCGTACCGAGCATACTCGCCTCCCTGTCTATCAAGGCGAGCTAAACAAGGTTGTTGGCCTACTGCACATGCGCAACCTAGCGCAGGTTTTCCACAGCGGCACTGTAACTAAGGCAGCGATCCTTCAAGTAATCAGAGAGCCTTACTTTATTCCGGAAAGCACCCCTTTGCAGACGCAACTACTGCATTTCCAATCTCAAAATCGCCGCATCGGCATGGTGGTTGATGAGTATGGTGACGTACAAGGTATTGTGACGCTGGAAGACATTCTAGAAGAGATTGTGGGGGAGTTGTCATCGAACAACAAAGAAGCCGATCAAGATATCTTTTTGCAGGAAGACGGCAGCTACTTTGTCGATGGCACCGCTTATATCCGTGATGTAAACAAAGCGCTGGATTGGGAACTACCAACTGATGGCCCGAAAACTATGAACGGCCTGATTACAGAAACATTGGAATCGATTCCTGATGCTAACGTTTGTCTGCAGTTGGAACACTACCGCATAGAAACACTACAAGTCAGCGACAACGTGATTAAAACCGCTCGCATTATCGCCCTACCTAAACCGGTAGAAGAATAGAGTTCAGAAGACCGACTCCCTTGGTAACTGTTTTACTAAAGGGAGTCATTTAACCGAGCGTCTAACTAAGTTTGGATTGAACGCTATCAACCTTATCCTGCATAGTTTGCTCTCTATCTGTACGTGTACCTAAGCGCATTGATGTCGTTATTCTCGGCGCGCCCATCTCATGTACAGCCTCATGACAGCGTTTCACCGCCAACATCACCTCATCCCAGTCACCTTCAACATTAGTGCCGTACGCGTGCATCTGGTGAGTTAGACCAGCCTCATCAAAAATTTTCTGACAAGCCGCCACATATTCAGATACTGAAACACCGACACCTAAAGGAACGATGCAGATATCAATCATAACCTTCATGTTGGATTACTCCGGTAACTGGCCTTGCTCACGCAGCTTAATCTTTTCCCAAACAGCGCGCTTTTCATCATTTGAGTACACACCCCATTCAGCAATCTCGATACCACTTCGCTGACAGGCGATGCATAAGTCATTTTCATCAAGCGCACAAACTCCTACACAAGGGTTTGGCACAGGTTTGTTCTCTTGCTCGGTCATACTTCTACTTCTGAACGGTTAATTCTTTCTTAAATCGACGCATATTTTCGACATAGTGAAGCGCATTCTTCCTAATACCTTCCACCTGTTCATCACTCAAAGTACGCTTGATGACAGCAGGCGAGCCCACCACAAGGGAATTATCCGGTATTTCCATCCCTTCCGGCACTAATGTTTTAGCACCAATCAAGCAACCTTTGCCAATTTTGGCTCCGTTCAAGACAACGGCACCGATACCGATAAGCGAGCCATCTCCTACTTCACAGCCGTGAAGCATCGCCATATGCCCAACAGTCACATCCCGACCGATGCTCATAGGAAAGCCACTATCGGTATGCAGCACCGAACCATCTTGAATATTACTTCCTTCGCCAATAACTATCGGATCGTTATCGCCGCGGATAACGACGTTAAACCAGATAGAAGCACGATCATGTAGCTCGACATTACCGATAACGGTCGCGTTATCCGCCACAAAGTGCTCTTCACCCACTAATGAAACAGCTTGCTCACCTAACGAATACAACATAGTCCCCCTCAAGACCCACTAGTGAAATGACGAACCTTATGTTCGGGCCTTGGCCTCATTGGAATATTAGCCCCACAGCCTTCATTTAATAACTCTGCCAACACATAGGCAGTTAAGCCCCAAATTATATGCCCATTAAACTCCCAAGCTGGAACATAGATACTTTGATTTTTAAAACGTATCTCATCAGTTGCATAACGGTTATCCGCAAGAAAGAAGCTTAACGGCACAGTAAATATCTCATCTAGCTCAGCAGGGTTCGCAGTAAATTCAATATCTGACGGAATCACACCCACCCAAGGGGTCACCTGCAAGCCATGCTTAGATCTCACTTGCCCCAATTGCCCAATGACATCAACATACTCAGGCGCTAAACCAATCTCCTCTTCAGCTTCACGCAAAGCCGTAAAGAGCAGATCTGTATCCGTATCATCATATTTACCGCCAGGGAATGCTATTTCGCCACTGTGAGATGACAGGGTTGCCGAGCGTTTGGTCAACACAACATGCGGATCGTCATGATCGGTCAAAGCAATCAAAACGCTGGCTTTAGGCGATGTTTCTGGCAAGCTGCGAGGCTCAAACCCCACTAAGCGTTCGCGAATAATTGTGAGCATAAGCGTATCTTTTAAAACTGAAGCTCTGCTTAGATTAAAAATTATTATATAGCTTAATAGTAACAGAGCTATTGAGTGAACAGCCAAGAGAAACTTGGCTCTCGCTTTTTAACCTCATGGTGATAATCTAGGCTACTCATGCATTTCTTGCCTTAAGATAGATGGACTAACCTAGGTTAATTGAATGAACTACTGCCCTAACTGCGCCGGCACACTTACTTTCAGTATTCCTGAAGGTGACCACCTTCCTAGGCATATCTGCAACAACTGCAACACTATCCATTACTCAAACCCAAAGGTCATTACCGGCTGCGTGCCTATTTACCAAGATAAAGTCTTGCTTTGCAAACGTGCCATTGAACCTCGCAAAGGCTTTTGGACCTTGCCTGCTGGATTTATGGAGAACAATGAGTCCACTTTAGAAGGCGCGATGAGAGAGACACGAGAAGAGGCAAATGCTGAAGTTAAGATCAGCCACCTCTATACAATCACTTCGATCGTGCATGTAAATCAGGTACAGATGCTCTATCTGGCTTATATGGACAAGCCTGAGTATTCGATCAGTTCAGAATCTCTAGAAGTTGAATTATTTAGCGAAGAAGAGATCCCTTGGGACGAACTCGCCTTCCCAACTATAAAGAAGGCACTAACTTATTACTTCACTGATCGGAAAACCAATCACTTCCCATTACGCGAAAATGTTGTAAACCGATCCATGCAGCAGCCAAAAGAGGCCGTTTAATACGTCACGGGTTATAACTAGCTAAAGTAACGCTCCGTCACAGCATCAGCTGGGATCGGCTTCTCGTAATAATAACCTTGCCCTTCCATACAACCTGCCTGAGCTAAGAACTCAGCTTGTTCGGCTGTTTCAATACCTTCTGCGACTGTAATCAAACCAAAGTGACTCGCCACATCAATAATCGCAGCGCTAATAGCAGCGTCATCAGGGTTATCCGGTAGATCATCAATAAAGGCTCGGTCGATCTTAAGCTGATCCAGATTGAAACGCTTCAGATACGCCATGCTGGAGTAGCCCGTACCAAAATCATCCAAAGACAGCTGTACGCCCAAACCTTTGAGGTCGTGCAACAACTGCAAAGTTTTGTCCTGATCATGCATCAACGTGCTTTCTGTGATTTCCAACACCAATGAAACTGGATCTATTCCAGACAATTGCAGAGCCGCCTCAACCTCTTCAACCAACTCTGGTCTAAATTGACGGACCGATACATTCACCGACATAGTAAATGGCTGATCAGATTGTTTACCCCATTCAGCCGCTTGCTGACAAGCCTGCTGTAACACCCAACCACCGATTGGGAGGATCAAGCCGGTTTCTTCAGCCAGAGGAATAAAGTTATTCGGTGGCACCAAACCAAGATTTGGATGCTGCCAACGAATCAGCGCTTCGCAACCTGCTAATGAGCCATCGGATAGGTTCACTTGCGGTTGGTAATAAAGCTCAAACTCTTGATGCTCAATCGCCTTACGCAGTGCAATCTCAACCTGCAGACGCTCTGAAGCACGTCGATTCATTTCAGCGGTGTAGAACTGATAGTTATTACGCCCCTGATTCTTAGCAAAGTGCACAGCGGCATCAGCGTTACGCAGCAACTGATCGAAATCATCACCATCATCAGGGAACACCGAGATGCCGATGCTTGGTGTAATCATCAAATGACTATCACTTTGCAACGGTTCAGATACTCGGTGAATAATACGTTCACATAAGTTAGCGGCCTGTTCTAAATGCTTCAAATTAGGCAAAAGAACACTGAACTCATCGCCACCTAAGCGGCTCACTGTATCTTCTTCACGTACCTCATGCTGGATGCGCTCAGCGACCATCTGCAGAATTTCATCACCAAAGCGGTGACCCAGACTATCATTGATGTTTTTGAAGTTATCTAAGTCGATATACAAAAGCGCAAAGCGCTGCTTACTCGCTCTACAACTCAAGGAGATAGTTTGATCAACCTTATAGCCAAGCAGACGCCGATTTGGCAGGTTCGTTAAAGAATCGTAATCAGATAAATAACGTAGCTTATCTTCTACTTCTTTACGCTCCGTCAGATCAGTAATGGCAGCGATATAGTTTTGAACTTCACCTTGTTCATTGTGCGATGCACGAATAGAGAGCCATTGCGGGAAAATTTCGCCATTTTTACGACGGTTCCAAATATCTCCACCCCAAGCACCCTTGGCATTAATTTCATCCCACATTTCCTTGTAGAAATCAGCACTATGCTGACCCGATTGTAGTAGACGAGGGTTACGCCCCACCACCTCATCAGCGGAGTACCCAGTGATATCTACAAAGGCATCATTCACTGCTAAAAGACGGCAATCAGCATCTGTCACCATAATCCCTTCACTGGCATTATCAAACACTCGCGAAGCTAAAAGGAGAGCGTTTTGTTTGTTCTCAATTTCGTTCTGGTATTTACCAAATTGACGGTTCAACCAACCCGAGAACACAAACGTTAGCGATAGGGTTGCACAGGTTGCTAAAAACAGAAACGCGTAGATCTGAGCACGGTCCTCACGCATGGTCTTTTCGACCATCTCTTGCTGCTTGCTCATCAATTTTCTGATGTCATCAGGGTAGAATCCCCCAACTAAGACCCAACCCAATTCAGGTACTGTTTCTACCAATGAGATTTTAGGGTGTGGTCCTTCACCGTTAGGGTAATACCATTCATATTCAATGAATCCGCCGCCATTTTTTGCGGTTTCATAAATAAGATCCAGAACCTTGCGTTCTTTTTTACTTATCTTGGCATTTGGGTTGTCCCCGGTCAGTGAGCTAACCCCAGCAGTCGAGAGTAAATTCCCCTCAGTATCGAAAACGGCTAAGTAGCCATTTTCGCCAAAACGAATCGTCTCTAAGCGCTTTAACGCCTGTTCTTTCAGATCATTCTCTATTTGATAGAGGTAGTCGCCAGCACCAATAATCCATTTATAAGGTTCAAATGCTTTTACAAACGCGATCTTTTCCGTCATCTGACTTTGATCATGCGGCGGATACCAACGATAACGGGAGAACCCTTCCTTATCAGGGTTTTCAACCGCATCCAACAAACCACGCATGATGTAATGGCCAGTATCATCCTGATTATCGTACAGAGACTGCCCTTCAACCCCTGGCGAAGTCGGCAATAGAATACAGATGCCTTGATCATCATCGATAAAAATGTAGCCACGACCATTAAAGAAACGCAGATCACGCAAACTCTCTCGAATAAGCGCTTTAACTTCTGTTTCAGGTCTTAGAGGGGACTCACGATCGTAGATGGTTTGCGCTATAGTGTGCGCTTTAAGCACTTCTTCACGAGATTTTTGCTTCAGAACAGCCTCTGCCTGAGCAACCATATACTGAATATAGTCTTTTGCACCATCGATCTCAGTAATCAGATGCTCACGCCCTTTGTCCATAAACTCCTTTTCTAAAGAAGCTAGGCGATGCTCACTATCTCGTTGGTTTTTGTATAAAAAATGCGTGGCAACAGCTGCTAATAGCATCACTGCTATGGCAACTGATCCCCAAAGAAGGTAACGCGGCAGAGCACCTACATTAGTCGGTGTCATAGAGGTAGACCTCTATAATTGCAACGATGGATAGAAACCGCATCTACTTTTCCATCGCGATAAAGCCTATTGGCTGCGCACATCTAATAAATGGCCCAATACAAACAAAAAGAACCGACCTGCCACTTTAACAGATTTTGTCAATAAACAGACCATTCATCCGGTCAAAAATTTGATCCAAGTCAAACTACCATAATTTATAGCACCCTACAAAGAACAGGGACTTAAATTTGGACCGGTACAGATGTGAATTAGCGCAGCGCTATCTTGGCATTAATCTCGTCCAAATAGCGTCGGTAATCAGGGCTATTAGTGCGACTATAATTCAGGTTTCGAAATAGACCTGTGAGGGTGACAAAATAATCCCTAACCTCAACCTTATCCTTAAACTCATGTGTCGATGTCAGCGCTGTTCTCAAGAGAGTAAACAAAGCTTTTTGACGCTCTATAGGAGCAGATATATCAACATCATCAAAAGCATCCTGCTGCAGGTAAACCTGATCTAAGCAGATAGATTTGTGGAAAAGAATATAATCCTGCAGGGTAACTCCCTCTTCACCCGTTACCTGCATCATCTGCTGAATCGCCTCTCCTTGATCAAGCAACTGCTGCATCTCTTTCACTTGAGACACCCAATCAGCACCTAAATGTTCGGCATACCAATCGGCAAGCTGGTCTAAATAGCGCGACCATGAAATCAACGGATCTACAGCTGGATAAGCACGCTTATAAGCGCGTTCGGCACTCAGGCCTAAAAAAGTCTTCACTGTTCGCAGAGTTGATTGGGTAACAGGCTCTTCAAAGTTACCTCCGGCAGGGGAAACAGTGCCAATCAGGGTTAGACTGCCCATATCCCCAGCATTATTTTCAATCAAACCCGCACGTTCATAAAGCGCCCGCACGGCAGAGTCCAAATAGGCGGGAAATGCTTCCTCTCCCGGAATTTCCTCTAAACGCCCCGAGGTTTCTCGCATCGCCTGAGCCCAACGCGAAGTTGAATCGGCAATCAGCAACACGTTGTACCCCATCTGACGATAGTATTCAGAGATGGTGATCCCGGTGTAGATCGATGCTTCACGAGCCGCCACCGGCATAGATGAGGTATTACAGATAATGACCGTACGATCCATCAAGGTTCCGCCTTTCGGATCCGGCATATTTGGAAATTCAGTGATAGTTTCCACCACCTCACCTGCCCGTTCACCACAGGCCACGATCACTACGATATCCACATCAGAAAAACGAGAGATCAGACTCTGTAAAACGGTTTTACCCGCACCAAAGGGCCCCGGAATACATGCGGTTCCACCTCGGGCGACAGGGAAGAAAGTGTCGATAAGGCGAATAGAAGTAAGTAGTGGTTCTTGCGGATAATGCCGTTTACTTTTTCCAGACCTAAGTAAAGGCTCACTTACTGGCACACGCACAGGCCACTTCTGCTGCATAGTGACTTCAATTTCATCACCTTGTTCAAGACGCAAACGTGCCACAGGCGTTGTTACTGTGAAACTCCCCTCTTGAATCCAGCTGATCTCTGCCTCACCGTAGAGGTTAAACGGTGCCATTATCCGATGTTTAAATCGCCCCTCTTGAACATTGCCAATCAGATCACCGGCTTTAACACGATCGCCAACTTTAATACTTGGTTGGAAAGCCCAGTACTGCTGTTGATCAATCCCTTCAACTTCCAAACCTCGAGGAAGGAAGAAACCATTCTGCGATGCAATGATCTCTAGAGGGTTCTGCAAACCATCATAAACCTGACCCAACAACCCAGGCCCCAATGCAACCGAAAGCATATCGCCACTTTGCCTAACAGGGTCGCCAACAGCTACACCGCGGGTATTTTCAAATACCTGAACATCCGCCTCTCCATGACGCACTCGAAGCACTTCCGCTTGTAAATACTCCTGCCGTCCATCTACAGCGGTCCGAACAGGGCAGATATATACCACCTCATTTTTCAGAATCGGATAAAACACACCCTCTTCATCTTTACCCAGTTCAACGGTGACAATGTCATCTCGTACTGCAACAACCTGAGCTGTAATCTTTTGATCCACTAGGCTTCCCCCTGAGCTAACTGTTGCTCTAGGCCTGTCATTTCCAATAACTGAATATTTACCCGGTTAAACTCTGTTAGAGCGGTTTCGGCATCATAATTCAGATGACGTTCTGCAATACCCCAACGCAACACAAAACACGCTAACGCGTCAAAACTAAACCCATGCTGCTTCTCACAAAGCCCCAAATCCTGCCACAACCACTGGTTTAAGGTTTGCTCCACCAGCAATGCATCCTCTTTCGCTAAAACACGCTGTAAAGGTTGTAGCTGTGGGCACACTTCCTCTAAGCCAAATCCAGGTTCAAACCAATGTTTGCGGATGCGAGGCAGCCATCGACCTACGCCATAAAACAAAGCTGAGTTTTCCATACCCGCTGAACGGCTCCGTAAAGCAGCCATCAGTGTCCTCAATTCCAAATGAAACAGTATCCGCTGACGCAGGATTTCGCTATTCACCTGATCAAGTTGATTGGCCCACTGCTGCACAACCTCTTTATCCGTCAAGCCTCGTAACACCTTCTCATCAGGATAATAAAGGCGCTCAATCAAGGCTAGCTGCTGTCTATCAGCATCGGTCAACATGGTTAAACGCTGATCCAATGCAATACGCGATAGCGGCATCTGCTTACACTGTTCTAAATCGGGCAACCAAGGTAGCGCTGTGATTAAGGTGTAATAGTCAGCCACTAGCGAATCACTCCTTCGATGATCGCTCTGAATCGAGGCTGAAGATGCTTTAACAACAGCTTAGAGATAGCTTCGCTACTCAGATCCACTTCCACCTCCTCTCCTTGCAAACGAACACGAATTCCTTTGCCTTGGTGAAGATCAAAACTGATGCCATCGCGCATCTGTTCAGCAGCAAGTGATTGCACAAACTGGCTCAACTTACCTTCGCGGTACTCTTTAGGATTACGGCGCAACTCATCCAAGCCGATGTAATCATCCGGCAGAAGCAGCTCTATTTCCTCAGCATCAGCGATGCCATGGTCGTGGCTTGCCTTAGCCACCAGCGACAGGATTAAGCTACGCATAAATTCAGCATTATCCATCTGCTGCGCAACCAAACGCTCGACTTGATCGGTGAAAGAATGAGATAAGGTTTCTCGAACTTCCAGATGCATATCACGCGCTGCGATCTTTAATGCATCTTCGCCAGACTGTTGAAGTTTTTCCGCTTCTTTGCGTGCCTTACTGACGATCTGTTCCGCTTCTTGCTTTGCTTGCGATAGCAACCAATCAGCACGATGCTCAGCTTCCTCAACCAAGGCTTCAGCTTCATGCTGGCCTTTTTCAACACCCTGCTGACGCAACTTCTCGATCAGCTCTTCAACGCCTGAAGACACATGAGTTTGATGTTCATTACTCATCAGCAATCTCCCCCTTATAAAGGCACACCTGCACTAATCACCAGCGCAAAGATAAAGGCGAATACGGCAAAGCCCTCTACAATCGCAGCCGGGGCTAACGACATACCAAATATCTCTGGACGGATTTTGGATACATTGATTGCAGAAGCACAACAACGCCCCTGCCATGCCGCGCTAAATAGAAGAGCCAAACCACACAACAAACCAATGGCAGCTAAGCCTGGCGCGTTATCGATTGTAATTTCTCGATTCAACGCAAACATAACCACGATGCCGTATATAGATTGCGACGACGGCATTGCAGCCACCCCAATATAACGACCATGACCTGTTTCGGTTTCTAACAGTGCACCACAGGCAGCTTGCCCCGCCTGAGCACAACCAATCATGCTACCGATTGCACCTAACGCCATTGGGCCGTATAGACCAGCCCAACCTAAAGCAATAATCAGGTTATCCAAGGTGAAACCTCCCGTTTAGCAAACGGCTTAAAGGCATAGCCCTCATCCGCCAGACTCCAGTTATAAAATTCGATTAAATTCAGACGCAAACCGTGAATCACACCACTGATCACGGTAAGTACGAAATTAAGAAGATGGCCTACAAGTAAGATAAGCACTTTAAATAACAAGCCAATCGCAGGCAGCGCAGCTGCGACATCTACCGCGAGTTGATTAAAGGTCATCGCCAACGAAGCACTGGCCAATCCCAAAGCAAACAGACGCAGATAGCTCAGAACATCACCAAATATTTTGGTTATCCCTGCAAGAGCCAAAACACCATCGAAGAGCCGACCCACACTCCATTCTGACTTTTCACTAGAGAAAAGAAGCACTAATGACAGACAAGCCGCCAATAACAGCCAATGAAAAACCTCAAAACCAACGATCCAGCCCCAAAGGGCCACAGTGACCGAGCCTGCCCAACCTAATGCAGCATACCTTCGAGTGCTACCACGCCTGACCCATGCCATCATCAAGTTAGCCAAAATCAGGTGTACGGCCCCGACAGATATTGAGAGCAACATCATGCTGTCAAAGTCATTCAGGTCCATCAGCTTGAAACCCTGTAACCACGCAAAGGGGGCTTGGGCACCGAAGTAGCTCCCCACCAACACACCCCAAACAAAGCCTGCTACAGAAAGCGCTGCACCCATAGCACGCAAACGCAGCCCTGTTTCAGAACGCCCCATATCTCGCCAGTAAAACAGCAAAATCGCAGCCAACAACAGCGAATAGCCTGCATCGGACATGATCAACGCAAAGAAGCTAACAAAGGAAAAGAACACCACACGCGAAGGGTCCCAGCTGCGGTAGCCAGGCATCTGGAAGAAATGCACCACCTCTTCACCACCAGCAACAGAGGTTGGATTCTGTAAAAGTGTCGGGGGCAGCTCATCAGGTTTAGGAGCTTCGAGCTGTAACACCATACTTTGCTGATCAGCAAAGCGCTGTAACGACTCTATGCTGTCCTTAGCGACCCAGCCCTGAATAGCAAAGATCTCATCCCGATCTAAAGTCTGATCGGATACTTCCGCTAGCTGCGCATCATCCTCAGTACCCGCAATGGATCTCTGCAGAAGATAGATCCATCGTGTGAGCGCCTCGCGTTCGGCCTCAACGGTTTCCAGTTCGACCTCTATATCTTCCAGTTCACGTTGCAACTGTTCGAGCGGAATAGCACCAGTATGAGTACGGGTGACAGGCATAGCATTTAGCGGCGGCTCTGTTTCTGAAATAACCGTGATATAGCTATAGCGATTATCTCGATGGACGCATTGCCAAGGCAGCTCCGTTTTCTCTACCTCTTTCATCTTGTAGTTAGGCACAAGATAAAACCACAAACGACGACCGTATAACTCACCTTCCTCAGGCAGGATAAAACTCCCCCAAGGTTTGAGATCTTTTATACGTTTACGCAAAAAATCATGCCGTTCCACCAGCTTCAGCCGCAAGCTACGGTTTTGATCAACTTTGTCTGTAACCTCCAGCAGATCAAAATGACGCTCACTGACTACCTGCTTACGCTTTTGCTTAGAGTTCAACAGATAGTGCAACACACCATGGAGCTGTTCAGGACTCACTTGATGCTCTAGCTTCAGTTGAGATTTTTGCGGAGCTACCAAAGGAATAACATGCATGACTCCCAAGGCTTGCAAAGCATCGAGAATAGATACCTTTTCCTCTGTTAAACCAACCAAGGTTGCTTTTTTAAGAGACTGAATACTCATAGCTGCAGCCTCCGACGTTTGCTTTTCGCAATCTTGGCGCGCACAACACCCGCACGCTCTGCATCAGATAAAGCGATACGGATCTTGCGGATATTTTTTTCAGTCTGCGGAATCAAAACCTTATCGAATAGATTTAAGCGCTGGGTCGTTTTCTGTAATCCAGTTTCCAATATCTGTAAGCGCTGTTGGTAGATCCTGATCTCTATTTCCAGCCTTAAAGCTTGTTCCTGCAGTAACAAAACTGTATCGACCCAATGGGGCAAAACCAAACGAGAGTATTCAGATAGCTCAACCTTAAACTCAGCTAATTCAGGCAGCTCTAGCCCGACTAAATTGCTGTACTTAACTTCCACCTTTTGGACCTGTAGCAACTGGCTAAGCTCGATCTCCGCACCCGCCAGCATTGGTAGTTTCTCAGATACACAAAGGTGAAGGTCTTGTAGCTTTAGCTGGTTAGCTTGCAGAAGCTGCTGGGTTTCTTGTCTCGCAGCCAGAAGCTGTTTTCGCTTTAAATCTAAGGCGGGCACGAACTGACGAAACGCTTTTAAGCGTCCGCCCTCGCGATTTAATGTGGTCTTATTGAGTGCTAGCTTCGCCACAAATCATCCCTAAGCCTGAGCTAAATTTTGCGCTGGAAAATATTTATCCACCAACGTCTTCTTCATCAACAATTCTTGCGGCTCGAAACATTCAGCCAGCGTCAGCCAGCACTGATCTAACGCTTGCTCTAACGGCATAGTGACATGTATATCCATAAACCGATCTCGGAACAGCTCACCAAATTTAAGTAAGCGCTCATCATATTCACTTAGCTCAAATGACATTGCCTGCTTCTGCGCTGCATCTTGTGATTCCGCATACAAACGCACCATAGTGTTCATAATCTGACTATGATCTTCTCGGGTGACTTTACCGATCACATGCTGCTTTAAGCGCGATAGGGAACCGAACGGATCGATCACACCATCGTGTAGATAGAACTGACCTTCGGTGATATAGCCGGTGTTATCAGGTACAGGGTGGGTAACATCGTCACCCGGCATTGTCGTAACAGAAAGGATAGTTACAGAGCCTGCGCCTTTGTAATCACAGGCTTTTTCATAACGACGCGCCAGTTGCGAATAGAGATCCCCTATATAACCTCGGTTTGAGGGTACATGCTCCATCGAGATGCCCACCTCTTTAAGCGCGTCGGCGTAAGCGGTCATATCCGTGAGCAGTACCAGTACGCGCTTGCCCTCTTCAACGGCAAAGCGTTCGGCCACAGCTAACGCCATATCCGGAACCAACAATCCTTCTACAGTTGGATCTGAACCTTGGTGGACAAACATAACAGTTCGCGCTAACACGCCTGCTTCCTCAAATGCCTGACGGAAGAAGTGGTAATCATCGAACACCAAACCTATACCGCCAAAAACCACCACATCCGCATCTGCATGGGTGCCGATCTGCGCGAGTAACTGGTTATAAGGCTCTCCTGCCACAGAAAAAACAGGGATTTTTTGGCTCTCAACTAGACAATTAAACACATCGATCATCGGCACGTCGGTGCGAATCATATGCGATGCCAAAACACGTCTAGCCGGATTGACCGTAGGACCATCGATCTCAATTTTGGGCTCTTCAGTGAGCATCGGGCCATTATCTATAGCTCGACCTGTTCCGGAGAACGAGCGCCCAAGAATATTAGGAGAAAAAGTGACTTCCATGGAACGGCCAAGGAAGCGAACCACCGAATGGGTAGAGAGGCCTTTAGTTCCTGTAAAGACCTGAAGCGAGACCTCTTCACGATCAAGCAAAATGACTTGGGCCAAATTGGCTTCAGCGCCGTCATGTCTGTCATTTTCGATTAAAGCCAAATCACCAAAACAGATAGACGAAGCGCCATCTGTTAACGGCACATGTACTTTAACTATGTCACCAACAATTTCCAGAATACGAGAGTAACGTACCAATAACTGCGTCACTTCTACCTCCCTGTCATTCGGTTACAACTTTAAAACTCTTCTAAGCGCCAGACATCGTAGGCTGGCTCTTCGTAAGGATGAGCTGATTTCATTGCATCAACGGCCTGACGTATCAACTCATCGCTGCAAACCAGCTCAACTTTCCACTCTTCAACCGTCTCAACATTACCTTGCTGCCCTATATGCGGATCACTACCTTCTAAAGGGCGAAACTGCCCCTGACCTAGCACCTGCCAACAGCAACAATCATAGTTACCAATTCGTCCTGCACCTGTTGCGAACAGAGCTGCTTTAACTTGTTCTAAATTTTCATCGGGAACAAAGAAACTTAGTTTATACACCGAAGTTTTACCGTTTTATTTAACTGTTCTACCATATTAGGTATCTGCTCAGATATACAATCCGATATAGGCGCCATAGTCTCAGTTTGACCTAGCTGAACCAGAAACAAACTGATCTGCGGCAAGGGTTGTTCGAGTTTAAGCAACAACTGCCAACTCTCTGAGATACCCAAAGTATGACTACTTACTGGCGCATTTTGCATATGCAAAAACCCAGACCCATCCTCAATATACCTGTACTCTCCTGCTTTTTGCTCCATTTCACAGGCATCAATCACAATAACCTGATCAAACTGAGGCAATAGCGTCACTAAAGAGTGGGCAGGGGTGGTTAATTTCTCACAGACCACAGATTCAGGTAGCAGGCCTTTCAGGGCATCCACCAACACCCAACCAATTTGATCATCCCCATGGGAAGAGCCCAACCCCAATACCCCTAACTTCAAGGCTTACGCTCCGTTGTTAACTTTAGAAAGTGAGTTGCGCAGGAGATACATGGGTCATAATTACGAATCACTTGTTCGCTGTGTAAACGCAGCAAGTCATCGGGCTGGTCCAAGCCAAATTCACTTAGGGAATAAAGCAAGTCTTGTTCGATACGTGCTTGGTTTTGACTGGTCGGCGGGACGATTTTCGCCTCTACAATTAAGCCTGCTTTATCCACTGTGTATCGATGCCATAGCAAACCGCGGGGCGCTTCACTCCAACCGTATCCAGTACCCACTTGCGGGCTAACCTTAACTGCACTTTTTTCAGGAGACTGATACTTTTCCAGCAACTTAATCGCTTCATCCAAAGCAAAACAGATCTCCACACCACGAGCCAACATGCTGTGGAACATATTCTGACTTGGGAAAGGGTTGCCCAATTTACGAAGTAGCTTTTGTAGAAAATCAGGCAGCCTCTGATGATTCAGATTTATCCTTGCCAGAGGGCCTACAAGATAGTCTTGGCCATTGAGATGACTCCACAGCGCCGTCGAGTGTGGTGACTGGCTCTCGGCAAAGTAGGTTTCATATTCGCTCTCAGTGATATTCAATCCTGAGCTACTAACGAGACGGCCTTCACCGAGCGGATAGCTATTCGCTGTCAGCGATACTGAATTAAAAGCCTGCCGATGATCCGGAACCTCAACCTCAGCCAACCATTCAACCATAGCAATCGCTTGAGGCAATATTTCCTGCAGACTCTGCTTGAGATCTAGGGCTTCAGTTACTGTAGGGGCTTTATGAAAACCACCCACTTTTATGCCAACAGGGTGCACTGAACGCCCACCCAAGAAACGCATAATCTGGTTACCCGCATCTTGAATAGCAAAGCCTCTTCGAACCTCATCGGGGTACTCTCCTGCGAGCTCCAACGCCGAGTTATGGCCAAAATAATCTGGCAACGCTAGTAAATGGATATGCAGACCATGACTTTGCAGCCACTCACCTAAATAGAGCAAACGCCGCATATCCTTTATCCATGGAGTTAGCTGCACCTGAAACAGAGATTCCAGAGCATTCACTGCACTGACTTGATAGGCCACAGGGCAGATCCCACAGATGCGCGCCACAATATCTGGAACTTCAGAAAAGTGCCGCCCCTCTAGAAACTTCTCAAAAAAGCGCGGTGGCTCATAAATTTTAAACTGCAATTGCTGCAACTTACCTTGCTCAATCTTGAGATGGAGTGCTCCCTCCCCTTCAACACGGGCAAGTGAGGGTACATCAATCTGAATCTTACGCTCAGTCATTCAGCTCTCCATTACCACCTTTAGGGACAGGACTGGGGTCAGGATGAATCAATTGAAAGCGTCGATTAACTTCCGCATCAACAAGGCCTAGACCGGATAAACGACGTGCCAACGCTGTATGATGAGACAGCTCTGCATCGCCATAACAGCCATAGCATGCTCTACCAAATTTGGGACACAAAGATCCGCACCCCAATCTTGTCACTGGCCCCATACAAGGCTCACCAGCAGTGACTAAAGTGCAGACCTGACCCGAGCGTTTACACTCGATACAGAGTTTTTCGCGTTCATCTTGGGGCATTACTCCCTCAAGCATTAAGCTGATCGCCGTTGATATTTGGCGACTATTGATTGGACAGCCCCAGAGCTCAAAATCAACTTTAACGTGATCTTTGATCGGCTCTGACCTATCCAAACTGTCGATAAATTCAGGCTGTGGATAAATGGCCCCTGGCCAAGTTTCCGGCGCATGAGCTAAGTTCTTCAGCGCTTGGATTCCACCAGAAGTTGCGCAAGCTCCCATGGTAATAAGATAACGACTGTTCTTACGTATCTGTTGAATTCGCTGAGTATCATGCTGAGTCACAATACTGCCTTCGATAAAGGCAATATCGACCTCTGCGCTTTCATCCAAAACACCAGCTTCTGCAAAGTGCTTTATCTCAACGCGAGTAGCTAAGGTCACCAACGCTTCGCCCATATTTAGCAATGCCAACTGACAACCATCACAGGAACTGAACTTATGCACAGCAATACGCGGTTTAGAGCTCATTACACGCCCTCCATGCCTAAACGATCACGTACAGCTGGGTAAGGAAAGACAGGACCATCCTTGCAGATAAAATCAGCACCAAACTGGCAATGACCACAATGCCCTACAGCGCACTGCATATTTCGCTCTAAGCTAAGAAATATCTGAGCTGGATCTATCCCTAAGCCAATAAGCTTTTCCGCCGCAGCATTCATCATCCCTTCGGGGCCGCAAATCATCGCCAATGCATTACTTGGATCAACCGTCACTTGATCAATTAGCTCGGTGATACGCCCTTTATGAAATGGCCACGCAGGCCCTGATTCATCCGCAGCAAGAAACACTTCAACATTCTCAAGCTGCCGCCATAGATCGTAGCGTTCACTCCAGATAAGATCATTACTGTGCTTAACGCCTTGAACAATACTCAGGCGTCGATAATGATCTCGTCTTTTCAGCGCATAATTGATTGCTGCTACGACTGGTGCACAACCCAGCCCACCAGTAACGATTAGAAGATCTTTATTTTTAGTGTCCGGCAGAGGCCAACCTCGACCAAATGGACCTCTTAGACCGATTTGATCTCCCTGTTTTAATTTCGCTAAGCCTTCAGTAACACGCCCTACGATCCTGATAGTGTGATCAATTACGCCTTCATCCTTAGGATCAGAAACGATCGAGATAGGCACCTCACCCACACCGAAAAGGTAAAGCATATTGAACTGCCCCGGCTCAAACTTATAGGCCGCTCGCTCTTTGAGGTCAGTCAACTGCAAACGAAGCGTAAAGATCGTCTTAGATTCACTAATCACCTCAGTAACAGTTGCAACCAAAGGTTTTTTACAGAAAACACTCATTCTTTGTCTCCTGTTATCAGGTTTGCTTCTGCCACAAAATCTATCTCTGCAGGACACCAGGTCATACAGCGTCCGCAGCCAGTACAACCTGAGCGGCCATATTGGGTTTGCCAAGTATCTAGCTTATGGATCATCCACTGTTGGTAACGCTGCTTAACGGTTTGTCGAACTTGAAATCCTGCAAGCTGCCCATGAGATTCTCCAAAACAGCTATCCCACTCTCTGACGTGCTCGCTCTCAGCACCATTAAGCTGTGGTTCTTCATGCTGTCGATGGCAGAAACAAGTGGGGCAGACCATAGTGCAGTTACCACAAGCAAGGCAGCGCTCGGCAACATCATCCCATTGCGGATGATCTCTTCGACTTTGCAGATCATCTTTAGCTATAAGGTTGAGTGATCGAATTTGTTGTTGCTCGGCCGTTCGAATCTGCTCCTTGGCAGCATCATCCATCGCTTCAGTCACTTCCTGCAGCGGCAATTGATCGACTATGGTGACGCCTTTTTCAGAGCCGGATTGAATAAGAAAACCGTCATCTAACTCGGTCAGCAGGATGTCATACCCTTGCTTAACCTCAGGGCCGTCACCGGTAGAGACACAGAAACAAGTTTCTGCCGAAACATTGCAATTAACAGCAATTAAAAACAGCCCTTGCCGCTTTCCTTGGTAACCGGGGTCAACAAAATCACCTTCTAGAAAATGCTGATCCTGCAGTTTCAACGCGGCAAGATCACAGGCTTTCACCCCTATGATCGCAACTTTATCTTGCGCTTGTTCAGACACTAAAAATTGCAAACGACCATCATCACCACGCTTCGCCTGCCAGATAACATCTCGAGCAGGATACAGAAGCGGCTTCAGAGCCGAAGGTCCATTCGCCCAATTAAACTGACGTGGAGAATCACTGTGCTTGAGTCGATACCGCCCCGGAACCTGTTGATCCGTCCACCCTTGCGGCAGATCACTAACAGATTGGAGATCATCAAAAACAATAGCTCCATCGCGAACTTGAGGACCATGCAGCCTAAAGCCTTGCTTAAGCAAAAGCTCAAACAGCTCAGTTAAATCCTTCCTCATGAGAAAAGCAGATTGAGAAATCGCCATTCACTCCCCCTCCCTTACTCTTTTAATATTAGCCTAAACTACTAGACAAGCTTCGAGATTTGGGGTGGTTTTAGCCTTCAATTACACAATCATAAATGACACTATGAAAAGGTGTGCTAACCCAGACATTAATCGCATCTATTTTGAGTTTAGATATGAAAGTTCTTGTCGTTGAAGATAGCCAGTTGGTAAGCCGAGTACTGCAAAGGTTATTTCAAACCGCTGATCTCCCAGTGGAAGTCATATTCTGTGAAAGCCTTCTTCAAGCTCAAGAAAAGGTAGACCTTTACGAAGATATTTTTGCAGCACTTGTAGATCTAAATCTGCCCGACGCGCCAAAAGGCGAAATTGTCGATCTCATTCTCGCGCAAAACATACCGACAATAGTCCTGACAGGTAGTTACGACGACGATAAACGTGAATCCTTGCTTCAAAGAGGAGTCGTGGACTATATAATCAAGGAGAGTCGCTTCTCTTATGAATATGCCGTTCAGTTAGTTCACCGATTACTAAAAAACCAAGCTATCAAGGTTTTATTAGTCGAAGACTCTTCGTCCTATCGACTCTTGGTACGTAAACAGCTCGAAAAGCACCTCTATCAAGTAATTGAAGCCTGCGATGGTCAAGAAGGTTTTGCTAAGCTGCAGCATGATCCCGAGATCAAACTGATTCTAACCGACTATGAAATGCCCAATATGAATGGCATTGAGTTGGTACAAGCAATTCGACGCGAATACGAAACCTCGGAATTAAAGATCATCGGCATATCAGCTGCCGAAAGCCCTGCTCTTTCAGCTAAATTTATTAAAAGTGGCGCAAACGACTTTTTAACTAAGCCGTTTAACTATGAAGAGCTCCACTGCCGAGTGATGCATAACATCGAGCAGATGGACTTAGTGGCTCAGATCCAAGATGCTGCTAACCGTGACTTTCTTACTGGTTTACATAACCGTAGATACCTGTTCGAACAGGCTGAAAAACAACTAGGTCCATCGCAAAGCAAAGCTTGTTTAGCCATGCTGGATTTAGACTTCTTTAAACGGATCAATGATGACTTTGGTCATGACGCCGGAGACTCGGTACTCACGCAGTTAGCCAATCTATTAAGAAATACCTTTAACCGCTTTCTACACGCACGAATTGGCGGTGAAGAGTTCTGTATTCTTCTCAATGGCTTAAATCAGGAACAAGCTGAGCTGCTGATGCAGCATTTCTGTCAGCTGGTAAATGACACCGTGTTTACCTACAAGGATCAAGCCCTACCGGTGACCGTCAGTATTGGTCTAGTTGAGCGCGAATTAGATAGTTTCAGCCAGATGCTGAACCGGGCTGATGAGATGCTATACAAGGCAAAAGAGGCAGGTAGAAACAATGTATGCAGTGAATAACTCTCTGTAGCACACAGAAAAAACCAACAAAAAAAGCCGCTAATATAGCGGCTTTTTTCTAGCATTCAGGGCTCTTATTTAAGACCCAGAATATCCTGCATATCGTACAGGCCATTCTCTTTAGCTGCTAACCACTTACAAGCACGTACAGCGCCTTTAGCGAAAGTTAGACGGTTACTCGCCTTATGCGTGATCTCGATACGCTCACCCTCTGTACCAAATAGCACAGTGTGATCACCTACGACATCACCAGCACGGATCGTTTCAAAACCGATCTCACCACGAGGACGCGCGCCTACCTGACCTTCACGACCATAAACGGCACACTCTTTCAGATCACGTCCCAACGCATCAGCAACCACTTCACCCATACGCAGTGCTGTACCCGAAGGTGAATCCACTTTGTGACGGTGGTGAGCTTCGATCACTTCGATATCGTAATCATCGTTACCTAGCGCTTTAGCTGCGATCTCAAGCAACTTGAAGCACAAGTTCACACCAACACTCATGTTTGGTGCGAATACAATGGCAACACTCTCAGCGGCTTTATCTAGAACTTCTTTCTGTTCATCAGTCAAACCTGTCGTACCGATAACAACCTGCTTACCGTGAGTAGTACAGAAACGAACATTCTCAAGAGTGACTTCTGGCGCAGTAAAGTCGATTAGCACGTCAAAATCAGCAACCGCTTCATGCAAAGAACCAACAATCTTAACGCCTAGCTTACCAACACCTGCAACTTCACCGGCATCTGCGCCGATCAAAGAACTATCAGGCTCAACAATAGCTGCACCTAATTCGATGCCTTCAGCCATCTGTAGCGCTTCGATATTTGCTTTACCCATACGACCGGCTGCGCCAGTAACTGCTACTTTAATCATGTAAGTTTCCGCTCTTATTTGTTTTTGTCGTGAAGGATATTCTGGTCCATATCCAATGCCGGTTTATCGCACTGAGGATGACCAACAGCACGGGCAGGTACGCCTACAACCGTTGTATGCCTTGGCACATCATCCAACACAACACTTCCGCCACCTACTTTGGCACCTGAGCCCACTTCGATGTTACCGAAGATCTTGGCACCCGCCGCAATCATAACGCCTTCACGAATTTTCGGATGACGATCACCACAATCTTTACCTGTACCACCTAAGGTTACAGATTGCAGGATAGAAACATCATTCTCGATCACACTGGTTTCACCCACAACAATACCTGTTGCGTGGTCAAACATTACGCCATGACCGATTTTAGCCGCAGGATGAATATCAACCTGCAACACACAACTAACTCTGCTCTGGATATAAAGCGCCATGCTCTTACGGCCTTTATTCCACATATAGTGAGCCACACGATACGCCTGAATTGCATGAAAACCCTTAAGGTACAGCAATACTGTCGCATATTTATCAATTGCAGGGTCTCGCGTACGTACCGCAGCTATATCAGCACATACTGCCTGCAAGATTTCAGGTGCTTCACGAAATACTTCTTCGATCACTAGACGAAAAGTCACTGCTGGCACCGCATCATCATGTAGTTTGCGGCTCAACAGATAAGCTAAAGCCGAACACAAGCTTTGATGTCCCAAGATATTAGCGTGGTAAAACCCCGCCAACACAGGTTCTTCAACAACTTCACGTTCGGCTTCTGCCGTAATTTCATCCCAAAGCCAAGTTGGGCATTCTGGATTCTGGCTCATGCCATCCCCATTCTTATAAAAATTTAAGGGGCAATAAATGCCCCTTAAAATTAGGTCATATCTTCAAAAAACTTTTTCACAGAATCAAAGAAGCCGTGCTTCTTCGGGCTGTGTTTATGCGTACCTTGTTCCATCTCGTCTTGGAACTCACGCAATAGTTCTTTCTGGCGGCTGCTCAACTTAACCGGTGTTTCTACAACGACTTTAACCAGAAGATCACCCGTAGATCCACCGCGAACAGGCGCTACACCCTTACCACGTAGACGGAACATTTTTCCGGTCTGCGTTTCGGATGGTACTTTCAACTTAACACGACCATCAAGGGTTGGTACTTCTAGCTCACCGCCCAATGCTGCATCAACAAAGCTGATCGGCACTTCGCAGTATAAGTGCTTACCGTCACGCTCAAAGATCGGATGATCTTTGACATGAACCTGTACATATAGATCGCCTGCTGGACCACCATGAGTACCCGCTTCGCCTTCACCCGCTAGACGGATACGATCGCCTGTATCAACACCTGCTGGGATCTTAACGTTAAGCGTCTTAGTCTTCTCTTTACGGCCATGACCATGACAGTCATTACACGGATCAGAGATAACCTTACCTTCACCATGACAAGTTGGGCAGGTCTGCTGAACAGAGAAAAAGCCCTGCTGCATGCGCACTTGGCCTTGACCGCCACAAGTGCCACAAATCTTCGCAGAAGTACCAGGCTTAGCACCGGAACCATCACAAGTTTCGCATTCGACTAGTGTAGGTACTTGAATGCTCTTTTCGACACCACGAACGGCCTCTTCCAGAGTCATCTCCATGTTGTAGCGTAAGTCAGCGCCACGTTGTACCGAGCTACGGCCGCCGCGACCACCGCCGCCACCGAATATATCGCCAAATACATCGCCAAAGATATCAGAGAAGTTTCCGTCAAAGCCGCCACCGTGACCACCACGCATGTTCGGATCGACACCGGCATGACCGTATTGATCGTACGCAGCTTTCTTCTGAGCGTCAGATAACACTTCGTAAGCTTCGTTTACTTCTTTGAACTTATCTTCTGCTTCCGTATCGTCCGGGTTACGGTCCGGATGATATTTCATCGCCATACGGCGGAAAGCTTTCTTGATATCGCGATCAGATGAATCCTTAGATACACCTAATACTTCGTAATAATCTCGTTTTGACATGGTCACTACACTATACAGTCACAACACTGTTTTCGGCTTTACGCCGGATATGACAACGCGGGCATAGAGCCCGCGGTGCCGAGTAATTCGACTTTGCAGCATCGTTAAACACTGCAAAGTTCTACGCTTATTTAGCTCGTTTCAGCTAAAAGGCGACTTATTTTTTGTCGTCTTTAACTTCTTCGAACTCAGCGTCTACTGCATCATCGTTACCGCCAGCTTGTTGCTGTTCAGCACCGCCTGCACCTTGCTCAGCTTCAGCTTGCTGTGCAGCTTCTGCGTACATCTTCTGAGCAACACCAGAGATCGCTTCAGTAAGTGCAGTAGTTTTAGCTTCGATAGCGTCTTTGTCGTCGCCTTTAAGCGCTTCTTCAAGTTCGGCAGTTGCTGCTTCAACAGCTGCTTTCTCTTCGTCAGTCGCTTTATCGCCCGCTTCTTCCATTGTCTTCTTAGCAGAGTGAACCATTGCATCGCCCTGGTTACGCGCTGTAGTCAGTTCTTCGAACTTCTTATCTTCTTCAGCGTGAGCTTCTGCATCGTTTACCATCTGATCGATCTCGTCATCGCTCAGACCAGAAGAGGCTTTGATTACGATAGACTGCTGTTTACCAGTCGCTTTATCTTGCGCTGATACGTTAAGGATACCGTTGGCATCAAGGTCGAAAGTTACTTCGATCTGAGGCACACCGCGTGGTGCTGGTGGGATCTCAGCCAAATCGAAACGACCTAGAGATTTGTTCTGTGCCGCTTGCTTACGCTCACCCTGTACAACGTGAATTGTTACAGCGTTTTGGTTGTCGTCTGCAGTAGAGAAGATCTGAGACTTCTTAGTTGGGATAGTCGTGTTCTTCTCGATTACTGGAGTAGCTACGCCACCCATAGTTTCGATACCAAGCGTTAGAGGCGTTACGTCTAGTAGTAGAACGTCTTTAACGTCACCCGCTAGTACCGCACCTTGAATCGCTGCACCCATTGCTACAGCTTCGTCAGGGTTAACGTCTTTACGCGCTTCTTTACCGAAGAATTCAGCAACTTTTTCCTGAACCATTGGCATACGAGTCTGACCACCAACCAAGATAACTTCGTCGATTTCAGATGCGCTTAGATCAGAATCTTGTAGAGCGATCTTACATGGCTCTAGAGAGCGCTGAACTAGTTCTTCTACTAGAGACTCAAGCTTCGCACGCGTGATCTTAACGTTAAGGTGTTTAGGACCTGTAGCATCAGCAGTGATGTAAGGTAGGTTAACGTCAGTCTGCTGTGCAGAAGATAGTTCTACTTTAGCTTTCTCAGCACCTTCTTTAAGACGCTGTAGCGCTAGTGGATCGTTGTGTAGATCGATACCAGTGTCTTTCTTGAACTCATCAGCCAAGAACTCGATCAAACGTAGGTCGAAGTCTTCACCACCTAGGAATGTATCACCGTTAGTAGAAAGTACTTCGAACTGGTGCTCGCCATCTACTTCAGCGATCTCGATGATAGAGATATCGAAAGTACCACCACCTAGGTCATATACAGCGATAGTTTTGTCGCCTTTAGACTTGTCCATGCCGTATGCAAGAGCAGCAGCAGTTGGCTCGTTGATGATACGCTTAACTTCTAGACCAGCGATTTTACCCGCATCTTTAGTCGCCTGACGCTGAGCATCGTTGAAGTAAGCTGGTACAGTTACAACCGCTTCAGTTACTGTCTCGCCTAGGTAGTCTTCTGCAGTCTTCTTCATCTTCTTCAGAATTTCTGCAGAGATCTGAGGTGCAGCTAGCTGCTCACCTTTAACCTCAACCCAAGCATCACCGTTGTCAGCTTCAACGATTTTGTATGGCACCATTTTGATGTCTTTCTGTACAACATCATCTTTAAAACGACGACCGATTAGACGCTTGATAGCAAATAGCGTGTTGTCTGGGTTAGTAACCGCCTGACGTTTTGCAGGCTGACCAACTAAGATTTCACCTTCATCAGCGTAAGCGATGATAGAAGGTGTAGTACGATCACCCTCAGCATTTTCAATTACTTTAGATGTATCGCCGTCTAGGATAGAAACACAAGAGTTTGTAGTTCCTAAGTCAATACCGATGATTTTACCCATTTGTATCTGCTCCAATTCTTTCTAAACTGCCCGTTCTGACGGACAGTGATTAATTCTATAAGTGACTTACTAGTCAGTATGAAATCTATATAAGTACGTTTCGCAGGGTTTCAAGGCCGAAACCAAAATTAAATTTACCGAACGTACCTTAAGCTTTAGCCACAACAACCATCGCAGGACGAACTAGACGGCCATGCAATGTGTAACCTTTCTGCATTACTGCAATAACTGTATTTGGCTTCGCATCTGGCGACTCAACCATAGACATCGCTTGGTGTAGTGCAGGATCAAATGCTTCACCTTGAGGATTAACCTGTTCCATCTGGAATTTAGCCAGACCAGATAGGAACATGTTCATAGTCATCTCAACGCCTTCTTTCATCGGCTTAACCGCTTCGTCATCACCGAAAGCTTCGATAGCGCGCTCTAGGCTATCGACGATTGGCAACATTTCGTTGGCAAACTTCTCTACGCCAAACTTGTGCGCCTTTTCCACGTCCTGTTCAGCACGGCGACGAACATTCTGAGCATCAGCCTGAACACGTAGCATCTGATCTTTTAGCGTCTCAACCTCAGCTACTGCTGCAGCTAGGTCAGCTGCCAATTTATCCGCATCTTGAGCAGTCTCTTCTGCAGCAACCTGTTCCGCTTCGCCTTGCTCAGCGTTTTCTTCTTGCGCGTCTGCCGCTGCCACAACCTCTTCTGATTGCTCAACTTTCTGCTCTTCTACTGGGTTCAGTTCTTCGTTTGCCATTGTGCTCTCCAGCCAGCCCATTCAATAAACTCGAGGGCGTCTGTTGGGTGTTAATATCAATTGCTCTTGAATATGGGGACAAAGAGAACGCTTTCAACAGATAAATTCGATTTTTTTACGCTAATTTCAGATAAAGATTGCATCCGATCAAAATATGACTTATACAGAAACCACTGTATAAAAACACATGTATTTTATTATGCTGAATCAATTATCTATTTGTGACTTTGCCATTGTTGATCACCTTGATCTGGAACTAAGCCAAGGCATGACCGTAGTCAGCGGTGAAACAGGTGCGGGTAAATCGATTATGCTCGACGCCCTAGGCCTAGCCTTAGGTAACCGCGCAGAGAGCGGTGTCGTACGCCAAGGCGCTGAGAAAGCCGACATCACAGCAAGCTTCAACATAGACAGCATCCCCGAAGCCTCTCAATGGCTGTCAGAGAATGATTTAGATAATGACGGTGAATGCATACTGCGCAGAGTGATCACTAAAGAGGGGCGCTCACGCTGCTATATCAATGGCCGCCCATCGCCTGCCAGCTTAGTGAAAAGCCTTGGCGAGCTGCTGATTGCTATTCATGGTCAACATGAACACCAACGCCTACTAAAAAAAGATCACCACCGCACGCTACTCGATAACTTTGCCGGACAGACTAAACTGGTCAGCCAAGTTCACAATAGCTACCAGCAATGGCATAAACTCGATAGCGAGCTAAAACGTCTCTCTGAACAAAGCGCCGAACAAACAGCACGCGTGCAGCTATTAAGCTATCAGATTGAAGAGTTAGACCAGCTCGCCTTAGCCGATGGCGAATTTAAGCAACTGGAAGAAGAGCAAAAAACTTTAGCTAATGCCGAGAGCATTCTGAATACAGGCCACCAGCTAATCAATCTAGCCAGCGATAGCGATGACGCCAACTGCGTACAACAACTGAATCACTGCCTGCAGCTTCTATCTGAAATCCAATCAGAATCGCCCTCAGTGCGACAAGCCAACGAGATGCTGAACTCGGCATTGATCCAAGTTGAAGAAGCCAGCAACGAGATCCGCCATTACATGGATCGCGTCAATGTTGACCCGAGCAGACAACAAGATGTCGAAGAACGCTTATCAACGATCTACGAGATTGCGCGTAAGCACCGCATTAACCCAGATGAGCTTTGCGAGTTCCATCAATCGCTTAGCCAAGAGCTATCCAGCCTAAGTCGCTCTGACGAAGAACTAGAGCAACTCGCCATTGATGTTGATAGCGCCAAAGCTGAATACCTCGCTTACGCTAACAAGTTAGGTACCAAACGATCAGCCGCCGCAAAAAAATTAGGCAAATTAGTCGATCAGCAACTGCATAATTTAGGCATGCCATCTGCGCAGATGTCTGTTGCATTAACCGCTTTAGAAAAACCAAGTCTGAACGGTTTGGAAGAAGTAGAGTTCCTGATTATTACCAATGCAGGCCAACCACCAAAACCATTAGGCAAAATCGCATCAGGTGGTGAGCTATCACGTATCAGTCTTGCTATCCAAGTAATCACAGCACAAACCTCCACCACCTCTACACTAATCTTTGATGAAGTCGATGTAGGTATTGGTGGTGCAATTGCGGAAGTCGTGGGTCGCCTACTAAGACAACTGGGTGAAAAAGCACAAATCCTATGCGTAACCCATCAGCCGCAAGTCGCGAGCCAAGGCCATCAACACCTATTTGTGAGCAAACAGACAGATAAAAAGAACACTCACACGCAGATCAATCAACTTTGCGCGGATAGTCGTGTTCAAGAGGTTGCACGTATGCTGGGTGGGATCGATATTACAGAACGCTCTATTGAGCATGCTAAAGAGATGCTTGCTCAAGCAAGCTAGACCTTAAGCCCCATACACATAGTTTTTGGAAGGGTATTCCATACACTAAAAAACCCGCTAATAGCGGGCTTTTTAGTTGTCACCAGAGCAAGTACTGCTTATTTTTCGTCTGCGTCTTTATGTACGCCGTATAGGTAAATAGTACGGTCAGTAACAGTGAAGCCCATAGACTCAGCGATCTCGTTTAGAAGCTCATTCAAACGAGGATCGTTAAATTCTTTTACAATGCCACTTTTTACGCAAACAATGTGGTCGTGCTCTTCATCACGCGCCAATTCAAATACAGAGTGACCACCTTCAAAGTGGTGACGCGTTACTAGACCAGCCGCTTCAAACTGAGTTAGTACACGGTAAACTGTTGCCAAACCAACATCTTCACCTTTTTCCATCAGCAACTTATAAATATCTTCAGCGCTGAAGTGATCACCTTCACCCGCTTGTTCTAGGATCTGATAAATTTTTACACGAGGTAAAGTTACCTTCAGACCTGCTTTTCTTAGTTCCTGATTTTCAAGTGACATAGTTATCTATTCTCTAAGCTGTTGGTGATTACATAATCATGCGGAAGCTGAATTGCTTGTTCAATAGCGCACGAAACTTTATTATCCGCATTTACGCACAATAGTGGAAGCAAAATTCTGATGCAAAAACTACTAATTGCTACAACTTTTACTGTAGCACTGACTCTGACCGGTTGTTCTGGTTTCCCAGGTGTTTATAAATTCGACATCCCACAGGGTAATGTTGTAACGCAAGAGATGGTAGACCAGCTTCGCCCAGGTATGAGCCAAAGCCAAGTTCGCTTCATCATGGGCTCACCACTAATTACAGATACCTTTCACGAAGGCCGTTGGGATTACCTATACACAAAGAAAAGTGGTGATGATGGCAGCTATAGCAAAGAGCGCATCTCTCTCTACTTCACAGATGGTAAGCTAAATGCCTTAAATGGTGACTTCCGTCCAGGTGGTAAGCGTAGCTAAACCTTAGCTACGCTGGCGTGCAGCTTATTCAGCTTCTTTCTTTGCTTTCACCTTAGCTGCGCGCTTAGCCCTTGCTTCCTTCGGATCAGCAATTAAAGGGCGATAGATCTCAACACGCTGACCTTCCCGCAAAATCGTCTCTTTAGGGTTCTTGATTGCTTTAGCAAAGATACCCATAGGATCATTCTCAGGATCGATCTGAGGATAAAGCTCCACAATGCCAGACTGGATAACCGCATCATAAGCAGTGCAATCATCAGCCACAGTCAAAGCTATGATTTTTTGCTCTGTAGGAAGGGCATAAGCGACTTCAACATTCATAGTGACACTTTCTCTTAAACGTATACTTGATCTGCGCGGGTTACGAAGGCATCAACCATAGTCGTTGCAACTTGGTTAAAAACCTTACTCATCGCCATAGAAGCAATTTTACCCGAGAATTCAAACTGTAAACTTAAGCTTACTTTACACGCTTCATCACTAAGCGGTTTGAAATCCCACACACCACTCAAGCGGGAAAAGGGTCCCTCTTCCAATTCAAGTGTCATGCTTACAGGGCGGTTAAGCTGATTTCGAGTGGTGAAGCTATATTTCAAGCCACCTTTAGAAAGGAACAAAGTCGCAACCAACTCATCGTCTGTGCGACTTATAATCTCGGTGCTAGCGCACCAGGGCAAAAACTCAGGATATCGTTCTACATCATTTATAAGATCAAACATCTCTTCTGCAGTGTGCAATACCAATGCACTGCGATCTACCTGAGTCATGCCTTTTTTTCATTCCTTTACTTCAACTTCTCAACTAGGTTGAGAATAAAGATTACAGCTACCGCTACTGGCGATACATATCGCAGCGCAATATACCATGCATTGAACAGTAAAGGAGAGGATATTGCCAATTCATCTTCAGCCATTTTACGAGTTACAAACCAACCCGCGAAGATTGCGATGAACAATCCACCCAATGGCAACATGACATTAGCCGTCATAAAGTCTAGGAAATCAAAGACATTGAAGCCCATCATCTTGACGTCAGAGATGAAGTTGAAAGAACCTAGCGCAGCGATACCTAAGCCCCAAACAACAAGACCTAGTGCGATACACGCAGGAACACGGCTCCAGCCAAACTTCTCAACCAACCAAGCAGCAGCTGGTTCGATTAGAGAGATAGCTGATGTCCAAGCAGCAATACCTACAAGCAAGAAGAATACAAAACCAAAGATCTGACCGCCAGGCATCTGACCAAAAGCAACAGGTAGCGTTACAAACATCAGACCAGGACCCGCACCAGGATCCATGCCATTAGCAAATACGATCGGGAAGATAACCAGACCAGCAATCAAAGCAACGATAGTATCCATTGCTGCGATTGTGATTACAGAACCGCCGATAGAGGTCTTCTTAGGCATGTATGAGCCGTAAGCCATAATCGCACCCATACCCAGAGATAGGGTGAAGAATGAGTGACCTAGCGCGATCAATACGGCATTCCAACTCAACTCAGAGAAATCGAAGTGGAATAGGAAATCAAAACCTTGAGAGAAGCCTTCCGTCTGCATGGAGTAACCAAGCATAATCAATAGAAGGATAAACAGCGCAGGCATCAATAGCTTAACAGCGTTTTCAAGACCTTTCTTAACACCACCAACGATAACCACCATTACCATTGCAACAAAGATCGTATGCCAGATCAGCAATGTCTGAGGGTCAGCTAGCAAGTCATTGAAGACCTTACCCGCATCATCACTACCAATAGAGATGAAATCGCCAGTACCCATACCAGCAATGTAATAAAGCACCCAACCCGCAACTACAGAGTAGAACGAGAAGATCATAAAGCCGGCTAGAACACCCATCCAACCAACAAATGACCATTTCCCTGAATGATTGGCTTCTATCGCCACATCCTTCATAGCATTGATAGGACTTTGTCTACCACGTCGACCGATGAAGACCTCTGCCATCATGATTGGAACACCAACCATCAAGATACAGACAAGGTATACCAGTACGAACGCACCGCCACCATTTTCGCCCGCAATATATGGGAACTTCCAAATATTACCTAAGCCAACTGCCGAACCAGTGGCCGCCAAAATAAAGATCCAACGAGATGCCCAAGCACCGTGGATAGACTTCTTTTCCTGCATGAACTGCTACTCTTCTGGGGGGTTAGTCGCGAAAAAACGCAAATTCTTTCACTTTTTACTTATTAAGTACATCGTTGACTGCTCAAAAAGTGCACACCCCGCTAGCTCCCCATAACTTTAGGGATTTCCCCTGTTTTCGATAGCAAAAACAGAGCTTTTTATTGTGCAGATTGCACATTCAGAACTTTGTAGAAGTAGATGAACAAATAGAAATAGTTTTCCCTAATTGCAAGGCGCTTTCCCTTAGCAAGCCTGATCTATATAATCGCCCGCCATGGCCAAGAAAAAGAAAGCCCCTTCGGGCAACACAATTTGTCAAAACAAAAAAGCACGTCACGAATACCTCATTTCGGATAAATTCGAAGCAGGTCTCGTTCTGACTGGCTGGGAAGTAAAAAGCCTACGCGAAGGACGCGCGCAACTGGTGGAATCCTACGTGGTTATCCACAAAGGCGAAGCTTGGTTAGTCGGTGCACATTTCACTCCGCTGAAAACAGCCTGCACCCACGTAGTCGCAGATCCAACCCGTGATCGCAAACTGTTACTTAACCATCGCGAGCTGGTAAAGATCATCAACGCGACTGAAGCCAAAGGCTTCACTTGTGTAGCACTCTCCCTTTACTGGAAAGGCAATCGTATCAAATGCGA